>NZ_JAPCIS010000007.1:0-112206 GCF_027707425.1 Aeromonas sp. QDB63
TTAGCGACTAATCAGATCGCACAAACTGGACTGAGTTCCCTTCCTCCGGTGATCTACTATTCGGAACAGCTATTTAGACTGGTTGCAATAGCCGGGATACCGGCACTCAAATAATGTATATGTTGGCGTAATACATCCTCTGATGTTTTCTGGTTTTTCAGAAATCTGGTTTGACATATCAGGCGGATAAAACGCAGCCAAAATGAGCTATGTATATCGCAGCTCACCAACTGCATAAATCCATTTTTAGTTGCTCGGCGGGTTAGCGTCATTTCGCTATCAAACAATTTCATCGTGGCCAATGTTCCGACAAACATCAACGGGATCCCCACTCGATTTAATAGTTCCTCTAAAAATTTCATGGTCGTTTTCTCGTTGTTACTGATCACTTCATTCTTGGCAGACCTGGCCAGGTTCTGCGCTTCATCAAGGATCAGCAAACCAACCCCATGGCCGATAAACGATTTTTGCACTACCGAAATCAACTCATTAACAGAGCGGTTTCTATGGGTATGGCTATAACTCTCACCAGTGACAGCGTCGAGTGATTCTAACAAGTTCAGCAAAAGTGCTTTTTGGCCACGGCGATCATGAATTTCAATGTACAGATAGGTCACCTGCACTCGACTCACAATAATTTCGTGACCATGCATGTCCGTATAGCGATCATGCTCTATCGTTTGTGGTATCTGTTGGCAAATTTGCCTAACCATCGTGCTCTTCCCACGTCCACTGAGCCCTAGCAGTAACAGGCTATACTGAACTGACAATTCTAGTTCCAATACATGTGAAGCTTTCCATGGCTCGGCCTTGTCACGATCAATCGCAGCTAATATCCGGCGTACATCGGCCCCAATTGGATTGCGTCGAGCATACCCAGCCTCGATCATCCGTCGTATCTGGTCATATAAACGGTACGCCTCATCTGGGGAGGTATACACGTCCGCCAGTTGATCTATGGCAGTGCGGATAAAATATGAATGCAGCGATTCATCCACCCCTGTAAGATCCAGATCACACTGAAAAGGGATCTCACAGTTCGCATAAAATTGTGCCGTTGAGAGCGGCAAGCCAAGCCCCTCGATATAGGGGTTTCCCCGATATTTTGAATTGGGATGTGGGTAATATTGAGGTGCGGCCATGACTATTTCTCCTGAACTGTAAATATTGTCGGATCAGCAAGGTTCTGACTGGGTGTTTTTTTAATATAATTATCTGGCTGACATGGATTTCTTAAATCAGCAGCAATAGCCATTTCCTCATGATGACGTTGCAAGTTCCCTTCGACCTGTTTATGGCTTTTCATTCCTGACTGTATATTTTTTGCAGTGGATTTTTTCAGTCCACGATTAGTTTTTCGAATTACCTCATCACATTCGCGAAAGTCCATTTCTAACACTGCGCGAGCATTGAATCTCTTCTCATCCAACGCAGCCAATTGTTGTTTAACAATATACAGGCGATGCATGACATTTGCCCAAACCTGATTCCGATATGCCTCACTGCGATCTGTCAGCTCAACCTGATAGACCTCATCACTCTCCTCAGTTTTAAACCAAAGATAATTAGTACATGTATCTATGTACCTGACTCTGATTTTGAAACGTCCGAGATTTTTCGCCTGATCCAGCCACTGCATTCGAACAATTTCATTACTGCTATAGTAAAGGCCTCGAAAAAATATCCCCTCAGCACGCACCGTAGCCTCATCCTCTGGCAACAGCGCAAATCGCAGGCGGTCTATGGGAACAGGCCTCACCATCACTGAATTTTTCAGACCCCAGTTCCATACATCACGAGGAGTAAAACCAACCCCATCACGTGACATTTCTAGGTTGTGCGAGGTCACGCGCTGACGATGATTATTTGAATAGATAATGATATTAATGAGTCGATACATGAACTGTTCATACGTCAGCAGGGGGCGACGAGATGCGTGCTGATCCTCCTTATGTGGATACTTAACCACCTTGCCTGCCTCGAACGGGATCGCTAGAGTCTGAATAATGTCGAAAGTTTTCTCCACTTGGCCTTTCATATCCCCGCGATGATAGGCATTAAAATTACCGACTGTGATACCAATGAGTCCGCGCAGCAGGCTGCAAATATTGGTATCAGTATTCTCAGAGCCCCGGTCGAACGTTAATTCACGACATGGTAAATTGCAGGGCCAGTCAGCCTCTTCGATCTCCACACCATACTGCCTACAAAACGCTTGCTTACTGCTCATCGCATTGAATAGAGCCTGACTTGCTCCATGCCAACAAGGCGAGTCGAAACCGACATGCAATCCAACAATCATACTGCTGGCGGTATCAACGACAAAATATATAACCGGTCTTCCAGTACTCAGTAGTTCATCGTTACTGTACGGGTAACGGATGTAAACATCGGCAATAGTACTGTCTATTTCATATCGTGACGTTGGCCCCCTCAGGCCCGCACGGGCAAGACCAGGCTTTCCTGCATGGTCACGAGAATAATTAATACTGCCTACTCGTTTTTTCAGGAACGTGAGATTACTGACGAATTTTTTTAGATGATATTTAAATATTCTTGGTGATATTAAATCTTCCCTATGAAGTAACATTTTAATTGGTTCTGCTATGTCACAATCCTCAACACCCTTCGGTAAAACATTGACACACTCATATTTCAAACAATAGTCAAAGTATAGCTCTGACAACCTCACTTCCGAGCCAGATTTAATAGATTTTGAAAAGCGCTCAATCTGTATAATATCTCGCCGTGTAATGCCACGATATGGTGTACCATATCGCGTAATTGGGCCGCTCTTGGTTGCTCTCTGACCTAAGGGCACATCTGGCAGTTGAAAGTTGCTGCCACAATTAAAATAGTGTGGGAGCAATGAATTTGGAAATGAACCAAAAATGAAATAACTGTTCAATTGAGCACAAATGTATTTCCTACTTCGACCGGAATTTTCAATCAACGTTTTCAATATACCACTTGCATCACCATATAAATAGCAATGTAACAATTCAGGCTGACTAAGCAGCGGACTAATTACAGCCAGTCTCTCATTGCGAATCTTGATCCATTGAGGTTCTAGCTCACTATCAGAGAAAAACAAAACTTGTGGAAATTGATGTTCAGCCAGAGTCCACTCACCACTTTCAATATTAGACTCGACGTTCTCTATTAATAGATTAATCGGCCGTTTTGGTGGCCCATCCAATAATTCACTTACAGCTAAGGAAAGTGCGAACAAGTATCCCACGAACAAAAAATGAAAATTTTAGTCATTTAATATCAATGGGTTACCAGTAAATGCTCTCGTGCCATATGACTTATTCGCACCTTCCCTAACAACCCCATGTCATAACAAATAGAGACAATCAGAAACTCTGAACCACCATTTGTATTAGTGATCAGTTTCTGGTTAACTCGCATGAACCACCTCGTTGAATGGCACAGGCCTATACAACTCTAAACGTTGCGTAAGATCAACGATTATAACACCATGGTAAACTGCATATTGAAATACACATTTCACCTGCACGTCAGAAATATTCAACTCCTTGGCCACCTGCTGGATCAACACTAACAACGTATTTGAGGGATGGGCAATCAGGTGATGTTTGATACGTCCCAATACAATGAGGTATATGGTCTCAGATACCTGAATATACTCAGGCATATCAAAGCACTCACGTAGAAATTCCAGATTATATATATGTGTTTTATTGAAGCTTTTTTCCGTTAACAACACATGATCAATATTTTGAGTGCGCCAATACTCAAGGGCAATTTTCTCTTTTGCTCGTGTTCGATTAACGACTCGGGGACTTGTGATCGCAGGATCCAGTGCATCAGAATATTTAAAGCTGTATGCTGTCAATCGTGCTTTACCACTATCGGATTGCCTCAGCACGACAAAATCCTGAGTCATAGTTTTGGCAGGGATACGGCCCCCATAATTAACTCGATCGATGTAATTACCAGGATGGACAATGTGCAGAGATGCCGCAATTTTGAGCGTTTCATGCAGTGGTAACGGATACTGTTCGAGAATGTCGATAACAGTTGGATCGCGTTCGAAATAGAAAAATGGTGCCCTCTCGCCACGACTCAGCAGATGATGCTCACGCCGAGTTTTGTGACTATACACAATCTGCCCCTGACCATAGGTATGGGACTGCCGCACCGTGACCCAGGGCCGATACCCCCGAGCCTGGATACTGCGGTTGTACCGTTCTGTTTTTGCGATCTCCGCATCGGTGACGATGGGCTGCTGAACCGTTTTTTGCTGCATGACTACTCCTACCTGACCTGCATACAACCTAGTAACTGGGTAGGGGATCGTCAACCGCAAGAGCGAGCGTAAGCCATTGTTTTAACTTATTTATTTTTATAAATAATAACTATCGACGCTATCATGGCAAAAATGCCACACTCAACACAATTTCATTTTTCACCTTAAAAAACATATAGTTATAAAAAATCACATAAGCATACATAATCACGAATATTTATTTTTATAAATAATAAGTAAATGTTTTTTATTCCTTTTTTGACATAAGAGGATGGCGGATATAGAACATTATTCTGAAGCGATTGATGATTCCGCTCAGAAAAAATGTCCGTTTTTGGCTACAAAAGGCTCCATGCGAAGAGTAATCAATGCATCCATAACAAAAAATTCAGCCCGGCAAGGGTGGCCTGCCGGGCTGTGGGTGACTGACGAGCGGATAACTCACGTCAACAAGCGGTTAGCCATGCCATCCAGCTTCGCTTTGGTCTTTTCCCAACCGGGCATCACCTGACCCATCAGCCGGTAAAAGTGCTCGCTGTGATTGTGCTCAGCAATATGGCAGAGCTCGTGCAGGATCACGTAATCGATACACTCGCGGGGCGCTTTGACCAGATGCGGGTTAAGCGTGATCCGGCCATTGGGGGAACAACTGCCCCACTGGGTCTGCATGGTCAGGATGCGCAGGGGCGGACGCTCGGTAACCCAGATGGCCTGATCGAGCATGGCATTGAGTCGTCTGGCAAACACCTCCCTGGCACGAGCCTTGTACCAGTCAGCGAGCAGTGCCTGGACTTTCTCGGCTCTCTTTGCGCTATCAGTGACTAGGCTCCTGACCGACACCTCCAACTTGCCACGCAACATCTTGACCCCCTGCACCGAATCAGGGGCTTTGATCACCTTGAGCAGGTACTGTTTGCCGAGGTAATAGTGGCTCTCACCGCTGATGTACTGGCGTGGGGTGACGTGCTCCAACTGCTGGCGAAAATCGCGTAACTGTTCGTAGATCCAGCGTCCGCGCTGCTTGACCGCTGCGAGAACCGCATCATCAGCCGCCTCACGCGGGGCCGAGACCACGACGCGGCAATCGGGATGCACCTTGATAAGCACCTTGCCGCTAGCCTGTCTCCGTTGCACCCGCTCGAAGGCGATCCGCTCATCGCCGTAGCGAAAGCTAAAGGATGGAGCTGGAGCCTGGGGCTGAGCATCGCCCTTGGCCCGAATAGGCACATTCATCTGATCAGACTCCGCTCAAGCCGACTCGGGTGATCTGCACCACCATCTCGACGATCTTCTTGGCCTGCTCCATACCACTGCCGATTGCTTTGCACTCCTGGAACATGCGTGGCAACAGTTGCTTGCGAATACCCGCCTCGATGTTCTGCGGGTTGATGGAGTGCTCAGCCACAGACGCATCCACGACCGTATCGATCTCGAAGGCCAGCTTTATCCACTTATCCTGTACTTGGCTGTCGGTAATGGCGAACACCTCCGGCAGTACCTTTTTGAACACCCCAAAGTAGGCCTGAGCGTGGCGATGCCCAGCAAAGGCGTCAGGTATGTCACTCAGGCGGCGCTCCTGCACCTGCTCTTCGAACTCCCGAAACAGCATGTACTGCTTGAGCGGGTGCTCGAACAGCTTCTCTGCCTCCTCGATAGCTTGTCGCAGCAGCTTGGAGAAGGCTTCCTGGGCGTAAGGGTCATCTCGTAGCTCCTGCTCAATCATGCGGCTGACCCGCGTTTTGATGATGTCGGTCTCGTTGCGGGTCTTGTTCTCGTTCCACTCTTCTGGCTGCTGCTGGCCCATCTTGCCGACCTCGTAGACGCCACCCGGCTCTTTGACCTCTACACCGACCACATGCTTATCCAGCAGCTTCTTCACCTGCTCGGCATATTCGTCGTAGTCAATCTTCTCACCTGCATCCTGCTGCACCAGTTGGCGCAGGCTGGAGAGCTGTTTCACCGTCTCTTTGTAGTGGCGACGATCCGCCTCGCTAAAGGCGCTGTCCTCGAAAAAAGAGGCCGACTGCAACGCCACTTTCAGGCAACTGGCAAACGCCGTGAGCGCCTCGTAGAAGTCTTCTCGCACCTTGAGGTTCACATCCACCAGTTCGCCGTCCAGTTCCTCCATCTTGGGCACCAGCACTTGGCGCAGTTGCTCGATATCCTGCTTGTTCTTCACCCCGGCGAAGATGTTCCACAGGGTCTGGTAGAGCTGAGGCAGCCGCTTATATTCGGTGCCCATCTGGTTGTAGAGGCCTTTGAGATCGTCAACGTCATAGCCGCCCTGAGTACGGGAAGCGAGATCCTGATACTTGCCGATGGTGGTATCCAGCTCGGATAAGATGCCGCGATAGTCGATAAGCAGGCCGAACTTCTTCTTCGGGTGCAGCCGGTTGACCCGCGCAATCGCCTGGATCAGGTTGTGCTCTTTGAGTGGCTTGTCGATATAGAGCACTGTGTTCTTTGGTTCATCGAAGCCGGTCAGCAACTTGTCCACCACGACCAGCAACTTGAGGGGATCATTCTCATCGGCAAAACGCTCGATAAGCGCCTTGGAATACACCTGCTCATCCTGAGTGCCGACATTATCCTTCCACCACTGGGTAACCAGCGGGGTGGTTGATTCATCCACCTCGGTGTTGCCTTCCCGGCTGTCGGGCGGACTCATCACCACCGCCGACTCGAACAGCCCCGCCTCGTCGAGGTACTTTTTATAGAGCACCGCCGATGCCTTGCTATCGCAGGCCAGCTGGCCCTTGAGCCCCTCGACAATGTGGTTTGAAAAGTGACTGGCGATATCGAACGCAATCAGCTTGATGCGATCTTCCGCGCTGTAGATCTCGCCCTTGCGGGCAAATTTGCGTTTCAGATCGGTCTGCTGCTGCTCGTTTAACCCCTGGGTTATGCGCTCAAACCAGCTGTCGATAGCCCGCTCGTTGACCTCCAGATCGGGAATGCGCTCCTCATAGAGCAGCGGCGTCACCGTCTTGTCCTCGACCGCCCGCTGCATGGTGTAGGCATGGACGATGGGGCCAAACTTATTGGTGGTCTTGTCATCCTTGAGAAGCGGCGTGCCGGTAAAAGCCACAAACGCGGCGTTGGGCAATGCCAGCTTCATGCGGACATGGTTCTCGCCCCCCTGGCTGCGGTGGCCCTCATCGATCAGCACGATGAGATCCGGGCTCTTGTTGATACACTCCGGCAACTTGGTCGCTGAGTTGAACTTCTGAATAAGCGAGAAGATGATCCGCTCGCTGCCCTTACCGATCTGCTCGGCCAGCCGCTTGCCCGAGGTAGCCATGGCCGCTTCTTTATCTTTCTTGCCCGCGAGTTCACCGCTGGAGGCAAAGGTCTTGCTGAGCTGGCTCTCCAGATCCACCCGGTCGGTCACCACCAGCAGGCGACACTGTTTCAAACTGTCATGCAGGATCAGCGCCTTGCTGAGGAACACCATGGTGAACGACTTGCCCGAACCGGTGGTGTGCCAGATCACCCCACCTTCTCTCCCGCCATCGGGACGTTTCTGGTTGATACGCTCGATTAACCGCTTGATGCCAAACACCTGCTGGTAGCGGGCGACTATCTTGCCCGCCTTCTTGTCAAACAGGGTGAACAGGCGGGTCATCTCCAGCAGCCGATCCGGGGAAAGCAGGCTGATTAGCAGCCGATCCTGATCGCTGACCGCCAGCTCGCCAGCCGCAACCAGGGACTGATACCAGCCCAGATCGGCGGCGGGCCGGTGGCTAAACAGGGCAGAGCGTTGTTCGGATGAGAGCGGCTGATTCTTGATGGCTGTCATCTCACCATCGCCGATGTCTTCCTCACGCCAGGCGGCCCAGAACTTCTCCGGCGTACCGCAGGTGCCATATCGCCCTTCGATGCCATTGATGGAGAGCAGTAACTGGCTGTAGGCAAACAGCAGCGGGATCTCATCCGGGCGCTGGTTGCGCAGGCTCTGGGAGATCCCTTCCTTGATGGTCGGCCCTTTTTTGGCGTTGCCATCCGGGCGCTTGGCCTCGATCACCACCAAGGGCAAGCCATTGACGAAGCAGACGATATCCGGGCGACGCGACTCGATGCCGCCTGCGCGGGTAACCCGAAACTCTTCGGTGAAGGTGAAGCGGTTATTGTGCGGGTTGTGCCAATCAATAAGGGGGATGGTTGGGCTCACCTTCTTGCCATCAACAAACTCGGTGACCGACATGCCATAGAGCAAGTGGTTATAGAGCCGCTCGTTGGCCGCCTGCAACCCTTCATTCAGGGCCGGGCTGCACAGCTCGCTGACCAGATTGTCCACTGACTTAGGGGAAAGCGGATAGGTTTTGCCCGCAAACACAAAGGTGCGCTCGGCCAGTACGCTGCGCAGTTGTTGGCGCAGCACCACCTGATCGAACTTGTTATCCCGTGCCGCCAGCGTCTGTTCAGGGGAGAAGAAAGACCAGCCCAACTGGGTCAGCAGGGTCAGGGCTGGGATCTTGGCGCTGTACTCTTCTTGAAATTTCGGCAAGGCCTTCATAACGGGGATGCCTCAAACTGGTTGTCAATTTTTTGCTGAAAGCCGATCAACTCATGAATGGTACTCGTCGTCGGGTTATACACCCACTCATGGTCAAAGAGGCGCTTTAGCCGCTGAACCATATAAGCAGAGCCGACCACCAGAGAGTAAAAGCGGTTACCCTTACCACGCTGTTGCTCGATATTTGCCAGGGTCTCCGGTGGCAGATCCGCCATGATGAAGTCAGAAATCATCAACAGGTCGGCCTTCTGGTAGGTCTCTGCGGCCATGGTTTTCAACGCATGGCCAAGGGCTGGTGCCGCATCAGTACCACCATGAAACGACATTTTCAGAAAGTCGATTATCGACGCAAGGCCCCATTTTCCACTCAACTCCAAGGTCCTGATACCCGTAGAGAAGTTAATCAGGTAACAGGGGCGTTGCTCCTCTCTCGCTTTGGTTGCCAGAAATAGCGTCATCGCTTTGGCGATCGTCTCGGGCGCCCCGCTCATCGAGCCACTGGTATCAACGCAGAGGATCATGGGGCCGCGCTTCTCCTCTTCGTTGACCGGCCTCTCCTCTTCTCGTTCAACATGCAGATGTTGAGTCTGCATACCTGCCATATCAAAGCTCATCAGTCGTGACTCGACGAACTTCAAATCAAACAGCAATGCGGTCTCGTCATCAGCCAACAGGGCTTTCTCGCTGGGCAATACATGCTCCAGATCTCGTCCCAACCTAATACCCACTATCTCCTCTCGGGAGTTGATATCGGGCAGACAGAGATCCAGAACGTGGTTGACCTTCACCCGCTCAATCTTTTCGGAGAGTTCAATCTGCCGGATCTTGCCGAGCAAGTCGCATAACGCATGCAACCCCTTGTCGTTTGCCAGATAGCTTGCCCACTTCTGGAACTGGGCCAGATCTTGGGCAGAGAGCTGGCCACTGGAGAGATCAACCAGTCGCCCCGGATCCAGCCCCAACGCTTCAAGCAGCGGTTGCAACTGCTGCAACAGCTTGAGCATGCTCTCCAATCGTTCCATTAACTGGCGACGCAGCTGCTCGATCCTGGCCAGCTCCCAACTATTGCGGGCTTTATCCAGCACCTTTTGCCATTCAGTAGCCAGCAGTTGGCAACTGACGGCCTTATCCTCTCTCGGCTGCTCTACGTCCTGAGCGAAACTATCGGCAACCTGCTTTTGCCAAAATGGCGGGTCCACCGGGTGCTGGCTGGCTTTACAGAGCGCGAGATAATCCTTCACCGCCCCTTGAAAAGAGGCTTTGGATATATCGCCAAGCGCACTCTCTCTTCGCCAATGGTTCAGCTTGTGGGCATGCTCAGCGAATGGACACTCGTTGGTCAACGCTGCCTCAGTATCTCTCTTCCACTCCTCGATGTGCTGCGAGACCTGGCTGGTCAGCGAGCTGGAGTGAGCCAGCAATCCACCATAGCTGTCGCGGAGTTCTCTGTGAGCGAGAAGCGACGCACTCTCCACCTGACTTATTTGCATAAGGCTTCCAGCCGTTCACAATCTTTGATACGCAATTTGAGCCGAGCAATCTGCTCGGTAATGCCATCAATAGCCAATGCGCTCTGCTGGGCAGGAACGAAAATGGATGCCAATTTTTTCTCATAGCCTTGGCACTGTTTTTCTATCTTATTCAGAGTGGCTATAAGCTGTTCTCTGGTTTTTGCCACCGACTCAGCCAATGAGGTGATAAGCCGCTTGTTAATATTTGGTTTCTTGTCACCTTTATGGAAGAGAACTTCTGGTTTGAAATTAAAACTGCCATATCGGCTCTTCATTGATATCCGACAAGTACCCTGGCCATCAAATTGACAGACAATATAATTTAGTTCATTACCCGTTTCACTTGTCGGGTGGAATTCATGTGTGTTCTTAAGGTTATCCAATGGAATAAAAATGTAAGAACTAATCCTAGTATTATCAAAGTCGTTCTTCACTTTGAAAAAAGCGTGCCCATTAATAATCTGTGTATCGTAAATATCAGTGGCACTGAAAAGTTCATTATGGATCTCTTTCTCCAATGATTCTTTTTCGGCATCAATCTGCGCGAGATTAATACCACTGTCAAAACCGGTATCCTTAACGGCTTGCTCGACGATATCGTTAACGGCAAGACGGTTCTCTTCATGGGTCCACAAGCAGTGCCGCAATAGCAAGGCATCACTGTGATTGGTTTCGCTGCGGCCATTAAAGAGGGCAGCGGCCTTGAGCAGTTGGGTCGCCCGCTGCCAGCGGCGGTCGGAAACATAGACCTTCAGTTTGTCATATTTGGTGGCGAGTTCACTGCGGATCAGGCGAATAATGGTCAGGGTTTCCGGTGACAAACTCACCTCATGCAGTTGCTCTCGCCATTTAGCCCACTCATCGGCCTTCACAATAAGCGAGTCATCAACCCTGATGGCCGCCTCGGTCGGTTTGCACGCCAGCAATCGTTCAAAATTATCAGACTGCTCAATGGGCCCGACCATCAGGCGGATGATAAAGCGATCATAGAGCGCATCCAGCCCCTGATTGGCATCGGGCGTTTCATTTGATGCAGCCACCAAGGCTTTCAGTGGGGCCTGCTCGATCTGTTCGCCGTTGCGAAAGGTGTGCTCATTGATAAGTGTCAGCAGGGTATTGAGGATCGCCGGGCTCGATTTCCATATCTCGTCCAGAAACGCGAAATCGGCCTGGGGCAGATAATGCTCGGTTTTACGAACATACCGATCCTCTTTGAGTGCCTTGATCGAGATGGGGCCAAAGACCTCCTCGGGGGTACTGAACCGGTTCATCAGATACTCGAAGTAGGCCGGATTGGCAAAGGCACAGGCGATGCGACGGGAGATCAGGCTTTTGGCCGTGCCGGGTGGGCCGTAAAGAAAGGTATTCTGACCACACAAGGCACCCAGCAGCGCCACTGAGATCACCTCCTCCCGCTCAAACATCCCTTCACATACCGCGTTGACCAGCCGTTCCATCCGTTGTTGTAATTTCATGTTTATCCCTAACTGACTGTTTATCTTATTTAATTTTTATGGTGATGCGATGCAACCAAGGCTCGCCATTCGCCTGGCCGTCACCCTCACTGAGGGTACGGGCCGAGCGCCTGATCAGTGCAAACAGCACTGCTTGTACTTCTTGCCGCTACCACAGGGGCAGGGCTCATTGCGCCCGACCTTGGCAGGGGCCTTTGCCGGTTTCACCGATGGCACCGCGACAGGCCCCCTGTTTGGCCCCCGTTGGGCGAGAAAATAGGCGTGCAATTTCAACGCGGCAGGGCCCACTTCGGCCACGCTCTGTTGATGTTCCGGCAGCGACAGGCTGGCAAGCAGTGGCAATTGGTCATCGCTGCCATGCAGGCGGATCACCTCAAGCCAGGTATCCAGCTCCTCTGGCAGCGCAGGCCAGTTCCCCAGCGCCATACCACGCAGATAGCCAAAGCACCACTCTTCGGCGTTGCAGATCTCTTGTTCTTCGAAAAGATTGACCATCAACACAGGTATAAAGTGCTCGGGCTGATAACAGAGGGTATGGGCCAGAATATTCATATGGCCGATGATAAGGTCCAGCGCCCGTTTCATCTCCCGCTCGGATGACCACTCGGGGGGCATGCCGCCCCAGAGTACCGGCCACCACTGACTCGGTGATACCAGCTCGGGGCCGGAGAGCACGGCAGTCAGAAAGCCGTCGAGTGCCGACAGACTCAGCATCGAGTCGTCATTGCCATAGTCCATCAGCCGCTGCTCCAGCCACTCAACGTCGGCCTCGGTCATGGGGTGAAGGGTCACTTTTTTCATGCGGCCTCCTCCACCTTGACCCGCCGTTTGCCAGTCAACAGTTGTTGCATTAGGGCTTTTTTCTCTTGCTTTAGGGCATCGAGCTTTTGTTGCAGGGCAATAATTTCTTGATCGGCGGTGGAGAGTATGGTGGCGATTTTTTGTTGTTCTTCTAGTGCGGGAATTTTCACCACGTGAGTTTTTATATTTCCCGTAATCTGTGGCTGGCCAGATCCTGATATTAAGTACGACAGATTGCTTCCATCCAATACATAGAAGAGGAACTTTTTACTTATAGCGGGAAAATTATCGGTATTAATAACCATTGCATTCCCTGTAATCCATGACTGAGCCTGAGTCCAGTTAACAACGCCGCATGTACTACCCCGACAAGTAACCGCGATTTGCTCAGTTGCGTGATTAAATTCTTCGTAGAGGCCAATAATTCCGTTTGCGCCATAAACGGGATAACCAGTTTCAGTCAACATTGACTGCGATATAGTCTTTGGCTGATAGACTTCTGCTATGTCTGATAGAGACTTACTTTCCCACTCCCCACTAAACCTAACTCCATTGTTATCCAGCAGGCGCTTTTTTCCGGTGAGCAGTTGTTGCATCAGCGCCTTTTTCTGCTGCTGACTATTAGCTAGTAGTCGTTCGGTGGTGTTGATCGCCTTATCCCAAGTGGAGAGAATGTTGGCGATTTTCTTTTGCTCTGAAATTGGTGGGATATTGAATAGCCATTTAAACCAATTTTCCACCTTGAAAATCATTTTTTCAATATGAACGCCAATACTTGAATGGAAGCAGGTTTGTTGAAAATATAGTGTTTCAGATAAAAACTCCATATATGGTAGATGGAAACCAGGCTTTCCTGTCATCACGCAATATTCATTTGATACTATTGAACCAGACAATTTTTTAGGCACAATTCCGCATGCACCATGAACTATTTGACGTTTTGAGATTAAGAAGTCACCTTCGTGAATATAGAATTGAGACTTTACAGAAATATCTTTTCCTTTAAGGTGCTCGCGTCTTACGACACCTCCACGAGATCGTTTTACGGTAACCAAATCATATTCTTGGTCATCCAGTACATCTACTTTACGATTTTCTACATTGAGACACTTTTCTAAACTAATGAGATGCCAGCCGTGGGGGCGCGAGCTAAGTGTCGGCTTACCAGCTTTAACGCTTACTGGATATTTTGAATCACGCGCCATATCCCAACTCCTTCAGATAGTTGGCCATCTCGCTTTCCAGCTCGGTCAGCTGGGCTTTCAGCTGCTCGCGCTCGGCCCGCACCGCCAGCAGATCGATCTCCTCTTCCTCCTCAAAGGTATCCACATAACGGGGAATATTGAGGTTGTAGTCGTTCTCCTTGATCTCTTTGAGCGAGGCAAGATAGGCGTATTTATCGACATTGCCACCATTGCGGTAGGTGGCGACAATTTTGGCGATATTGTCCGCGCTCAGCAGATTCTGGTTTTTACCCGCCTTGAAATCGCGGCTGGCATCGATAAATAGCACATTGTCATCCACCTTCTGCTTTTTAAAGATCAGAATGGCGGCGGGGATGCCGGTGCCGTAGAAGAGCTTATCTGGCAGGCCGATCACCGCATCGAGCAGGTTTTCATCGATCAACTGCTGGCGAATTTTCCCCTCGCTGGAACCCCTAAACAGCACGCCGTGGGGCACCACCACCCCCATGCGCCCAGTCTTGGGTTTGAGGGTTTCAATCATATGGAGGATAAAGGCGTAATCCCCCTTGGTTTTGGGCGGCAGCCCGCGCTTGAATCGACCGAACTTATCGTTCCCCGCCTCCTCATAACCCCATTTATCCAGCGAAAAAGGCGGGTTGGCGGCCACGATATCGAAGCGCATCAGGTCGCCGTTTTTATCGAGCAGCTTGGGGTTGCGGATGGTATCGCCCCACTCGATCTTGTGGTTGTCTTCCCCGTGCAGGAACATGTTCATCTTGGCCAGCGACCAGGTAGAGCCAATAGCCTCTTGACCGTAGAGGGCGTAGTGCTTCTCGCCATGGTTTGCCACCACCTTGCGGCCGCACTTCATCAACAGTGACCCCGAGCCACAGGCCGGATCGCAGATGGTGTCGCCCGGTATCGGCTCCAGCAGCTCGGCAATGAGATCGGAAACTTCGGGCGGGGTATAGAACTCCCCCGCCTTCTGGCCGCCGCTGGCGGCGAAGTTCTTGATGAGATACTCGTAGGCGTTGCCGATCACATCCAGGGTGCCAACCCGACTCGGTTTGAGGTTGAGCTCATCCTTGGCAAAGTCTTCCATCAAATGGCGCAGTATGGTGTTCTTCTGCTTCTCTTCGCCGAGGCGGTCGGTGTTGAAGCTGATGTCCTGAAACACGCTCTTGCCCGCGTCTTTGAGCTTGGTGCCGTTGGCCTCTTCGATGGCGTGCAGCGCCTGATCGATCCGCTCGCCGTTGCCCGGTTCAAAGCGACGCTCGAACAGGCTGTAGAAACTGGCCTGTTTGGGCAGCACGAAGCGCTCGTTTTTGAGCATCTCTTCAATGAGCTCCGGCTCATCACCATATTCGGCCCTGTAGCCATCGTAGTGATCCTGCCAGACATCGGAGATGTATTTCAGGAACAGCATGGTGAGCACGAAATCTTTATAGGTATCAGGGCTGACAGTGCCCCGGAAGGTGTCGCAGGCAGACCAGAGGGCCTTGTTGATATCGTCCTGGTTTATCGAGGTAGTCATAAGTCACAATTCCTTGGGTATTTCTTGGAAAAATGGGCTGCTCAGCGAAACTATTTCGGTTGCTGATCGGATTGTTCGAGCAGGCTGGCAGCGATGGCCTGCATCATCTGCTCGCCGTTACGTTGCAGTTGTTGCATCAGGTTCCGTTCTTCACGCAGGCTGTGGGCCAGCTTCATGATGGCGGCTTGTCTCGCAAGAGATGGGATGCCGATAGGGGCCTCCTCCAACACCTGACGGCGAATACTTTTTGCAGCGCTGCCTTCGGCGTGCAGTTCGAAATAACGCTGGCAAGGGGACTGATTGAGCTGCCAGGCCAGAAATTCGGGACTGAGCGCCTCGCTATGCAACCGCACCACATAGAAGTGAGGGGCAGCTACGGCGGGCAATGATGCAAGCCCGGTATCGACCAGCACGGCATAGTTAGTGCTGCCACGGGCCGCCACCAAGATATCGCCGGTTTGCAGCCAATCAGGCTCCTTCTTGCTGGTAGGCTCAGAACGAAGGCAGGCAGACCAGTCAACCCCCCCTTCTGGCGAGGCATCTCTCATCTGCACCACGGCCATGCTGCCGGAATCGATCTCCGGGATCTTGCCGCGATAGGGGTGCCCAGCACTGATGGTGGCAATTTGGTTCAGCTTCACAAAAAATCTCTTCATCGTTAATGATGCAGTTACAGTGTGTCGCATCTGACGCTACTGAGTCAATATCAATGCCCATTATTTTTGCATCAATGGCAATGATGCTTTTGTGTGTGCCATTGACAAGAGGTAGACCCTGACTTGCTTGAAAGATCCAACCGAGATCATTTTTGTAATTTAATTACAGATAATCACCGCACAAAATAAAAAGGCCCTGCTGTTGCAGGGCCTTTGAGTTTCCAACTCAATTGTCGGTTTCCAACTTCAATGTCACGGTTTCCAACTTAAATGTCCGTGATCAGGCGCCGCGATTACTTGGCGTAATCCTCGGTGGGCACGCAGGAGCAGAACAGGTTGCGATCGCCATAGACGTCGTCGATGCGGTTGACCGACGGCCACAACTTGCTGGCGCGCACCGCGTCGGATGGGAAGACCGCCTCGGCGCGGCTGTAGCCACGGTTCCACTCTGCATCCATCACGTCGTCCTGGGTGTGCGGCGCATGGACCAGGGGGTTGTCGGCGAGGCTCCAGTGACCGTCCTGTACCCGGGCAATCTCTGCGCGGATGGCGGTCATGGCTTCCACGAAGCGATCCAGCTCTCGCTTGGATTCGGATTCGGTCGGCTCGACCATCAGGGTGCCCGCTACCGGGAAGCTCATGGTAGGCGCGTGGAAGCCGTAGTCCATCAGGCGCTTGGCCACGTCCATCTCGCTGATGCCACTGGCTTCTTTGAGCGGGCGGATGTCCAGGATGCACTCGTGGGCCACCCGGCCGTTGCGACCTGTATAGAGCACGGGGAAGGACTCGCCGAGCTTCTTGGCCAGGTAGTTGGCGTTGAGGATGGCGACCTGGGTGGATTTCTTGAGCCCCTCGTCACCCAGCATGGCGATGTACATCCAGCTGATGGGCAGGATGCTGGCCGAGCCGAACGGGGCGGCAGACACGGCGCCGTTGTCACGGCTCTCCTTGTCGGTCTTGACCACGGCGTGACCGGCCACAAACGGTGCCAGGTGTTTCTTCACGCCGATGGGGCCCATGCCCGGACCGCCACCGCCATGAGGAATGGCGAAGGTCTTGTGCAGGTTGAGGTGAGAGACGTCCGCGCCGATAAAGCCTGGCGCCGTCAGCCCGACCTGCGCGTTCATGTTGGCGCCGTCGAGGTACACCTGACCACCATACTGGTGAACGATGTCGCACACCTCCTTGATGGTCTCCTCGTACACCCCGTGGGTGGAGGGGTAGGTCACCATCAGGCAGGAGAGCTGGTCTCCGACCTCGGCGGCCTTGGCCCGCAGGTCGTCCAGATCCACGTTGCCGGCCTTGTCACAGGCGGTGACGATGACCTTGAGGCCCGCCATCTGGGCGGAGGCCGGGTTGGTGCCGTGGGCAGAGGCCGGGATGAGGCAGACATCGCGATGCCCCTCGCCGCGAGACTCGTGGTACTTCTTGATGGCCAAGAGGCCCGCGTATTCGCCCTGAGCGCCGGAGTTGGGCTGCATGCAGACCGCATCGTAGCCGGTCACCTTCACCAGCCAGTCTTCCAGATCTGCCAGCAGCAGCTGGTAGCCTTGAGTCTGCTTGAGCGGCGCGAAGGGGTGCAGCTTGCCGAATTCAGGCCAGGTCACCGGGATCATCTCGGCGGTGGCGTTGAGTTTCATGGTGCAGGAGCCCAAGGAGATCATGGCGTAGTTCAGGGCCAGATCTTTCGCTTCGAGACGGTGGATGTAGCGCAGCATCTCGGTCTCGGAGTGGTACTTGTTGAATACCTCGTGGGTCAGCACGGCGTCGGTGCGCAGCAGATCCTGCGGGATGGCCTGATGAGTCTGGGCGGCCTGGTCGAGGGCCTCCACATCGAGGCCGTGACCCGCCCCAAGGAACAGGTCGAACAGCTCGGCCACGTCGCCTCGGGTGGTGGTTTCAGAGAGGGACACACCGACCACACCGTCCAGATCCCCACGCAGGTTGATGCCGAGCCCCTCGGCCTTGGCAATGAGTGCAGCCTTGTCCGACGTCAGTACTGTGAGGGTATCGAACCAGCTTCCGTGCTTGAGGGCCACGCCCTTGGCGGTGAGGCCGAGCGCCAGGATGGTGGTCAGACGGTGCACGCGGGAGGCGATGGTTTTCAGTCCCACCGGACCGTGGTAGACGGCGTAGAAGCTAGCCATGTTGGCCAGCAGCACCTGGGCGGTACAGATGTTGGAGTTGGCCTTCTCGCGGCGGATGTGCTGCTCGCGGGTCTGCATGGCCATGCGCAGGGCGCTCTTGCCACGGGCATCCTTGGAGACGCCGATGATGCGACCCGGCATGGAGCGCTTGTAGGCGTCGCGGGTGGCGAAGAAGGCGGCGTGGGGGCCACCGTAACCCATGGGCACACCAAAGCGCTGGGCACTGCCGAACACCACGTCGGCACCCAGTTCACCCGGGGATTTGAGCAGCAGCAGGGAGAGCATGTCGGTCCCGACGCAGGCCAGCCCCTTCTGGGCCTGGACGGCGGCAATGAGGGAACGCAGATCGGCCACATTACCGGTGGTGCCCGGGTACTGGAGCATGGCACCGAACACCTCTTCGCTCACGGCCTCGCCCGCAGGGCCGACCACCACATCGAAACCGAAGTGGACCGCGCGCTCCTTGACCACGTCGATCACCTGGGGGTGAACGTCGTCGGCCACGAAGAAGAGGTTGGATTTGGATTTGGCCATGCGCTTGGCCAGCGCCATGGCTTCGGCGGCGGCGGTGGCTTCATCGAGCAGGGAGGCGCTCGCCAGATCCATGCCGGTGAGATCCAGGGTGAGCTGCTGGAAGTTGAGCAGGGCTTCGAGACGGCCCTGGGCCAGCTCGGGCTGATAGGGGGTGTAGGCGGTGTACCAGCCCGGGTTTTCCAGCACGTTGCGCAGGATGACGTGGGGCACGTGGGTGTCGTGGTAGCCCATGCCGATGTAGCTCTTGGCGATCTGGTTCTTGGCCGCATAGCCCTTGAGCTTGGCCAGGGCCTCCACTTCGGTCATGGGGGCGCCGATACCAAGCGGCCCCGGACGACGGATGGCGGCGGGGACCGTCTGCTCAATCAGATCGTCCAGGCTCTCGGCACCCACGGTGGCGAGCAGGGCCCGCAGTTCTTCCTCACCCGGGCCGATATGACGGCGGATGAAATCGGTTTTTTGCTCGAGTTCAAACAGTGACTGGGTCATTTCCCTATTTCCTGGTAATAGGTCCTGGCATGACATCCTGATAGCCAAGACCTGATGTTCCTGTAGCCGGTCGATACCGGCTCCACTCATGTTCTGTGTCCGCCGCGGGCAGACGGGGAATG
The DNA here is from genome assembly GCF_027707425.1 of Aeromonas sp. QDB63. Taxonomy (NCBI): domain Bacteria; kingdom Pseudomonadati; phylum Pseudomonadota; class Gammaproteobacteria; order Aeromonadales; family Aeromonadaceae; genus Aeromonas; species Aeromonas sp. QDB63. Next base: position 19,246 of record NZ_JAPCIS010000007.1, read on the forward strand.
CGGCAAGGGCATCCCGAAGGCGCAAAGGCTGCGCCTTTCCTGCAACCGCCATGGCCGCAGGATGGCAGTCATACAAGTGGGCCCTGCTGTGTTGGCAGGGCCCGGGGGCATTACTCTTCGTCCACCACGTTCTGGTAGCCTTCGGCATCCAGCAGGTTGGCGAGCTCGCCTGCGTCGTCCAGCTTGATGCGGAACAGCCAGCCGGCGCCGTAGGGGTCGGAGTTGACCAGCTCGGGGCTGCCTTCCAGCTCTTCGTTGACGGCCAGGATCTCGCCGCTCACCGGGCTGTAGATGTCGGAGGCGGCCTTGACGGACTCCGCCACGGCGCAATCTTCACCGGCGCTCACCTGCTTGCCCACTTCCGGCAGATCGACGAACACCATGTCCCCCAGCAGATCCTGGGCGTGCTCGGTGATGCCGACCACGGCTTCGCCGTTGGCTTCAACACGGACCCACTCGTGGGAGGTGGCATATTTCAGTTCGCTCGGGATATGGCTCATTTGTGCTTCCTTTATGCTCTTGGATCGCTTCAACAAAAATGGGGCGGCGAAGGTCAACCCTCGCCGCAATCAATGATTACACCAGCGGCTGGCCGTTGCGCACGAAGGCCGGCTTGGTGACTTTCACGGTGACCTGCTTCTTGCGGATCTCCACCTGGGCCTGCTCGCCGATATCACGGGGCACCCGCGCCAGGGCAATGCTGTAACCCAGAGTGGGCGAGAAGGAGCCGGAGGTGATCACCCCTTCCCGTGTCTCGCCGCTCTCGCTGGTGAAGGTGACCGGCATGCCGGCACGCAGCACGCCCTTTTCTTCCATCACCAGACCCACCAGCTTGGGCTGGTTGCCGGCGGCCTTCTGGGCTTCCAGGGCGGCGCGGCCGATGAATTGGCGGGAGGCAGGCTCCCAGGCCAGGGTCCAGGCCATGTTGGCGGCAAGCGGAGAGATTGACTCGTCCATGTCCTGACCGTAAAGGTTCATGCCCGCTTCCAGGCGCAGGGTATCACGGGCACCCAGGCCGCAAGGGGCCACGCCGTTGTCCAGCAGGGCCTGCCACAGATCGCACGCCTTCTCTTGGGGGACCACGATCTCGTAGCCATCTTCGCCGGTGTAACCGGTGGTGGCGATGAAGAGATCCCCGGCCTGCACACCGAAGAAGGGCTTCATGCCTTCGACCGCCGCATTCTGTTCGGGGGTGAACACCTTGGCCGCCTTGGCCTTGGCGTGGGGGCCCTGCACCGCGATCATGGCAAGCTCGGGGCGCTCGGTCACGCTCACGGCAAAGTCGATGGCGTGATGGCGGATCCAGGCCAGATCCTTCTCGCGGGTGGCGGAGTTCACCACCAGGCGGTAGAAGGTATCGGTCAGGAAGTAGGTGATGAGGTCATCGATGACGCCGCCTTCCGGATTGAGCATGCCGCTGTAGAGGGCCTTGCCGGGGACGGTGAGTTTGGCCACGTCGTTGGCCAGCAGGTGTTGCAGGAAGGCTTTGACCCGCTCGCCGGTCAAATCGACGATGGTCATGTGGGAGACATCGAACATGCCTGCATCGGTGCGCACCACATGGTGCTCTTCCAACTGGGAACCGTAGTTGATGGGCATCTCCCAACCGTGGAAGTCCACCATCTTGGCACCCGCTTCCAGGTGTTTCGGATGCAATACAGTAGTCTGGATCATCGCTGTGTTTCCTTAAGCGTTCGCGACAACACTCGCAATCCGCCCCGGCTCGTCGGGAACTACGGACCACAAGCTCTGTGCTCGTTCCCGCCCGGGCGGGCAGGAGTGATTCCTTGAACGGAGCGGATTATATGACAAGCGTGCCGGGGCACCGCTCAAAAAAAACTAATCCTCACCCGACTCACTGACACCAGACACTAAGGCAAAAACAGTGATAAAAACAGCCAAAACCGCGCCATTGCGGGATTTAATGTTGATTTTTACCGTCCCGTCACAATTTACAGAAAAACGTTTCGCTTCTCGCCAACATTAAAGGCTGACACCCCGAAGGGGCATCTCGCCCTGTCAGATTAGTTTTTTTGTTAAAACCCCGGGGTAATATTAGATTTTTTCACCTTTGGCCAGGGTGGGCAGCTCCCCATCCAGCCCCATGGCGGCCCGGATCATGCCCTGCTTGAGGGGGCCAAGACCGTCGACGGTGCGAAGCCCCACCCCGCGCACCAGCTTCTTGAGGGGGTTGCTGCCCGCAAACAGTCGCTTGAGCCCCTCCATGGCCGCCAGCATGCGCGCCGCCTCGCTCTTGCGCCAGCGCTCGTAGCCCCGCAGGTTGGCGAGCAGGCCGATGTCCGCGCCCTTGCCGTGATGAATGAGGATCTGCTCCGCCAGGGCGGCGGCATCCAGCAAGCCCAGATTCACCCCCTGCCCCGCCAGCGGGTGGATGGTGTGGGCCGCATCCCCCACCAGCACCAGGCGCTCGCGGGCAAAGTCGCGGGCGTAGCGGGCGGTCAGCGGAATGGCGCTGCGAGCCCCCTCCACCTTGCACAGCCCGAGGCGCCCATCAAAGGCGGCGGTGAGCTGGCGGTTGAAGCCGTCATCATCCAGGGCGCAGAGCGCCTCGGCGCGGGCCGCGGGCACAGACCACACGATGGAGCAGAGGTCGGGCTGCCACAGGGGCAGGAAGGCGAGCGGCCCCTGGGGGGTGAAGATCTGGCGCGCCACCGCCTCATGGGGCTCGGCACAACGCACCGTCGCCACCAGGGCGTGATGACCGTAATCCCAGCTGGTGAGCGGGATATCGGCCTGACGGCGCACCCAGGAGTGGGCGCCGTCGGCGGCCACCACCAGCTTGGCCGAGAGGGCCTGGCCATCTTCCAGCAGCAGCAGGGCGCCCGCTGGCCCGCACTGCAGGCTGGTGGCCCGGGCCGGGGTCAGCATCTGGATATTGCTGGCCCCCGCGATGGCGTCCAGCAGCGCAAGCTGGATCACCCGGTTCTCGACGATGTGGCCAAGGGCCCCCTGACGCAGGCTGGCAGCATCGAAATCGATGTGGCCGAAACTGTCCTGCTCCCACACCTGCATCTTCTCGTAGGGCTGCAAGCGGCGCGCCACTATGCCGTCCCAGGCGCCGACCCCTTGCAGGATGTGCTGACTCGCGAGGCTCAGGGCACTGACCCTGTTGTCCGGCGTCTCACCGAGCGTTGCATCGGGCAGCCGGCCTTCCACGATAGCCACCTTGATCGCCCGGTTCTTGAAGGCGGCAGCGAGCCCCAGGCCCACCATGCCCCCCCCCATGATCACCACATCCACATCTTGCATCTGCATTCTCTTGTGTCCTTTCCGGGCGAGTCGCCAGGATCTGCGAGGCGACGCCCACAGGCGTGCCTCTTGCTCGAAATCGTCTTTGCCGCCGGGGCGACAGCGCTTATTGGCCGCACACCTCGCCCACGAATCCCAGGGTGCGGGAGGCGAGCGGTGCCTTGAGCCAGGGCACTCTGCCCATCAGGGAGAGCGCCAGATTGCGGCCCACCACCAGGGGAGCGTGATGGTTTGAGAAGAGCTGGGCCAGGGAGGACGTGAGCCAGACGGTCTGGGCCTGATCGTCCCGCCGCTGCTGCCAGTAGCCGCTTAACACCTCAAAGCCGCCGATGTCTTCCCCCGCCGCGAGCGCACGGGCCAGGGTCCGGGTCAGCACGTCCAGATCCCGCATGCCGAGGTTGAACCCCTGACCGGCGATGGGGTGCAGCAGGTGGGCGGCGTTACCCACCAGCACGGTGCGCTGGGCCAGCGGGTAGTCGGCCACCGTCAGCACCAGCGGATAGAGGTGGCGCACGCCTGTACGCTCGATGCGCCCGAGGCGCCAGCCAAAAGCCTGCTGCAGACGGGCGAGAAAGGCGGCGTCATCCAGTGCAAGCAGCCCCTGTGCCTCGTCCCGCGGCACGCTCCACACCAGGGAGGAGAGGCCGTCCTGCATGGGCAGCAGGGCCAGCGGCCCTCCATCGGTGAAGCGCTCGAAGGCCCGTCCGGCGGGATCCTCGGCGGTCTTGACGGTGGCGATGATGGCGCTCTGGCCATAATCGTGGCGACTGACCGGCATCTTGAAATGCTGGCGCACGAAGGAGTGGCCCCCGTCGGCCGCCACCAGCAGCCGGGTGCGGTAGCGCGCGCCGCCCTCCAGGGCGAGCGTCACTCCCGCCTCGTCGGGGTCGATGGCCTCAAGCCTGGCCGGGCACAACATACGGATCTGCGGGCAGGCGGCGATCGCCTCTTGCAGCACGATGCCCGCCGCCGACAGCTCGATCACCTGACCGAGGGCGGGTAGACCATACTCCGCCGCCGACAGCCGGGTCTGGCCACAGTGGCCCCGATCCGACACATGGATATGGGTGATGGGGGAGCAGTGGGGTACCAGGTGCGGCCAGAGGCCGTGACGGGCCAGCGCCTCGCAGGTACCGGCGGAAAGCGCGATGGCACGGGCATCGAAACCGGGATGAGCATTGAGCTCGGGCGCACTCGCCTCCAGCAGCAGGATCTGCAGGGGGGCACCATCCTGTCCTTTCAGGGCGGCAAGGGAGAGGGCCAGCACGGCACCGCTCATACCACCGCCGACGATAGCCACGTCGACGTGAACCAGATCAGATTGAGACATGAGAAGAGGGCATAGGCGAAAAAACGTGGGCCAATCCTACCACAAAGGTGGCGGACGGGATGCGAAGCCACGGGCAAAAAACCGCTTTGGCACCATGGGTTAGCAGAGTACCTCCCCTGCTCTCACCCCTTGTAAAACAGAAAGAGCGCCGTGATGCGCTCTTTCATTGACCCGCTGGGCGGGCAGATCAGTGCAGGGTCGGCGGCGTGCTCGGCGCGGCCGGGCGCTTGCCAAACTCCTCGAACGCCATCATGACCCCGAGGCGCACGTGTTCGTAGAGCACCAGGAAGGAGGCTTCGTTCTCTTCATCTTCCTGATCTAACTCGGCAGAGACCTGGGTGATGCTGGCGATGTCCTGAATCATCTCCTGCAGCTCTTCGGATGCCTTGGAGAGCTCCTGTTGGACCACGCCAAAGCCGGCCAGAAAGGCCTGGGACCAGTCCACCAGCGAGTCGATGCGCTCATCGAGCGGCGCCTCGTCGCTTGGCAGCAGCAGCTCGACGCCCTTTTGTGCCATCAGGCTCTCGATCACCTCGTGATAGAGGTCGGTCATCACCTGGCGCACCGGTGCCGGCAAGCCGAAACCGTCGTTGATCAGATCATTGAAATGGGGCTGCCAGCTTTTGTCATCCAGGACCACGCCACCGCACACCAGGCCGCAGATCACGCCATGGGCCTCGACGGCCGTCGCCATGAGGTCGTGCTGTGCCATCAGGTCCGCCACGGCGGCGTATTTCAGGGGGTTTGTTTTGCTCATCTAGGATCCGCTCAAAGTTCAGGCAAATATGCAGAATTTATGGCCGAGATCCTAGCATTCTCCCCCTGCCAGAGCCAGCAAGGCCTTGAAACTTCTGCATCTGCGCTATATAGTCCCGCCCAGTTGTCCACGTGGATAAAGGCGGAAATCATCCCCGCCGTATTGAGGAAGGCATGAGCATAGAGGCCGTAGAAATCGTCATTCTGGGACGTCCCTACAAGGTGTCCTGTCCCCTGGGACAACAAGATGCCCTGCGCCAGGCCGCCGACCAGCTGACCGACAAGCTCATCGAGCTTCGTCAACGTTCCAAGGTCTCCAGCAACGAACAGCTGGCCGTCATGGCAGCGCTCAATTTCTGTCATGAGCTCTGCCTTGAAAAAGAGAAAAACCACCAATACTCTGAGACCATGGACAAGCGGATCAAGATGCTGCAACGCACCATCGAAGCCGCCTTGATCGAGCACGGACAATACGGTGAATCCAGCGAAGAGGCGCAACAGCCCTAATCGCACCGAGTTTTGAAATTCCCTGGAGTGTTTGTCAGCCGGTTCAAGTCCCCGAGCCGATATTCATACCAAACAGGGGGTCTGCCTTCTGGCTATTGAGCATGCTCGGCCCGACCGAGAAGCCTGCGGCCAGATTAGATCTCCGCCTTGAACCGACGGTTCAAGGGCCCAAACCGGCAACGGCATCTCCGGGGTACCTACCCAAAAAAGCCCGTCATCACGACGGGCTTTTTCTTTGCCTGCGCGGCAACCCCCTTCCACTCGACTGCGGCGTCTCGCCACCCGGCAGGAGGCAGTAAAAAGCCCGCCAACGGGGCGGGCTCTTGGCCGTGTCAGACGGCCATCTGCTCGTGGGGCGCGCCGTGGTGGCGCAGCCACACAAAGCTCAAGGCCACGATCAGCACCATCACCGTCATGATGGCCCCCAGGGTCACCTGCCCCGTCATCGGGAAGCTGGCGGCCAGCAGGGTTACCACGCCAGCCCCCAGATTCTGCATGCCCCCGAGCACGGCTCCCGCGGTGCCCGCCTGACCCGGGAAGGGCTCGATGGCACAGGAGGTGGCGGTCGGATAGAGGATGCCGCTGCCAATGAAGTAGACCGCAGCCCCGCCCACCAGGGAGGCAGCACTCACCATGCCGAGCAACCCGGGTACTAGGATGATGAGCGACCCCAGGGCCAGGAAGGCGATGCCAAGGCGCATCAGCTTGCCCTGGCTCAGGCGAAAACTCAGTCTGGCGGAAAGCCAGGCGCCGAACAGATAACCGGGCAGCGGCAGCACGAACAGTACGCTGACGGTGCGGGCACTCAGCTTGAGCACGTCCCCCAACAACACCCCGGCCGCCGCCTCGAACACCGCGAGGCCGGCAAAGGTGGCCATCAGACAGAGCAGGTTGCCTTGAAAGCGCGGGTTGCCGAGCACATGACGATAGGCGGCGCCCACCCGCAGCGAATGCTGGCGGGCGGATGCTGGCAGCGTCTCCCCAAACCAGGCCAGCAGCGCCAGGGTGGTCAAGGCACCAAAACCGAATAGGAACCAGTAGCCGGCACGCCAGTTGAACAGCTCGGTGAGCCAGCCGCCCAGCACAGGTGCCAGCAGCGGGGAGAAGATGACCCCCATGCTTACCAGGCTGTTGGCACGGTTGAGCTCGGCGCCACTGTAACGGTCGCGCATTACGGTCCGGCTCATGGCGCCCCCTGCCCCGGTGCCCAGCCCCTGGATCAGGCTGCCCGCCAGCAGGGCGGTGAAGCTTGGGATCAGCTGGATGGTGAGGGTGCCGACCAGGAAGATCATCATGCCGATGATGAGCACAGGGCGACGACCGATGCGATCCGACAAGGGGCCATAAACGAACTGGGAGAGGCCGTAGGGAATGAGGTAGCAGGCCATCACCGCCTGCATCTGGCCGGAGGCCACATGGAAGTCCCCCGCCATCATGGGAATGGAGGGCACATAGAGGGTCTGGGTCATCTGACCCACGGCGACCATCAGAATGGTCAGGAAAAACAGGGGATAGAAGCTGTGCCGATACATACTGTCGTCCGAAAAAGATCAAAAAGCCGCCACCCTCCGGGCAGGGATCTGCAGGAGGTGTCTGACAAAGGTCGTTGAAGAGGAACAAGGCGGAGGACCCGCACCCGCCAGCAGCAGGACGCTCTCTGGCTTACGACAATATTAGTGATTCATATCACAAAAAACGAACGAAACTTTATAATCTGCTTACCCAAGTTTTTCTAATGCGACGGGGCCCAAGGCCCCGTCACTGTCATCTCATCATGGGGGAAGGATTCATCCTGTCCCCTCTTTATCCCACTCTTCTCACCTCGGCCGACGCGCCTTCGAACATGGGGGTACCCGCCTCCCCCAGTCTCAGACAACGAGGAGCAACCTTGCCGGCCAGCCCCTCGTCATGGGTCACCAGCAGCAGGGCGCAGCCTATCTCTCCCAGTTCCTCCAGCAGACAGGCGATGGTCTGTTGCTGGCTCAGGGGATCGAGCCGGGACGTGGGCTCATCGGCGAACAGCAGCACGGGGCGCAGCAACAGGGCCCGGATAAGCGACAGCCGCTGCAGCTCCCCTCCCGAGACCTGGTTTGGCAGGCGCGTCAGCAGCCGTTCATCCAGCCCCAACCGGGCCAGATAGTCGACAAGCCGATGGCGAGGCAGCCTGTGCAGACGCAGCACATCATCGAACTGGGTGGCGAGGCGCACTCGGCTGGCAAAGGCCAGCACCGGATCCTGATAGAGCTTCTGCCAGCGGCAGGGGGCTATCCCTTCCCGGCGCAGCACCTCCCCTTGCAGGGGGCGTTGCAGACCCAGCAGCACGTTGCCGAGGGTGCTCTTGCCCGCGCCGCTCGGCGCCATGATGGCCATTCGCTCCCCTTGCGCCAGGGCAAGGTCGAGCCCCGTGAACAGGGGTTGATCCCCATATCCCATGGCAAGCCCCTTCCCGCGGATGAGCCAGTCACCGGTGGGAGGGATGGTCGCCTCGGGCCAGGCGGAGGGCTCCGCCGCCAGCAGGGCCCGGGTATAGGCATGGGATGGCGTGTGCAGCACACGCTCGGCGGGCCCCTGCTCCACGATCTCTCCTCCCTTGACCACCAGCACCCAGCCCCCCAATGCGCGAGCCAGGGAGAGATCATGGGTGATGGTCAGCAGATGGCGTCCACGGGCCAGGTAGCCCAGCAACAAGGCACCCAGCCTGGCTGCGGCCTGGCTGTCGAGCCCCTTGGTGGGCTCGTCGGCCACCAGCAGACGGGCCTCCCCCAGGGTGGCGGCGGCAAAGGCCGCGCGCTGGGCCATGCCTCCCGAGAGCTGGTGTACAAAAGCGCCCTCCCGCCCGGCCAGTCCAAGCCACTCGAGGGCGGCGCGGGCCCGCGATCGGGCCTCCTTACCCCCTGGCAGCCACCCCTCCTCCACCTGGGCAAGCAACCCCATGGTGGGATCCAGCGCCAGCACCGGCTCCTGGGGTAGCATCGCCAGCTCCCTCCCCCAGAGAGTGCGCAGGCGAGGCGTGTCGGCCAGGTTGTGATGGCGGCCACCCGACACCATCTCACCCCGGCCTGTCAGAGGGGCTGGCAACGTCCCCATCAGGGCATGAGCCAACAGGGATTTGCCCGAACCGCTCTCCCCGATCAGGGTCAGGGCGGTGCCGGGATGAATGGTGAAATCCAGCGCCTGCAACAGAGTTTTCTGGCCATCATCGACCTGCAACCCCTTGATTTTAATGGCCGTCATGAGGTGGCTCCTTGTGAAGATGGCATGTCAAGGCCGCGCGTCTGATGAAGCAGCACCAGAGCCAGCAACATCAGCCCCATGACAAGAATGGGGGCCAGTAGCAGACGGGGAGCCTCCTGATAGTGGGGCAGCGCCTCCGTCATCATCAGCCCCAGCTCGGGCGTGGGCGGCTGAATGCCCACTCCGACAAAGCCCAGGGTAGAGAGGGTTAGAATGGCACCCGCTAGGCCGAAGGCCATCATGGTGAGCAACTGGGGGGCGAGCTCGGGCCAGAGATGGCGCCGCACCACATGGGCATGGCCGAATCCCAGCAGACGGGACGCCTCCACCTGGGGCGAGGCGAGCAGCCCCCGGCTGCGGGCACGCACCACCCGGTAATACTCCACCCACTGGGCCATGGCCAACCCGAGATAGAGGATGGCAAAGCCCCCCTGGGCCATGGCGGAGAAGAGCAGCACCAGCAACAGGCCTGGCAGGGCCAGCACGCCGTCGGCCAGACTGCGCAGCAGACCGTCGACCCAGCCGCCGCGCCAGGCCGAGAGCCAGCCCAGCAATGACCCCAGCAGCGCCGCCGTGATGACGCACAGCAGTCCCAGCAGCAGGGAGAGCCGGGTCGCCGCCGCGAGGCGCGCCATCAGGCTGCGCCCCATCTGATCCCGCCCGAGGGGCTCCTGCCAGGAGGGATCAGCCAGAAACTGTGCCAGATCCTGAGCCGCCGGATCGGGCCAGAGCACGGGGCCCAGCAGGGCAAACAACACCACCAGCAGGAGCAGGCCCAGCCCCGTTTTGACAGACAACGACATGATCAGAACTCCTTGGGACCACGGGGGTCAATGGCAAGACAAAGCAGATCGGTGAGGGTATTGAGCAGCACGAAGAGCACCGCCAGCACCAGCACAGTCCCCTGAACCATGGGGATGTCGCGCCAGAAGATGGCGTGCACCAGCGCATGGCCGATCCCGGGCCAGGCAAACAGGCTCTCGACCACCACGACCCCCTCGATGAGCAGCACCAGCTGCACGCTGGTGTAGGCGATGATGCTGACCCCGGTGTTGCGCAGACCGTGGCGCCAGAAAACCCGGGCCGGCGAAAGCCCCTTGGTGAGGGCAAATCGGTAATAACCGGACTGCACCACGGTGAGCACGCTTTCACGCACCACCCGAGAGAGCACGCCGGAGAGCCCCAATCCCAGGGTCAGGGCGGGCAGCAGCAGGTTGCTCCCCTCCCCGTGCCCTGCCGCACTGACCCAGCCCAGCTCCACCGAGAGCATCACCATGAGCACCAGGCCGAGCAAGAAGGGGGGCAACGCACGCATCAGCACGCTCCAGCCCAGGGTCAGGCGATCACACCATCCCCCCGGGCGCAGCGCACTCAGGCTGCCAAGCGGCAGCGCCACCACCAGCGCCAGCACCACGGAGGCGCTCGCGAGCGTCAGGGTGGCGCCCAGGTGATGACCCACGTCGGTGGCGACCGGTGCGCCCGTCACCAGGGAGCTGCCGAGATTCCCTTGCAGCAAGGCCCACAGCCAGTCGCCAAAACGGGCAAGGGCCGAGCCGGCCAGCCCCAGCTCGCTGCGCACCGCGTTGGCCGCCTCGGCGGTGACATAGTCATAGCCATAACGACCCGCCGCGATGCGAAAGGCGATGTCTCCGGGCAGGGACTGCACCATCAGAAAACAGAGTCCGGCCACCAGCAGGGCAACCACCAGCGCCTGCATCAGACGCTGACCCAGTATCACCATGACGCGAGACAAGGGGGTCGCTGTCATCGTGCGCTCCATGTCAACTTGTCCAGGCCATAGCTGCGCTCCTGGGGATCGAGTTCAAACCCCTCCAGCCCCCGACTGACCGCCGCGCTCTGGCGGTACCAGGCGATGGGCAGGAGCGGCAACTCCTGTTGCAGTGTCGTGGCTATCTCCCGGCGAGCCGCGGCGGCGTCTGTGGGCGACAAGGCTTGCGTGGCAAGGCGGGTCAGTGTTTGCGTCATGGCCGGGGAGTGCCAGTTCATCACCCCCCAGTCCGCACCGGCAGGGGCCAAGTCCCCCAGCAAAGTGACCAGGGGATCCGGTACCAGGGCATAATTGCGGGCGTAGAGACCAAGCTGGAGCGAGCCGTCCTGATGGCCCGCCGGGATCTCGCTCGAGTTGCCCACCGCCACCTTGAGATCCACCCCCACCGCATTCCACTGCGCCTGCAGTGCCGTGGCGAGGAGCGGCAGCTCCGGACGGTCAGGGAAGGTACGCAGGGTCAGGGCGAAGCGCTCTTCCCCCTTGCGCAGCACACCGTCCTCCCCCGGCTGCCAGCCTGCCGCCTCGAAGGCCGCCCGGGCCGCCTTGACGTCATAGGCAAGCGGCGTCAACCCGAGCTGGTGCCACTCCCCCAGAGTGGGAGGAAAGAGCTGGGTTGCCGCCATCTCGGGATCCCGCAACAGGGCGGCTGCCATACCACGACGATCGATGGCGAGACTCAGGGCACGGCGCACCACCGGATCACTCAGACGGGGATCGGCGCCATTGAGCTTGAGCTGGATGGTTCGTGGCAGGGTGACCGAGGCGATGGAGACCCGTGACGCCTGCTGCAAGCGGCGGATGCTGACCGGATCCAGCCCCCAGGCGATGTCGGCCTGACCGCTCTCGGCCATCAGGGTGCGGCTCTCTGCACGCCCCACCGTCAGGTAGCTGACCACCTCGATTGCGGGCCTGACCCCCTGCCAGCCGTCGAAACGCACAGTCTCTATCCGCTGGGGTTGTTGCAGGCGGGTGATGCGGTAGGGGCCAGAGCCTATCACCTGGGTTACCTCCCCCTTGGCATCGTAGGCGGCCTTCGCCAGGATCTGGGTGCTGGGGTGGGCCAGCACGGCCGGCAGGGAGGCGAAGGGTTCGCTCAGGGTGACCTTCAAGACGCCATCTCCAGATCCGATGGACGCAATGGGAGTGCTGGTCATCACGCCGGGCTTGCGCCAGGCCTGTTGCAGGGCAAAAGCGGCCTGCTCGGCGCTCACCTCGCTGCCATCGTGAAAACGGGCCCCGGGGCGCAATGTGAATCGCCACTGCAGACCGTCATCGCTACGCGACCACTCACTGGCAAGCCCGGGTTGCAGATTGCCTTTCCCATCGACATCCACCAGGGTCTCCGCCACCTGCATGCGAGTAAAGAAGACCCCGTTGCTGGCGGGGTCGACACTGTGGATCTCCCAAGGCCCCACCATGGCAAGCGGTTTGCCGTCGGCTGCAGTCGTTCCTGCCATCAGAGCCAGGGCGAACCACCCGGCTGCGGTGCATTTTTTTGTCATCCTTTCCATCCAAGCTTCATGTTCATCAACCAAAGAGGCAACGTTATAACATAACAATTAATCAGGAAGAATGACTTTTGATTTTTGATAAATGGCTTATTTGAAAGACAAAAAGCGACTGCGATGCAGATCGTCAAACAACGGGGAGTCAAAGGGGAATAAAAAAGATGGCCCGTCAGGGCCATCATGATGGCGTCAGCGAGTCACCATCTGCTGCGCCCGCTTGACCTGATCCTCGGGGCTCTCATTGCGCGGTGGAATGGTGATACCCTTCTGGCAGGCGGGCCTGGCTTCCATGCGTGCCATCCAGGCCTGCAAATGCACCAACCCCTCGATGGAGATACCACTCCAGTCGTGGATGCGCACCCAGGGCCAGGTAGCGATGTCGGCGATGCTGTACTCGTCTGCCAGATACTCATGGTGTGCCAGATGGCCGTCGAGCACCTCGAACAGGCGTCGCCCTTCCTTCTGGTAACGCTCGATGGCGGCCGGGATCTTCTCGGGGAAATAGCGATAGAAGACGTTGGCCTGCCCCATCATGGGACCGACGCCTCCCATCTGGAACATCAGCCACTGGATGGCCTGGGAGCGGCGCTTGGGATCCTGCGGCAGCAACTTGCCGGTTTTTTCCGCCAGATAGATAAGGATGGCGCCGGACTCGAACACCGCGAAGTCACCATTGTCCCGATCGATGATGGCCGGGATGCGGCCATTGGGGTTGATGGCCAGGAACTCGGGCTTCTTCTGCTCCATGGTCGCGAAATCAAGGGGAATGACCTTGTAGGGCAGCCCCAGCTCTTCGAGGGCGATCGACACCTTGAACCCGTTGGGCGTGGCGGCAGTGTACAACTCTATCATCTTGGACTCCTTGAACGTTCAGGGGAAAGGATCAGGCCTGGGCGCTGGGCCGGGCACTCACCCGGTCATGCCAGTCCTGCAAACGGGGCTGTTCGGGGGTGATACGCAGGCCAACCACCTTGCCAAAATCAATGGTACAGAGGGCAAGAATGTCGGCGATGGTGAAGCGCTCCCCCGCAATATAGGGCACCTCGGCAAGACGGGCATCAAGCTTGTCAAACCAGATCTGAGCCTGTTGCTTGCACTCCTCCCCCCATTCGGGGAAGACCCGCTCCCGGTCTTTGTAAAAACCGGTGATATGACGAAACGCCATACCGGTCGGCAACCAGAGGTTGAACTCGATGAAGCGACTCCACATCTCTATGGTGGCGCGCTCCAGCGCGGTGCTGCCAAACAGGTTCGGCTCGGGGTGGAGCTCTTCAAAATAGCGGCAGATGGCCAGGGTTTCACTCAGACAGGTTCCGTCATCGAGTTCCAGCACAGGAATGCGCCCGGCCGGGTTCTTGGTCAAAAAGGCGGGCGCCAGGTTTTCCCCCGCCCCCAGATCGACCTGTTGATATTCCATCTCGATCCCCTTCTCCGCCAGAAACATTCTGACCCGACGGGCATTGGGGGCTCGTCTCAACTCATAAACCTTCATGTCACCTCCGTCGACGAACACACAGTGAGCCGCTGCGCAGGCCATAGCAAAGCGGCACAATGTCGGTCAGTTATGACAAATATTGTGCCGCTTGAACAGCCCGCATCGAGGGGGAGATGATTAGCTGCTCAGTCCCCCTGGTTGGCGCTGGCGCAGCAAGATAAGACGGGAAAGCAGCGGGAAATAGGATTCAAACTTGCTTTGCAGCACCAGGCTGCAGGCAGGATCCGCCAGTTCGGCCTCATCCAGCAGAATACCGTTGGAAACGAAATAAAAATGCGGATCCCGGACATCCGGCCCCTGTGGAGTATGTTCATACTGTCGATGCACCAACAGGGGAAGCACCGGCAATCCCAGTGTACTGCCTCCTGCTGGCCAGAGCGGAACAGGCCAGGCAGCGCCCTCTTCTTCCAGCAGCAGGATCGCCGCTTCGTCCTTCGACGGTTGCCACTGCTGGGGCTGTGCCACCCGGACCTCGGTGACATAATCGCTCTCTTCGCTGGCGGCACGCAGTGCGGCCAACACACCCAGAGTCGTCGGCGACGACGGTTTCTGACTAACTAATGACAGATTCATGGCTCATATCCCTATGCTCACCACAGCCTGTTATCCGGCTGTCGCGATAAGACTAGTTGATTACAGGTCTTTATTGGAGCCGTCAGATCTGTCAGTCACCACCCTGACCGAATGAGGGCATAGCAGTTGCTATTCCCGAATATCTTGGTAAGATGTCGCGTCCTTTTATCCCCCGTTCTTTAACATCCAGTGGTGAACCTATGCATCCGATGCTGAATATCGCCGTGCGCGCTGCGCGCAACGCCGGTCAAGTAGTAGTAAAAGCCTTTTCTCAACCCGAGAACATCGAGATTATCCAGAAAGGCAGCAATGACTTCGTGACCAACGTTGACCGTGACGCCGAAGCGGCCATCATTCACACCATCAAAAAATCTTACCCGGAACACAGCATCGTTGCTGAAGAGTCTGGCGAGATTGCCGGTACCAATCCGGACTACCAATGGATCATCGACCCACTGGATGGCACGACCAACCTGGTCAAAGGCGTTCCGCACTTTGCCGTTTCCATCGCTCTGCGCGTCAAGGGCAAGACCGAACAAGCCGTTGTCTACGATCCCATCCGTGACGAGCTGTTCACTGCCACCCGCGGCAGCGGCGCCCAGCTGAACGGCTACCGCATCCGTGTCGGCAAGGCCAAAGAGCTCTCCGGCACCATCCTGGCCACCGGGTTCCCGTTCAAGCAGAAGCACCACATCGAACCCTACCTGAAGATGTTCCAGAGCATGTTCATCGAGTGTGCAGACATCCGTCGTGCTGGCTCCGCCGCGCTGGATCTCGCCTATGTGGCCGCTGGCCGCGTCGACGGTTTCTGGGAAATCGGCCTGAAACCCTGGGACACAGCCGCCGGTGAGCTGCTGGCCAAAGAAGCCGGCGCCATCGTCACCGACTTCGTCGGTGGTCACAACTACGAAAACTCCGGCAACATCGTGGTAGCCAACCCCCGCGTGCTGAAAGAGATGCTCGGCAAGATCCGCGAAAACCTGCCGGAATCCCTGGCCAAGTAATCCCGGATACCCGCGAAAAAAATGCCAGTCGGTTCGCCGACTGGCATTTTTTATTCCTGACTACAGCGAAAATCCCGCCCCTCTCGATGACTCAGCGGGATCAGATAGTGCCGTTGCGTCCCATGTTGATCACCACCCGGCGGTTCTTGGCTCGGCCAGCTTCCGTTTCGTTGGAGGCCACGTGCTGTTTCTCACCGTGCCCTTCCACCGAGATCTTGCCCTCCTCGATGCCGAGATCCACAAACACCTGCTTGATGGCATCCGCCCGCTTCTCGGAGAGCTTCTGGTTTGGCCAGCGGCCGCCATAGCTGTCGCTGTAGGCGTCGATCACCACCACATCGATGCTCTTGTCTGCCTTCACATAATCACCGATCATCGCCAGCCGCCGCTTGGAGGCCGGTGACAACTGATCGCTGTTCTTGTCATAGGAGAGCACGCTGAAGGCGATTTCGTTGAAGCTGTAGGGCAGCAAGCCACTCAGGCAGTCCATGAACGCCTGGTACTTGACCCTGAAATTGACCGACGAGAGCGATACCCGCACCGGCCTGTCCTGACGATACCAGTCGCGATACTGGAAAGTCGGCATACGCCCTCCTTCCAGCTCGTCCAACATGGTCCAGGCGGTCTGCCCCGCCACCAGGCCGTCAAACTGCTGATAGAACTGCAACTGGCTGATCTGTCGCCCGGCCACCCCGGGACGCCAGCTGGGGGGCATGATCCCGAGGCTCACTGTCTGGGTACGCGCCTGGGGTCGCTGCCCCTTGAGCTCGAAATCCAGATTGATCTTGCGCCCGGCCCGGCTGACAAAGGCCCCGGTTCCCCAGCGGGGAATAGGATGCTCCAGCCTGCACTCCACCTGGGTATCAGAGGTCAGGCGCCAGACGGATTGATCCAGACCGGCGCCAAATTCGGTCACGCCCGCCTGCAACTGCATACTCACTGATATGCTGATCAACCCCAACACCCAAGCATTCAACGGCTTGTCCTCCACACTATCTCGAATTATCTATCGGCAGCGGCAGGACAAGCTTTAGGTCAAAACGCTCAGTGGGGGGAAGAAGGGGCCATCAGCTTGAAGCTGGCGATGCGTCCCGCCAGATCCCGGGCCAGGGCATCCAGTTCGGCACTGTGTTGTTGCAGGGTATGGGAGTGCTGGCGATGGGCCTCATACACGTCACGGATGGTCATCACGTTTTGCTGGATGTCGTCGGTCACGTAACGCTGCTCCTCGGTGGCGGTGGCCACCTGGGCCGTCATGTCGCTCACCTTGCGCACCTCGTTGACGATGTCGGTCAGCTCGCTCCCCGCCCGTTTGGCCTCCGTCACGCTAAGGCCGGCCTGTTCGGTGCCCGTGTGCATGGCAGCCACCGCCTCGTTGGCCCCCTGGCGCAAGCGGCCCAGCATCCGCTCTATGTCATCCGCCGCCTGCTGGGTACGGGAGGCAAGCGCTCTCACCTCGTCGGCCACCACCGCAAAGCCGCGCCCGGATTCACCGGCACGGGCCGCCTCGATGGCGGCATTGAGGGCCAGCAGGTTGGTTCTGTCCGAGATCTGCTTGATGAGGCTCAAGGCCTCCCCCACCGACTCGGTATCCCGATGCAGGCTGTCCACCAGGTGCCGGGTATCCACCAGCGTGCCCGCGACCTGCTGGATGGTGTGGATGGTCTGATCCACCTCCTTGTCACCCTGCTTCGCCCGGCCGATGGCCTGCTGGGTCGCCTGGGAGGTCTGGGTGGCGTTGCGGGCAATCTCCGCGACAGTCGATGCCATCTCGGTGGCGGCAGTCGCCACCAGATCCACCTGCCCGCATCCCCTGACTACGCCGGCATTCACCTCGGCAATGACCTCGGCCGAGCTGGCGGCGCTGCGTATCAGCACGTCACAGGAGTGGCGCACAGCCAGCAGCAAACTCTCCAGGTGCCCGAGGAAATGGTTCAGATCCCGCGCCAGGGCACCCAGCTCATCCCCGGATCGCCAGTCGACCCGCACAGTCAGGTCGTTCTCCTGCACCAGGCGCTTGAAGGTCTGGTGCAGGGCCATGAAGCCCAGATGCAGATCCCGCACCACCCGCCAGCAGACGAAGGTGGTCAGGACGATGCACAGCAACACGCCAGCCGCCCCCCACCAGAAGTCACTGGCACTCCCGACCCGCATCTGTTCAACCCGCTCGAAGAGCTGCTGATAGAGGCTGTCTTCTATCTCCTTGAGCAGGCCTATCTTGTCGGTACTCAAGGCAAACCAGGCCTCCGCATCGACACCAAAACTGCCGCTTGCCGCCTTGTCCAGGGCCAGTTTCTCCATGGCGGCCACCTTGGCCACCACGGGTGAGGCGAGGCTGTCGTTCAGCAACTGACGCTGGGCTGGACTCGCCACCGCCTGGAAACGTTCGAGATAGGTGTTCTGGGCCGCCAGCAGGGAGATGAACTGCTGCAACAGCGCAGGCGTGAAGCTGTCACGGCCAAAGACGTTGCTGAGCGTCGCCCGCTCCAGCCCCGCACGCTCCTTGCTCTGCAGGAAGGCGGCGTAGGCATTGGTCTGCAGGGCGATGGTGGCATCCATGCTGTCGACGCTTATCTTGTCCACTACCGCCAGCAAGGCGGTCACGAGGCGGGTATAGAAGCCGACCTGTTCCGCCACCTCGACCCCCAGGGCGCTGACCCGCTCACGCATGGCGGTGAGTCCCGCCACTCCCTGCTGCACCTCCGTCAGAGCCAGCAAGGCAGGATCCTGATGAAAACGCTGCAACAGGCTGTCCACCACCTTGCGCTGGGCAGGCAGCGCATCGCGAAACTTGTTGCCGCCAGAGCCGAGGAAGCCGGCCGACATGCCGCGCTCCCGTTGCAGCTCATGGGCCAGCTGCGCCGCCTCCTTCACCACCGCCAGCGCGACCAGGGCGCCGCTCATCTCCTGTTCGACCCGATAACGTTCGTAGACGTACCGGCCGGAGAAAAACAGCAGGGCCAACAGCGGCAGACAGACCACCAACATCATCTTGTGTGCCAATCCCAGCTTCTTCATCGTCCTCTCCCTCCATGGTTGACGTCGCCAATTATAAGCACAGGTGTTTCAAAATGGCCCTCTTGCCGTCCCATGGCGGCAGATAAGGGACAAGGGCACGCTTTTTTGCCATAATGCCGCCTCCTTTCACGCCGACCGAGATACCATGACCGACGCCGTTCACACCCTCAAGGGCCGTTTTCGCGGCTTTTACCCCGTCGTCATCGATGTTGAAACCGCCGGATTCAATGCCAAGACCGATGCCCTGCTGGAAATAGCCGCCCACACCCTCAAGATGGATGAGCAGGGCTGGCTCGTCCCTGACCAGATCTTCCATTTTCATGTCCAGCCCTTTGAGGGCGCCAATCTGGAGAAAGCGGCGCTGGAGTTCACCGGCATCGACCCCTTCAACCCGCTGCGGGGCGCGGTGGACGAGAAGGAAGCACTCACCGAGATCTTCAAGGGGGTGCGCAAGGGCATGAAGGAGCAGGATTGTGGTCGCGCCATCATAGTGGCCCACAACGCCACCTTCGACCACGGCTTCGTGATGGCCGCCGCCGAGCGGGCCGGCCTCAAGCGCAATCCGTTCCACCCCTTCGCCACCTTCGACACCGCCGCCCTCTCGGGTCTTGCCCTGGGGCAGACGGTGCTGGCCAAGGCCTGTCAGAGCGCCAATATCCCCTTTGACAACAAAGAGGCCCACTCGGCCCTCTACGACACCGAGCGCACCACAGAGCTCTTCTGCCACATCGTCAATCGCTGGAAGAGCCTGGGAGGCTGGCCTCTGGCCAACCCGGATGAAACGACGGACACCGAAGACGAGGGCTGAACACTCCCAGCCCCTGCCCAGACAGGCTGCCCATGGCAGCCTGTCTGCATGAGGGGACCTGTCTGGGCAACGAAGAAGGGCCATTTTCCCGGTTCCCGTTCACCTCCAGCAGAAGATGCGTCCCTTGGCCGGGATCCGCCGATTTTTTTCTCGACATTTAGCCTGTTTTTCGCAAACTAGCTGGCTTTCACACGACTGACAGCAACACAATCCATAAGGAAATCAAATGAATCCTGTTGTTATCGCGGTGGCGCTGATGCTGGTGCTCAGCCTGCTGCGGATCAATGTGGTGGTCTCCCTCGCCATCGGTGCCATCGTGGGTGGCCTGCTCGGCGGACTCTCCCTCGAGCAGACCCTCAGCACCTTCACCGGCGGCCTGGGCGGCGGTGCAGAAATCGCCCTCTCCTACGCCATGCTGGGGGCTTTCGCGGTAGCCATCTCCCGCTCCGGCATCACGGATCTGCTGGCCCGCAAGGTCATCAACCAGCTCGGCAAGGATGCTAGCAGCACCCGCATTCTCTGGGTCAAGAGCCTGCTGCTCACCTCGGTGCTCGCGGTCTCCGTCTCCTCCCAGAACCTGATCCCGGTGCACATCGCCTTCATTCCCATCCTGATCCCGCCGCTGCTGCATGTCATGGCCCAGATGCAGATCGACCGCCGTCAGGTGGCCTGCGTCATCACCTTCGGCCTGACCGCTACCTACATGCTGCTGCCGGTCGGCTTTGGCGGTATCTTCCTGAACAACATCCTGGCCAAGAATCTCGTCGACAACGGCGTACCGGTGGAATTCAGCCAACTGCCCCTGGCGATGGCCATCCCGGTATTCGGCATGTTCCTCGGCCTGCTCATCGCCGTCTTCTTCAGCTACCGCAAGCCGCGTCAGTATGATCTGGAGCAGATCCTGGCCGCCGAACCCGAGACGGTCGAGCTCAATCTCAACCACATCTGGGTAGCCCTGCTGGCCATCGCCGTGGCACTCGGCCTGCAACTGATGACCAACAGCATCGTGCTGGGGGCGCTCGCAGGCTTCATCATCTTCACCTGCGGTGGCGTCATCAAATTCCGCGAGAGCCAGGATGCCTTCACCCAGGGTGTGCGCATGATGTCCCTCATCGGCTTCATCATGATCTCCGCAGCAGGCTTCGCCGCCGTCATGAAGGAGACCCACGGGGTGGAGAGTCTGGTGCAGTCCGTCTCCAGCATGATGGCAGGTCACAAGGGATTGGCGGCCTTCCTGATGCTGCTGGTGGGCCTGCTTATCACCATGGGGATCGGCTCCTCCTTCTCCACCGTGCCCATCATCGCCACCATCTATGTGCCCCTGTGCATCCACCTCGGCTTCTCGCCCATGGCGACCATCGCCCTGGTGGGCACCGCGGGCGCGCTGGGGGACGCGGGTTCCCCCGCCTCCGACTCGACGCTCGGCCCCACATCGGGCCTCAATGCCGACGGTCAGCACGACCACATCTGGGACAGCGTGGTGCCAACCTTCATCCACTACAACATCCCCCTGGTGATCTTCGGCTGGATTGCCGCCATGGTGCTCTGAGTCCATCCCGAGCAGACAGACAAAAGGCGACCCCGGGGTCGCCTTTCTTGTCTTGCACATGCCTCAGATGGCCGGTTGCAGTCCCCGCCTGCCGGCCAGGGCACAGAGACAGGCCACCAGGGCCAACCCCATGCCGGCTGCTCCCACCCCGAGCCAGTGACCCTGTTGCCAGACCAGCATCCCCAGGCTGGAGCCGAGGGTTCCCCCCAGGAACATGCCGGTCATGAAGAGGGTATTGATGCGCCCCCTGGCTTCAGGTCTCAGACCATAGATGCGCTGCTGATGGGCGATGAGTGCGCTCTGCACTCCGAGATCCAGCAAGATGACCCCGCACGCCAGCCCGGCCAGAGAGAGCCACAGCTCGAAGCAGATCCAGGCAAGCACCACCAGCACAGCACCGGCCAATACCACTGGTCTGGCCCCCAACCGATCCGCCATCCGGCCTGCCAGAGGGGCCGCCACCACCCCAGCCACCCCGATGACGCCGAAGAGACCCACCATGTCGGCCCCCAACCCATAGGCAGGTTCGGCCAGGTAGAACGCCAGCACGGTCCAGAAGGCGCTGAAGGAGGCAAACAGCAAGGCCTGGGTCAGGGTCGCGCGGCGCAAGGCGGGCTCCTCGCGCCACAGACCGACCAGAGAGTGAAGCAGACGGCCATAACCGAGGGGAGAGCGCGGCAATCCGGACGGTATCATCCTGGCCATCAGCAGGGCCCCCGACAGGGCCAGGGGAATGGCCAGCCAGAACATGGCGCGCCAACTGCCATAGGCGGTGACCAGGCCGGCGACGGTGCGGCTGAGCAGTATCCCGGCCAGCAGGCCGCTCATCACGCTGCCGACCACGGCACCACGGCGGGCGGGATCTGCCAGGGTCGCCGCCACCGGAACTATCTGCTGGGCAGCCGTGGCCCCGATGCCGAGCAGGACGGAGGCCAGCATCAAGGTGGTGGCACTCGTGGCCGTGGCCGCCAGCAGGGAAGCCAGCGCGATCAGTGCAAACTGCCCCGGAATGAGCCAGCGGCGCTCGACCACATCGCCAAGCGGCACCAGCAAAAGCAGACCCATGGCATAGCCAAGCTGGGTCAGCATGGCGATCAATGGCATGCCCGAGTGCCCGGGAAAGTCCTGCGCCATCACCGCCAGCATGGGCTGGTTGTAGTAGATGTTGGCAACTGCCAGGCCGCATGACAGGGCCATGGCGAAGAGCAGGGAGGGGCCGGGGGTTGCGGCCCCTCCGGCAGAAGGCGATGTACTCATGATCTTCTCCTCGTGGTAGAAGGGCTCCCGCCAGGATACGGGCCCCATGCGCACAGCCTACCCGGGGAGCGTCGCCACCAGTAGAGCGGTGGGGACCATAACAGTTATTCCGCTGGCGTATGCCCCACGCCGGGCAGGCCGGTCACGAATGCCAGAAAGGCGCTCGCCTTGGCACCAGGCTGGCGACCTGCCGGGAGCAGGGTCCAGAGCTCCTGCATGGGCAGTTGCCACTCGGGCAGCACCGCCACCACCTCGCCGCGGGCAAGCTCGGGGGCAAACATCCACTCCGAGGCGATACCGAGCCCCAGTCCAGCCAGCACGGCGGCGCGCATGCCTTCGGCCGCCGAGACCATCAGCCTGCCTTCTCCGGAAACCACCCTCTCCTCGACGCCACGGCGAAATCGCCACTGCTGCCCCATTCCGGGCCGTGGACTGTAAAGCACCAGGTCATGCTGTTGCAGGGCCTGAGGGGTCTCAGGCTCTCCTTTGGCGGCCAGATAGGCCGGCGTCGCCAGCACCCGCATGTCGCTTCGAGCGAGACAGCGGGCGACCAGCGACGAGTCGGCCTGTTTGCCGATCCGCAGAGCCACCTCGATGCCCGCCGAAATGAGATCCACATTGCCGTCATCCAGCAGGATCTCCAGATCCAGTCCCGGGTGAGCCGCCAGAAAACCGGCAAGATGGGGAATGATATGCAGGCGGGCGAAGGTGACGGGAGCGCTCACCCGCAGACGCCCGCTCAGGCCCGCCCGGCATTGCTGCACCATGGCATCGGCCTCGTGGACCTGGGCCAGGATCTCTCTCGCCCGCAGATAGTAGGCCTCTCCGGCCTCGGTGGGCGCCAGCCCCCGGGTCGAACGCAGCAACAGGCGGCTGCCAAGGTGCGCCTCAAGCTGGGCAATCAATCTGGAAACCGTGGGTTGCCCCATCCCCAGTCGGCGGGCCACCGCCGAAAACGAGCCGGTCTCCACCGCCAGCACGAACACCTCCATCACCCCCAAGCGATCCATTTATGGCTCCTCTGCCCTGTGGCACTGTTCGTGGCACAAGGTAGCACCGGGCCTGCCCTCTCGCACCCTCGTTCTGGCTGGAGGCACAAGAAAACCGCGTCAAGGGCGGTCCTGCCATGGAAGAAAGGTGTCGGGATGAAATATCAACCAGGAACGATCGAACAGAGGGACTCGAAGACAAGGCTACAGGGGCTCGATTGCCCCAAGGCTACCCCAGTGCCACTTCCTGAATGGCGGCGCTGTGGGCGAAATAGCGGTGACAGAACTGCATGAACTCCGGCAGCGGCAAGGGACGCGAGTAGAAATAACCCTGGATCTCATCCACCCCTATGGTGAGCACCGCCTTGAGCTCATCGCTGTTTTCCACCCCTTCTGCCACGACACGCACCCCCAACTGATGAGAGAGGGTGGTGATGGTCTCGACGAACAGCGCCTGACGGGGATCCTTGTCGATGGCGGTGATGAAGGAGCGGTCGATCTTGAGCTTGTCGAAAGAGAGTTCACGCAGGTAAGAGAGCGAGGACCAGCCGGTCCCGAAGTCATCGAGGGCCACCCGCACCCCTATCTGGCGCAGGGAGTGAATGATCTGCTTGCTGAGGGCGATGTCATCGAGGGCGATGGTTTCGGTCAGCTCCACTATCAACTGGTGCAGCCCCAACGGCCCATCTTCCATCTTCTCTTCAATCTCCCTGGCCAACCCCATGTTGAACATGGAGTTGGAGAGGTTGATGGAGATCTCGAGCGGTGCTAGCACCTCCTCCGGGAAGCCGGACAGATCGAGCTGCATGCGCCGGATGATCCAGCCCCCGAGCGCCTCGCCCAACCCGTTCTCTTCTGCCAGCGAGATGATGTCGAGGGGGGCAATAAAGCCATATTCCGGATGATGCCAGCGGATCAGCGCCTCGGCCCCCAGCCTCACTACACTCTGGCCGCGCACGATGGGCTGATAGTAAAGGGCCAGTTGCGGGCATTGCGGGCAGTGGATAAGCTCCCGCAGCTCGGTCGACAGCCGGCGTTTGCGCTGATAGTGCTGATACATGCTGCTGGAGAAGAGCACATTGTCATTCAGCCGTTTGCGCTTGGCGCTGTCGAGGGCGATATCGGCAAACAACAGCATCTCTTCCGGTGAATGATCCGGTTTCACGTACTGGCTGGTGCCCATGAAGACCCGCACCCGGTGCGCCGGATCGGCGGCAAACACCAGATCCGCCAGCTCGCTGCGCAGTTGCTCCAGAAACGGGAAGCGCAGATAGGTGGGCATGGTGCCGGTGATGATGAGGGTGAACTCGTCACTGCCGGTTCGGGCAACGAAGATCCCCTGGCCAGAGGCGGCCTTGATCCGCGCCGCAAGCCGTTTGAGCAAGGCGTCCCCCACTTCGTAACCCAGACTGTTATTGACCTCCCTGAAATGCCCCAGATCCATGAGGCAGACGGTAATGCTGCTGCGCCGCCCGGGGTGGCTGGTCCACTGCTGGAGGTGCTTGATGAGCGCCGCCCGGTTAGGGAGACGGGTGAGAGGGTCGTTCCACGCCAGAAAATGCTGGCGACGCACTTCGCGAAACAGCACCATCAACATCACCATAGTCGCCAGCATCAGAAACCCCAGGATGGAGAAGTTCTGGGTTCTCGACTCGTTGAGCAGCTCACGCTGGGCGATGGCAGAAGGCCCGGTAAAGTTTTTCACCATCACGTCCCGCACCCCGCGCATCTCGTCATCGAGTGCGGCCGTGAACATCTTGAGTGCGGGGGAATCCGGCTCCCCTTGCACCACATCCTGCTCATAGCGTTCGAAGAGGGCGAGGATCTTGCCGACCGCCTTGTCCGCACCGAATCGGGCCCTGACCGACTTTGCCTCCTTCCCGTGCAGGAAGACATCGAGCCGGTTCCAGGCAATGTCAAAGCGTTTGTTCATCTCCTCCCGGCTGACGGCACCGGCACGATAGAGCTTCAAACCCTCTTCGAAGGCGTGGATCTCCAGCTCGAGCTGGGCCAGTGCCCAGGCGGAGAGCTGGGTGTAGCGCGTCACCTCATTGAACGCGCGGTCATAGTTCCAGACCGACCAGAGGGTCACCCCCAAAAAGGTGGTCACCATCAGGATCAGGCTCAAGAACTTGCTGCTCAGCATCTTATTTGCTCTCCAGCGCCGTCAGCTGCCACACCATCCGGCTGTGATAGATCTCCTTGTTGAGTTCGGGATGGTCGGTGAGGGGATAAATGACCCAGAGCGGCCCCTTGTTGCGCAGGGTCAGAGCCTTGCCATCCTGCTTCTCGGCCACCAGCACCGGGTACTTCTCCCCGTCTTCCAGCGGCAGTGCGGCCCAGTATTCATTGACCGCGAGGGCCTTGACCTCCTGGCTCTTGAGACCGTAGATCCTGACCAGGTCCCGCAGCAACACCCCGCGATAGAGGTGCTCCCCCTCGGTCCAGGGCGTCCCCGTCTTAACTTCCGTCTGCGGCAAGGCCTCAAACTCGGCACGGGTCAGCACCACCTCCCCCTTGCCATTGCAGCACCCCGCCCCCGCAATTCTGAAGAAGGGCTCCTCCGCCAACACCATACCCGACACGAGCCATCCAGATATCAGCAACACCTTGCCAAGCCACTTGCCCATCACGCACCTCCCTGTCATACGGTTTATTTATTCATCTCACTCTGCTGACTCATATGCAAACAACAGAATGCACCTTCAGACCAAAGTCGCAGTCGTTTGCAACCAGCAACGATTGTGCGCCTTCCAAAAGTATCCAATCGCTTCCCAAAGAATGACACCAGGCGCCACCCCCAGGCAAATGGATTGCACCATTTTTCTTTCACTGGCTCCTCATCAAACCGGATGCCCACCACGGCCGGAAAAAGGTGACAATCTTCGCTACGCATCTGAAAAACAGACACAAAAAGGGCCACTCCATGGAGCGGCCTTCTCATCAGTGCAGTCAGGGTTTAGCTGTCGCGGCGCTTGTTGCCACCGAATTTGCGACCCTTGTCGAAACCGCCTTCACGGCGATCCTTGTTGAAGGGACGGTCACCCTGGGGACGGCGATCCTTGTTGAAAGGACGGTCGCCACGGAACGGACGATCACCACGGGGCGGACGGGGAGCAGTGTTGCCACCGGCCGGCACTTCGGTGTAACGGGTGATCTGCAGCGGACGCTGGCAGACACGGGCCTTCTTGATCACTTCCAGCACCTCGGCGCTCATGCCCTTGGGCAGATCGACGGTGGAGAAGTCATCGGCGATGTCGATGTTGCCGATGAAGCGGCTCTCGATGTTCGCTTCGTTGGCGATGGCACCCACGATCTGGCCCGGCTTGACGCCGTGATGGGCGCCCACGTCGACGCGGTAGCGCTCCATCTCCACGTCCGGGTTGTCTTTCAGCGGACGCGGTTCGAGGGACGGCATGCGACGGGCCGGACGATCGCCACGGTCACCGAAGTCACGACCGCCACGGTCGCTGAACTCACGACGCTCGAAGCCACCGCGATCGTTGCCAGCGTTGAACACCGGATCCGGAATGGAGTCATCCAGCAGCAGTGGTTGGTCGCCCTGTACCAGCTTGGCCAGTGCAGCAGCCAGCTCCAGCGGATCGGCAGAATCTTCTTCGATCAGCTCGTTCACCAGGTTGTGGTAGATCTCGAGCTCTTCACCCATCATGGTTTCGCGGATGCGCTCCTTGAACTTGGCCAGACGGTGCTGGTTGATGTCCTCGGTGCTCGGCATCTTCATCGGTTCGATGGCCTGACGGGTAGCGTGCTCGATGGCACGCAGCATGCGACGCTCGCGCGGCGCCACGAACAGGATGGCTTCACCCTTGCGACCGGCACGGCCGGTACGGCCGATACGGTGAACATAGGATTCGGTGTCGTAGGGAATGTCGTAGTTCACTACGTGGGTGATGCGCTCAACGTCCAGACCGCGGGCGACCACGTCGGTGGCGATCAGAATGTCCAGCTGGCCTTGACGCAGCTTGTCAACGGTACGCTCACGCAGCTTCTGCGGGATGTCGCCGTGCAGCGCTTCACAGGCGTGACCACGGGCAGCCAGCTTGCCTGCCAGCTCTTCGGCGGCGTTCTTGGTACGCACGAACACCAGCAGGGCTTCGTAGGATTCCACTTCCAGCAGACGGGTCATGGCGTCCAGCTTGTGCAGACCGGTCACCTGCCAGTAACGCTGACGAATGGTGGTTGCGGTCGCGGTCTTGGAGGCGATCTTGATCTCTTTGGGCTGCTTCAGGTGCTTCTGGGCAACACGACGGATCTGCTCCGGCATGGTGGCAGAGAACAGGGCAACCTGACGACCGGCCGGGCACTGATCCATGATCCAGTCCACGTCGTCGATGAAGCCCATGCGCAGCATTTCGTCCGCTTCGTCCAGCACCAGGGCTTTCAGACCGGAGAGGTCCAGGTTCTTGCGACGGATCAGGTCCATCACGCGGCCCGGGGTACCCACGACAACCTGAGCACCGCGGCGCAGGGCGCGGGTCTGGGTTTCGTAGGAAGCGCCGCCGTAGATGGGCAGCACGTGGAAATCGGGCATGTGGTGGGCATAGCGTTGGCACGCCTCTGCCACCTGCAGGGCCAGCTCGCGGGTCGGGGCCAGCACCAGGATCTGGGTGTTGCGGTTACCAGCTTCCAGACGAGACAACAGAGGCAAGGCAAAAGCAGCGGTCTTCCCTGTACCGGTTTGTGCCTGCCCCAGCAGATCGTGTCCCGCCATCAGGTGGGGAATTGCTGCGGCCTGGATGGGAGACGGGCGCTCATAGCCCACGTCCTGCAGCGCTTTCAATACAGGCGCGGCCAGTCCAAGCTCACTAAAAAGGGGCAGTTGTTCGGTATCAGACATAGATTCTTCCAGATTAAGGCAGGCGGCTAACACCGCGGAATAGCAAAAAGGCGGCGATTATAGCGCCACTTTGTTCTGCTGTCTTGAAAAATGTGATAGGTGTCTCAAGACGTTGGCAATTATAGAGGGATCTCGCGACTATGGCTTGCTTATTTTTCACTCATGATGCGTTATTGCGGATCACGCTTCGCCAGAGTCCTTGTCCCGCTTGTGCTTGAGCACCGCCATGGTCAATCGGCTGGTGCACAATAAACGACCACGTTCATCCCGAATTTCGATCTGCCACACCTGAGTCGTGGTCCCCAGATGCAGCGGGCTGCAGCGCCCCGTCACCACCCCTTCCCGCTTGGCCCTCAGGTGGTTGGCATTGACCTCCAGCCCCACACAGTAACTCTCCTCCCCGACCGCCATGTTGGCCGCAAGCGATCCCAGCGTTTCCGCCAGCACCACGGAGGCGCCGCCGTGCAGCATGCCGAGTGGTTGATGGGTGCGGTGATCCACCGGCATGGTGGCCTCCAGCCAGTCGGGGCCAAAGGCGCTGTAGACGATGTCGAGGTGGGCCATCAGGGTGTTGCGGGAGCTGGCGTTGAGCCCCTCCAGGCTCATGGGTTTGCGCCAGATGGGGCTGCTTTCTTGACTCATGGTGAGCGGACTCCTTGCGTGATCAACGGGTTATCGCTGCGCTGTAGCGGCAAACCAGCAGTGTCGGCGAAAAAGGCGCAAAAAAAAAGATGCCCACGCCGGGGCATCTTGCATCGAGGTTTGCCCTCACCAGGGATAGGTCACCCCTGGCCACTCGGCCCAGGGACCGTCCCGCCCCGGCAGGCGCGGCTCGGACCAGCGCCATACCTTGCCGAGCCAGGTGCGCAGTTCGGCTTCGAGTTCGCTGTCAGTGAGCGGCGCCTCGGCCACCTTCCAGAAGAAGAGCTCCACCTGCACCTCCGGCAGCACCGACGGATAGAGGTAAACCCCGCCCCAGAAGCGGGGCTCCCTGTCCGGGCTCCAGAGGCCATAGGCAAAGGAGCGCTTGGCCAGAAACTCGGCGTGCTGCCACTCCAAGTCGGCCTCGTGCTGACTCAGGCTGAAATTGGCGGAGGGCCACACATCGTCCGGGCGAAACAGCTGATGGAGCTGATCCCGCTCGCGCAGGATGGCGACAAACTCCACCACGGCCTGGGACGGCGTGGTGGGGAGCAACAGAAAATGCGGGTGCCGATAGGCCTTTGGCACCCGGAATCCCTTGGGAAAGTGGAGCATCAGATCAGTTCCAGCAGGGCCTGCAGCGGGTGCTTGAGCTTCTCCCCCTCCATCCGCTTGACCTGGCTGCGGCACGAATAACCGGTGGCCAGACAACGGGCTTGCGGCAGGCGAGCCAGGGGCTCAGCCCAGCTCAGACCGTAGATCCCCTTGGAGTTCTCCACCTGTTTGGCGTCGTGACCATAGGTGCCCGCCATGCCGCAGCAACCCACCGACACCGGCTGCAAACGTGCACCGAAGCGGCCGAACAGGGTGCTCCAATCACCGTGGGTGGTGGGCTTGGCGGTCTTCTCGGTGCAGTGGGCAAACAGATACCAGGGGTCGGTGCCAACCTCTTCCCGCAGCGGCAGCGCCTCGGCAGGCAGGGAGAGCAGCCACTCCTGGGGCAGCAGCACCTGGAAATCGCCGCGGGCGGGGCCGAGCGCCTTCACGTACTCGTCCCGGTAGCAGAGCACCAGAGAGGGGTCGACCCCCACCATGGGGATGCCGAGGGCCGCCACCTTGTTGAGGAACTGGGCGCTGCTGGCAGCAGTGCGGGCGAAGGCGCGCAGGAATCCCTTCACGTGCTGAGGCTTGCCGTTGGGTTTGAACGGCAGCAGGTAGGGCTGATAACCCAGCTTGCTGGCCAGCTTCACTAGGTCACGCACCACGGGGGCGTCGTAGTAGCTGGTGAAGGGATCCTGCACGATGAGCACCACTTTTTGGCGCTGCTCGGGGCTCATGGCCTCGAGGCCCGGCAGATCGAAATAGCGGGCGCGGTGATCCCGCAGCTCCTCGGCCAGGGTCGGCACGGAGAGCAGCGGCACATCCACCATGCCGATGCTCTTCTCGGTCGCCTTCTGGGCCCACTCTTTTTCGAGGAAGAAGTTGACCAGCTTGGGGGCCTTGGCCAGCAGGGGCGCATAGCTTTCTACCGTGCCCACGAAGTAATCCTTGGGGCCGCGCAGATATCGGCTGTGATAGAGCTGCATGAAGCGGGCGCGGAAGGTGGGCACATCCACCTTGATGGGGCACTGGCTGGTGCATGCCTTGCACGCAAGGCACCCCTCCATCGCCTCCATCACCTCGTGGGAGAAGTCATACTCGCCCCGGGCGCGGGCCACCGTATTGCGGAACTTGTCGACGATCTGCTTGAAGCGCAGACCCCCGCTTTGCAGCGCCACCTCTTCGGCAAGGGGATCGAAGCCCTGCTCCGACAACTGGCGCAGCCATTCACGCATCAGGCCAGCCCGCCCCTTGGGGGAGTGACGGCGGTCGCGGCTGATCTTGACCGAGGGGCACATGGGGGAGTCGGTCTCGAAGGTGAAACACAGACCGTTGCCGTTGCAATCCAGCGCCCGTGTATAGCTCTCGCGCACGGCAATCGGGATCTGGCGGTCGAACTTGCCGCGCTTGGGCCCGTCCACCGAGACAAGCGAAGCGCCGCTGCCATAAGGCATGCAGATCTTGCCCGGGTTGATGCGGTTGGCCGGATCGAACACCCCCTTGACCCGTTGCAGCTCTTCCCACAGCTCGCCGAAGAAGGCGGGGCTGTATTCGGAGCGAAAGCCCTTGCCGTGCTCCCCCCACATCAGGCCGCCGTATTTGGCGGTGAGCGCCACCACCTGATCGGAGATGCGCCGCAGCAGCACCTCCTGCTCGGGATCGCACAAGTCCAGCGCCGGGCGCACGTGCAGCACCCCGGCATCGACATGGCCGAACATGCCGTAGTCAAGGCCGTGAGCGTCCAGCAGGGCGCGAAACTCCATGATGAAGTCCGCCAGGGATTCCGGCGGCACGGCGGTGTCTTCGGTGAAGGCCACCGGCTTCTTGCGCCCCTCGGCGTTGCCGAGTAGCCCCACCGACTTCTTGCGCATGCCATAGATGGTCTCGATGCTCGGCAGGTGGTCGCACACCTGATAGCCAATGACCCCCGCCTCCCCCCTGGCCAGCAGGGCGTCGATGCGCCGGCACAGCTCCGCCACCTTGGCCTTGTGCTCATTCTCGTCGGTGTCGGCAAACTCGACGATGTTGAGCCCCTGCAGATCCTTGCCGGGCACATCCTGGATGAGATCCTTCACCGAGTGCCAGATGATGTCGGCGCGAGCCAGTCCCAGCACCCGGGAGTCCACCGTCTCCACCGACAGGGCGTGGGCCTGTACCATAAAGGGGGCGTTTCTGAGCGCGGAGGGGAAGCTGTCGTACTTGACGTTGACCAAGGTGCGGTAGCGCGGGATGGGGGTGATGTTGAGCCGGGCTTCGGTGATGAAGCCCAAGGAGCCTTCCGAGCCGCACAGCACCCGGCTGACGTCCAGGGTGTCGCTCTCGGGTTGATAGAGGTGCTTGAGATCGTAACCGGTCAGAAAGCGGTTGAGCTTGGGGAAGGTGGCCTCAATGTCGGCGCGCCGCTCGCGGCCGATGCGATAGAGGGTGCGATAGATCTCCCCTTCACGGGTCTCGAGGGCCAGCTTGTCCGCCAGACGCTGACCGGTCACCGGCTCGGTCGCCATGAGATCGCCGTTTTCCAGCACGGCCTTGAGGCCGAGCACATGATCCGAGGTCTTGCCGTACACCAAGGAGCCCTGCCCCGAGGCATCGGTGTTGACCATGCCCCCTAAGGTGGCCCGGTTGGAAGTGGAGAGATCCGGCGAGAAGAAGTAGCCGTGGGGCTTCAAAAAGGCGTTGAGCTGGTCTTTGACCACTCCTGCCTGGGCCCGCACCCAGCCCTCTTCCAGATTAATTTCCATGATCTGGTTCATATGGCGCGAGAGATCGACGATAATGCCGCCGCCCAAGGATTGACCATTGGTGCCGGTACCGCCGCCGCGAGGGAAGAAACTCAAGGTTGCGTACTCGGGCCCCTGGGCCAGCTTGAGCATCACCGCTATGTCATCCGCGCTGCGCGGATAGAGAACCGCCTGAGGTACGACCTGATAGACGCTGTTATCCGTCGCCATCGCCAACCGGCTTGCATAAGACTTTTCGATATCACCACGAAATGCTGATCGCGCCAGCAACTCAAGAAACTGCAGGGTTGTAGGTGACAAACTGTCCTGGTAATCGAGTCTCGGGATCATGAATCCTTGTTCCCATCCTTTGCTTGATGCCGGCATTCCGGCGACAACGACCGTTCGGACCTGCCTCTTTGCGGGTGTCCGAACCAGTCCGCTCACATGTGAGCGGGCAGTATATCAGCTAGAAAACCGCTTGCGCGCGCAATCTTCACCATTTGAAAGGAGGACTTTTATGGCTCACTACAGCCATGTTATCAGTACGCTGATTCGCACCGAAAAACAGGCGCTGACTCTGTCGCTGTTTGGTTGCATCACCTTTGCCATTTTCGGGATCGGCTATGGTCTGTTCGTCGGTTCCAACGCCATCATGCTGGACGGCATCTTCACCCTGTTCAGCATGGGCATGACGGGCCTTGGGCTCATCACCGCCTACCTGGTCACCCGCCCCTCCGACGCCCGTTTCCAATACGGCTACGCCCACTTCGAACCCATCGCCAACGTCATCAACGGCGCCATCATTCTGCTGCTCTGCCTCGGCGCCCTCTATGGCGGCATCACCTCCCTGCTGGCAGGAGGACGGGAGATCGATCTCGGCCACGCCCTCATCTATGCCGTCGTCTCCACCTTCTTCTGCGGCATCCTCTATCTCATCGAGGCCGACGTGGCCGAGCGGGTCAACTCCGAGCTGGTGCGGGTGGACTCCAAGGAGTGGCTGGTGGATACCCTGCTCAGCGCCACCCTGCTCATCGGCTTTCTGGTCGCCATCGGGCTCGATACCCTGGGTTACGGCCACTACAACCGCTACATAGACCCGGTGCTGGTCTCGCTGCTGGCCCTGTGTGCCACCCTCATCCCCATCAAGGTGCTCGGTCGCAACCTGCGGGAAGTGCTGAAGATTGCCCCCAAGGGGGATGTCTCCCGGCTGGTGGCCAGCGAAGTCGAAGCCCTGCGCCTGCGCCATGGGGTCGAGTGCTACAGCCACCTGGCAAAAAGCGGCCGCCGCTTCGATCTCGAGCTCAACATCCTGGTGGCCCCCGGCCAGGAGTGGCCCGTCGAACGCCAGGATGCCCTGCGCCAGGAGCTCTGGTCCCGCCTCGGCGACACCCTGGGAGACGCTTGGCTCTCGGTCTGCTTCACCCGGGAAAAACGCTGGTTGTAAGCCTCAAGGCGGGGCTTGCCTGGCAAGCTCCGCCTGTCCCTGTTGCCCTGTTGGGCGAGCGCCTCTCCCTGCGCGTCCAGACCCCCTTGCCAAATGGCGGCGAGTCGTTATCATCAGGGCTCACTTTTGACCCGAGGTTTTATTGCCCATCATGGACAATCCCCGAAGTAGCCCTTCGTCTTTTCCCATCAAAGCCTATCTGTACCTGCTCAACCAACGCCTCTGAAGCGATCGTCTCCGTCACCACGGCCACGCCGTGACCACGATTCACTGCATCTGTCTTCATTGAGGTCAATCACATGGAATTCTTGCTGGACCCGTCAATCTGGGTCGGTCTGCTTACCCTGATCATCCTGGAAATCGTTCTCGGGATAGACAACCTGGTCTTCATCGCCATCCTGGTGAAAAAACTGCCCCCCGCCCAGCGGGACAAGGCGCGCATCATCGGTCTCTCCCTCGCCCTGCTGATGCGCCTGGGACTGCTCACCATCATGTCATGGCTGGTCACCCTCACGGCTCCTCTGCTGCACATCTGGGATCACCCCTTCTCCGGTCGGGATCTCATCCTGATGGGAGGCGGACTCTTCCTGCTGTTCAAGGCCACCTCCGAGCTGCATGAGCGACTCGAGGCCAAGCCCGAGGAGCAAGGCGGCACCGGCGTCTATGCCGGGTTCGGGGTGGTGATCGCTCAGATCCTGGTGCTGGATGCGGTCTTCTCCCTGGACTCCATCATCACCGCCGTCGGCATGGTGGATCACCTCGGCGTCATGATGGCGGCCGTGACCATCGCCATGGTAGTGATGGTGCTCGCCTCCAAGCCCCTGACCCGCTTCGTCAACGCCCACCCCACTGTGGTGGTGCTCTGCCTGAGCTTCCTCTTGATGATCGGCTTCAGCCTGGTGGCGGAGGGCTTCGGCTTCCACATACCGAAGGGCTACCTCTACGCGGCCATCGGCTTCTCGGTGCTCATCGAGTTCTTCAACCAGCTCGCCCAGCGCAGTGCCCTGCGCCATGAGGCGCGCCAGCCCCTGCGCGAGCGCACCACCGCCGCCATCTTCAAGCTGATGGGGGGGAACAAGCGCTCCGCCCACCCGCAGGAGGACGAAGAAGAGGTGCAGGCTCAGCCCCTGCCCCCTGGTTTCGGTGAAGAGGAGCGTTACATGGTGAGCGGCGTGCTGTCGCTGGCCGAGCGTTCCATTCGCACCATCATGACCCCGCGCTCCGAGATGGAGTGGATCGACGTGAGCGACAGCGAGGACGAGATCCGCGCCCTGCTGCAACGGGCCCCCCACAGCCTGTTCCCGGTCTGTGACGGGGAGCTGGACGAGATCATCGGGGTGGTCAAGGCTCGGGATCTGCTGTTTGCCCTCAACGAGGGGCAATCCCTGGCAGCACTAGCCAGACAGAACGAGCCCGTCATCGTGCCCCAGACCATCAACGTGATCCGGCTGCTGGCGGAGCTGCGCCAGGCCAGGGGCAGCCTCATTCTGGTGGCGGACGAGTTTGGCGTCATCCAGGGGCTGGTCACCAACCACGATCTGCTGGAGGCCATCGTCGGCGAGCTGCCGGACGAGGACGAGACCCCCGATGTGGTGCGCGAGGGCGAGCATTGGCTCATCCACGGCACCACCAACATCCATCAGGTGGAGCAGGCCCTGAACTGCGACGGGCTGGTGAGCGAGAGCGACGAGTACGTGACCCTGGCGGGCATGCTGCTCTCCCACTTCGGCAGTCTGCCCGACGTCGGTCAGCAGTTGCACCTCGGCCAGTTCTGCTTCGAGGTCATGGCCGTGAGCGAGCGGCGCATCGAGCGAGTACGGGTCACCCCACTCTCCCCCTGATCATCGGTGGCAATGCAGCAAAAGAGGGCCTTTGGCCCTCTTTTTTCTGGCCCGAGCCCGGCCCCTCCCGCGCCATTGCTGCGATAACGGCAATTCTCTTCTGCAATACCCCCTCTTTTTCACAATAACAATCCCCTCTAGAGTCACCTCACTCCCAAAGATTGAGGAATCCATCATGCACCACGATCCCCTGTTCTGCCCCCTTCGCCTCGGCCAGCTGCACCTTGCCAACCGCATCGTCATGCCCCCCATGACCCGCTCCCGCGCCAGCCAGCCCGGGGACGTGGCCAACGCCATGATGGCGACCTACTACGCCCAGCGTGCCGGGGCCGGCCTCATCATCAGCGAAGGCACCCAGATAGATCCCCTGGGCAAGGGCTACGCCTGGACGCCGGGCATCCACAGCGCCGAGCAGGTGGCAGGCTGGAAGCAGGTAACAGACGCGGTCCACGCCGAGGGGGGCATCATGTTCGCCCAGCTCTGGCACGTGGGCCGGGTCACCCATCCTGACAACATCGGCGGCGCCCAGCCCCTCTCCTCCTCCGCCATCCAGGCCAAGGGAGTGAAGGTATTCGTCGACAACGGCAGCGATGCCCCGGGGTTTGTGGAGACCGTCACCCCGCGCGCCATGACCCAGGCCGACATCGACGCCGTGGTGGGGCAGTTTCGCCGGGCCGCCCGCAACGCCATGGAAGCGGGCTTTGACGGCATCGAGTTGCACGCCGCCAACGGCTACCTCATCAACCAGTTCCTCGACTCCGAGTCCAATACCCGCACCGACGGCTATGGCGGTTCGCTCGAAAACCGGCTGCGTTTCCTCAAAGAGGTGACCGAGGCGGTCTGTGACGAGATCGGTCCCGACCGGGTCGGGGTACGCCTTGCGCCACTCACCACCCTCAACGGTACCGTGGATGCCAACCCCCAGGAGACCTATCTGGCCGCCGCGCGCCTGCTGGGCAAGCTCGGCGTGGTCTATCTGCACGTCGCCGAAGCGGACTGGGACGACGCCCCCCTGATGGCGGAGAGCTTCAAGCAGGGGCTGCGCGACGCCTTCCCCAACACCCTCATCTACGCCGGCAAATACGATGGGGAGCGCGCCCGCGCCGCCATCGAGGCGGGCTGGGCCGACATGATTGGCTTCGGTCGCCCCTTCGTGGCCAACCCCGACTTGCCGAACCGCCTGCGCCACGGCCATCCGTTCGCCCCCCACGATCCCGCCACCCTGTTTGGCGGCGGCGAGAAAGGGCTGACGGACTACCCCGTCTATGGGGCAGAGCGGGCATAAGGCGGCTGGCGCCGAACCTCTTCCCGGGCGGACCCCACCAGCGTGGGGTCCGCCTTGTTGTCTTGCCAGTGCAACAACAACCCAAGACATTGTTACGCCATGTGATTCAATCTGCGCCCCTCTCTTTCAAGGAGTCACCATGAACCATACCCAGGCCTGGTGCTGGCACGCCCCCGGCGAACCGGACCAGCTCACCCTCACCCGGCAAGCGCTCCCCACCCCCGGGCCCGACGAGGTCCTCGTCGCCAACCGGATCATCGCCTTCAATCCGGTGGACTGGAAACTCATCGAACAGGGTCATCCCCACTGGCAGCCAGGCCATGTGCCCGGCGTCGATGGCATGGGCACCCTGGTGGCACTGGGGGCCAACGTCACCCACCTGCGCCCCGGCACCCGGGTCGCCTATCACACCGACCTGCGCCACGGCGGCAGCTTTGCCCGCCACACCCTGGTGCCGGCTCGCGCCCTGATGCCGGTGCCCGATGCCCTGAGCGACGAGGCGGCCGCCGCACTCCCCTGCCCCGGCCTCACCGCCTGGCAGGCGCTGGCCAAGCTGCCTCACCTCCACGGGGAGGCCCTGCTCATCACGGGGGCTGGCAGCAGTGTCGGCCGCTTCGCGGTGCAACTTGCCCTCCAGAAGGGGGCCCGCGTCTTTGCCAGCGCCAGCCCGCGCCACCACCAGTGGCTCAAACAGCTAGGCGTGCAGGGGGTGGCGGACTATCGGGATCCCGACTGGCTGGTCCAGTTGCAGGCCGCCAACGGCGGTGAACCCTTCGAGGGGATCATCGATCTGGTCTCCAGCCAGCAGGCAGAAGCCTTGCTGCCTGCCCTTGGCTATTACGGCCACATGGTGACGGTGCTCGGGCGCATCGCGCGCAACCCGCTGCCCGCCTTTAGCCATTGCCACTCGTTGCACGAGATTGCCCTCGGCGCCCAGCACGCCTTTGGCTCGAACAAACAGTGGAGCCGTCTGGTGGCGGCCGGTGTCGCCATGATGGCGCAGATGGCGAGCGGTGAGCTGACCCCGCCGCCGCTGGTGGTGGGCGACTTCGACGCCCTGCCTGCCCTGCTCACCCGCGTCAAGCAGGAGGGACAAGGGGAAAAGTATCTGGTGAGGGTGGGTTGATACCCGCCCAACGATGGCACAAAGTGGCCCGCCATGGCGGGCCTCCTCCATTCAAGGTGTGCAAGACAGCCTGCTCAGTGCAGGCTCACCCCGTGCAGGGCGGCATGGAGGCGAATGTCACGGGTCAGGCGCACCTTGTCCGCAAGGCTCAGCCAGCTCGCCTCCACGGCATTGAGACTGAGGCGGCACAGCTGCTCCTGACTGGCGCCAAGCCCGTCGGCCAGGGCCTGGAAGTTGGCCCCCAGGTATCCCCCGAAATAGGCGGGATCGTCGGAGTTCACGGTGACGCAGAGCCCCTGCTCCAGCAGCCTCAGCACATTGTGGTGGGCCATCTGGTCAAACACCCTGAGCCGCACGTTGGAAAGCGGGCAGACGGTGAGGGGCAACCGTGTGTCGGCCAGGTAGCTCAGCAGCGCGGGATCCTCGACGCAGCGCACCCCGTGATCGATGCGTTGCACCCCGAGCTCCCGGATCGCCTGCCAGATGTAGTCCGCAGGTCCCTCCTCCCCCGCATGGGCCACCACCGGCAGCCCCAGTTCCCTGGCCCGGGCAAAGACCCGGGCAAACTTGACGGGGGGGTTGCCCTGCTCCCCCGAATCGAGGCCGATCCCGTGCAGGCGCGCCAGGTGCGGCGTGGCCTCTGCCAGGGTGGCGAATGCCGCCTCTTCACTCAGGTGGCGCAGGAAGCTCATGATGAGCCGCCAGCTGATGCCAAAGGCTGCTTCCCCAGCCTGCAGCGCCCGCTCGATGCCCCCCAGCACGGTGGCAAAGGGCACGCCGCGGGCGGTGTGGGTCTGGGGGTCGAAGAAGATCTCCACGTGCACCACGTGATCGGCAACGCAGTGCTCGAGATAGGCCCAGGTGAGGTCGAAGAAATCCTGTTCGTGGATGAGCACGCTGGCACCGAGGTAGTAGAGATCGAGGAAGGATTGCAGGCCGTCGAACTCATAGGCGGCGCGCAGGCTGTCGACATCGGGCCAGGGCAGCGCCACCCCGTTGCGCTGACCGAGGGCGAACATCAGCTCGGGTTCGAGGGTCCCCTCGATATGCAGGTGCAGTTCCAGCTTGGGCAAGCCGGCAATAAAGTGCTCCATGATGACGGCTCCATCGTCAGACTCCGTGCGGGCACCACCGGGGCGGCGCCCTCCCTTCGCCTTCATTGTGCACCCATCTGGCCCACCGGAGGAGACTTGTCATCAAAGGGCCTTATAATGGCGGCACAAAAACCATAACCGATTGAAGAGACGAACAGAGGGATGCCCTGTCCCCGCTCTTGCGCCCTACAAGGAGAATTCATGAAGAAAAACGTCATCTGTGACATTGACGGCGTCATCCTGCACAACAACGATCTCATTCCCGGCGCCGACCGCTTCGTCCACCGCCTGCTGGAGCAGGGCAGCAAGCTCCTGTTCCTCACCAACTACCCGGCCCAGACCCAGAAAGATCTGCAAAACCGCTTCCGCTCCGCCGGAATAGAGGTGCCCGAGGAGTGCTTCTACACCTCCGCCATGGGCACCGCCGACTTTCTCAAGCGCCAGGATGGCAAGAAGGCCTATGTGATTGGCGAAGGGGCCCTGACCCACGAGCTCTATAAAGCCGGCTTCACCATCACCGACATCGACCCGGACTTCGTGGTGGTGGGAGAGACCCGCAACTACAACTGGACCATGATGCAGCAGGGCGCCAAGTTCGTGGATCAGGGGGCCCGCTTCATCGCCACCAACCCCGACACCCACGGCCCCCTGATGTACCCGGCCTGCGGCGCCCTGTGCGCTCCCATCGAGCGGATGACCGGCAAGAAGCCCTTCTATGTCGGCAAGCCGAGCGCCTGGATCATTCGCGCGGCCCTCAACCGGATGGAGGCCCACTCCGACGACACCATCATCATCGGCGACAACCTGCGCACCGACATCCTGGCTGGCTTCCAGGCCGGTCTCGAGACGGTGCTGGTGCTCTCCGGGGTGAGCAAGGTGGCGGACATCGACCGCATGCCGTTTCGACCGAACCACATCTTCGACTCCGTGGTGGACATCGACATCGTCTGATCCCGGGTGCCGCCCTTCCGGTAGCCTTCAGCCTGCACGGGCCCCCTTGGCAAAGGGGGCCCGTTTCGTTTAACGTAAGCGCAACATCGTTAAACAAACTAAACGGGAGCAGGATGCTCCTTCGCCACTCAAGGACGCACCATGAAGAGCCTGAACGACTGGATCCTGCTGGACAAGCACACTGTCTCCCCCACCCCGATGATGCCCGCCCCCGAGCGCATCAGGGCCGGAACGCCGAGCCAGACGGCATGGAACCACTACTCCGACCCGAGCCAGCAGTTTCACGTGGGCTTCTGGGCTTGCGAGCCGGGCTGCTGGGCCGTTCACTATACCGAACACGAATACTGCCAGATGCTGGAAGGGGAGGCGGTGATCCACGACGAGCAGGGCGGCCGGCTGCACCTCAAACCGGGGGATCAGTTCGTCATTCCCGCCGGTTTTGTCGGGCAGTGGGAGACCCTCACCCCTTGCCGCAAGCTCTATGTGATCTTCGAACCCGCCGCGACTTGACGCGCACGTCAACCCTGACCCTCTCTCTTCAGGCGGCCGAACGGCCGCCATCCCCTGCGCAACTTGACGCTTACGGCATGATTTTCTGCGGTTTTCCCGCTTGCAAAAGGGTTTTCCGCTAGGCATTGTGATTGGCGAGGAATGTAAATGGAATTTCGAGCCCAAACGTGGGGGGCTCATATAAAAATCAAGAGGATTACCGCCAATGTGTTCTATTTTCGGCATTCTGGACATCAAGACCGACGCCACTGCCCTGCGCAAATCGGCCCTGGAGATGTCCAAGCGACTGCGTCACCGCGGGCCTGACTGGTCCGGCGTCTACAGCTCCGACAAGGCCATCCTGGTGCACGAGCGCCTGGCCATCGTCGATCCGGGCAATGGCGCACAGCCTCTCTACAACCCCGAGCGCACGCACGTATTGGCCGTCAACGGCGAGATCTACAACCACAAGGAGCTGGAGAAGAACCTCAAGGTCGACTTCCAGTTCCAGACCCACTCCGACTGTGAAGTGCTGCTGGCCCTCTACAAGGAGAAAGGCCCGGCGTTCCTGGACGATCTGAACGGCATCTTCGCCTTCATCCTCTATGACGCCGAGCAGGATGCCTACCTGATTGGTCGCGACCACATGGGGATCATCCCCCTCTATACCGGCCGCGACGAACACGGCAACTTCTACGTCGCCTCCGAGATGAAGGCCCTGGTGCCGGTGTGCAAGAGCGTCGAGACCTTCCCGCCGGGACACTACCTGTGGAGCAAGGATGGCGAGCTTAAAACTTGGTACAAACGGGACTGGATGGAATACGCGCCGGTCGAGCACAACGTCAGCGACAAGGCCGAGCTCAAAGCGGCCCTGGAAGCGGCGGTCAAGCGCCAGCTGATGTGCGACGTGCCCTATGGCGTGCTGCTCTCCGGTGGTCTGGATTCGTCCGTCATCTCCGCCATCACCAAGCTCTATGCCGCCCGCCGGGTGGAAGACGATGGCAAGAGCGAAGCCTGGTGGCCCCAGCTGCACTCCTTCGCCGTCGGCCTGGAAGGGTCGCCGGATCTCGCCGCCGCCCGCAAGGTGGCCGATCACCTGGGCACCATCCACCACCAGATCCACTTCACCGTGCAGGAAG
This sequence comes from Aeromonas sp. QDB63, assembly GCF_027707425.1. Lineage (NCBI taxonomy): Bacteria > Pseudomonadati > Pseudomonadota > Gammaproteobacteria > Aeromonadales > Aeromonadaceae > Aeromonas > Aeromonas sp. QDB63. The sequence continues at coordinate 60,525 of NZ_JAPCIS010000007.1, forward strand.
GGCTGGATGCCCTTCGGGACGTCATCTATCACCTCGAAACCTATGACGTCACCACCATCCGCGCCTCCACGCCCATGTATCTGATGGCCCGCTACATCAAGGCGATGGGGATCAAGATGGTGCTGTCGGGAGAGGGCTCCGACGAGCTGTTCGGCGGCTACCTCTACTTCCACAAGGCCCCCAACGCCCGTGAGTTCCACGAGGAGAACGTGCGCAAGCTCGCCTCCCTGCACCTCTATGACTGCCTGCGGGCCAACAAGTCCATGGCCGCCTGGGGCGTGGAAGGCCGCGTGCCCTTCCTCGACAAGGAGTTCATGGACGTGGCGATGCGCCTCAATCCCGCCGACAAGATGTGCGGCAAGGGCAAGATCGAGAAACACATCCTGCGGGAAGCCTTCGAGGATCTGCTGCCCCACGAAGTGGCGTGGCGCCAGAAGGAGCAGTTCTCAGACGGCGTAGGCTACTCCTGGATTGACAGCCTGAAAGCCATGGTCGAGGAAGAGGTGACGGATCAGATGTTCGAGGCCGCGGCCTTCCGCTTCCCCGTCAACACCCCGCTCACCAAGGAGGCGTACTACTACCGCGCCATCTTCGACGAGCACTTCCCGCTGGAGTCCGCCGCCCGCACCGTGCCCTACGGCAAGTCGGTCGCCTGCTCCACTCCCACCGCGCTCGAATGGGATGCCAAGTTCAAGGAGATGGCCGACCCGTCCGGTCGCGCCGTGATGGACGTCCACCAGCAGGGTTACTGATCGCCCCTGACCTGAATACAAAGCCCCTCTCGAGGGGCTTTGTTGTTTTCTGCCATTCCATTGCCGCTTTTTGCCTTCCCCTTCCCTGTTTGCGGCTTGGCGCAGGAAACGCCCCGTGTCACATTGTCTGCGCCTGGAAGCAAAGATAACGACACAAGGAAGAGACCATGAAACGACTGTTACTGCCCCTGATGCTGGGCACCCTCCTTTTCAATGGCGCCGCCTGCGCGGGCGACCACCTCTGGAGTCAGAGCCTGCCCGATTACAGCCAGGGTTATGACGAGACGCGGGATCCGGCCCGCGATCTCGCCGCCGCTACCGCCAAGGCCAGTGCCGAGGGCAAGAAAGTCCTGCTGCTGGTGGGGGGCGAATGGTGCAGCTGGTGCCAGGAGATGAACCGCTTTCTGGACCGGGAACCCGATCTCGCCGGCCAGCTCAACCGCACCTTCGTGGTGGTCAAGGTGAACGTCAGCGAGCAGAACAAGAATGAATCCTTCCTGAAAGACTATCCCGAGTATCTGGGGGTCCCCCACTTCTACGTGCTGGATGCCAAGGGCAGGCTGCTTGAGTCCTTCAACACCGGGCTGCTGGAGAAGGGGAAGAGTTACGACGGGGAGAAACTCGGCAAATTTATCGCCTATTTCCAGCCCAGAACCACCCACGGCTGACTCGCCAGTCAATAAAACAGGGCCCCGCACGGTCAGTGACAGTGCAGGGCACTGATGGCTACGCAAACAGGGAAGTGGCATGTCTGCGACAAACAGGCCATCCATCACCCCGGACAAGGACGAAAAAGATGTTGCGAATACTGGGCAAGGCGTCGTCAATCAATGTGCGCAAGGTACTGTGGACCTGCGCCGAACTGGCCCTCCCCTTCGAGCTGGAGGAGTGGGGATCCGGCTTCAAACCCACGGACACCCCGGCGTTTCTGGCGCTCAACCCCAATGCCATGGTGCCCGTCATTCAGGATGAGGATTTTACGCTGTGGGAGTCGAACACCATCATCCGCTACCTGGCGACGCGCCATGGTGCCAATGCACTCTATCCCGCCGAGGCGAGAGCCAGGGCCAGGGTCGATCAATGGATTGACTGGCAGGCATCGGACTTGAACACCGCCTGGCGCTACGCCTTCCTGTCGTTGGTGAGGCGCTCCCCCCAGCATCAAGACCATCAGGCCCTTCACGCAGCTTGCCTGCAGTGGTCTCACTGCATGAAGATCCTGGAGAGACAGCTTCAAACAACCGGAGGATATGTGGCCGGTCCGCACTTCTCGCTGGCAGACATTCCCATCGGGCTGTCAGTCAACCGCTGGCTGGAGACGCCCTATGATCGCCCGTCGCTACCCGCCGTGGACGACTACTACCAGCGACTGAAAGAGCGGCCGGGGTTTCGACGCTATGGGGCCAATGGCACGCCTTGAGGCGAGCAAGATAACCCGGGCAAGGAAAGAGACGGCAGACCGGGCCAACGCGCTGGCCCGGTCTGCACAGCTTCAGGGCTGGGCATCTGGCTGATTGGCGGGGGCAGCCTTGATAAAGGCCTGCAACTGCTCGCAGTTGGCGACGATGCGCGCAATGGTGGGGTAGTCATCCAGAGTCATGTCGAAGCGACGGGCGTTGTAGACCTGGGGCACCAGCATGCAGTCCGCCAGGGTGACCTCGTTGCCCACGCAATAGATGCCGGCGGTGGTCATGAGAAGCTGTTCCAGCGCGGTGAAGGTCTCGTCAATCCAGTGGCGATACCATGCATCCCGCGCCATCTTGCTCTGCCCCAACTCCTGCTCCAGGTAGTGCAGCACGCGCAGGTTGTTGAGGGGGTGGGTGTCACAGGCGATCATGTTGACTATCTGGCGCACCCGGGCACGTTCGATGGGGGCGGAGGGCATCAGGGGGTAGGCGGGATAGGTCTCGTCGAGGTACTCCATGATGGCCACCGACTGACCCAGATGCACGTCATCGTCCACGAGAAACGGCACCAGCCCCTGGGGATTGACCCGGCGGTAGGCCTTCTCCTTCTGCTCACCCTGCCGCAAGTTGACCGGGTGCTGCTCATAATCGAGCCCCTTGAGTTGCAGTACCAAACGCACGCGAAAGCTGGCCGATGAGCGCCAATATCCAAACAACTGCAGCATAGTGTGTCCCTGTGGTGGCAGGTGTCTGCCACCTGCCGTGTCGCCCGCCCCTCCCGGGGTCGGGCTCTCCTAGCTCGCCCGCTCGGCCGTTGCTTGCGTGACCCGCTGCAAAATGGTGCCAAACAGACTCATCCCGTTGCGATCCTGCATCGCGATGGACACTGTATCACCAAAGCGCAGAAAGGGTGTAGTGGCTTGACCTGACTCGATAATTTCCAGCATCCGCCGCTCGGCAAGGCAGGAGGATCCCCGGCTTCTGTCGTAGTTGGAGACGGTGCCCGAGCCGATGATGCAGCCCGCCCCAAGCGGCCTTGTCTTGGCGGCATGGGCAATCAGCTCATCAAAGTTGAAGGTCATGTCCACCCCGGCGTCGGGCTGCCCGAACAGGGCACCGTTGAGGTGGGTCACCAGGGGCAGGTGGACCTTGCCATCGCGCCAGTCATCCCCCAGCTCGTCCGGGGTGATGGCCACCGGCGAGAAGCTGCTGGAGGGCTTGGACTGGAAGAAGCCGAAGCCCTTGGCAAGCTCCCCGGGGATGAGGTTGCGCAGGCTCACGTCGTTGACCAGCATCAAGAGCTTGATGTGGCTCGCCGCCCCCTGCAAACAGGTGCCCATGGGCACGTCGTCGGTGATGACGGCGACTTCCGACTCAAAATCTATGCCCCACTCCTCGGAGCCCATCACGATGGGGCCACGGGGCGGCAGGAAGCTGTCAGAGCCTCCCTGATACATCAGGGGATCGTGCCAGAAGCTTTCTGGCATGTCGGCGCCGCGCGCCTTGCGCACCAGCTCCACGTGATTGACGTAGGCACTGCCGTCAATCCACTGGTAGGCGCGAGGCAGCGGGGAGAGGCACGCCTCCTCATCGAAGGGGAAGGCGTCGGGGCAGGCGCCCTCGTTGAGTCGCTGATAAACCTTCGCCAATTGCGGCGCCACTTCGCCCCACTGGTCGAGGGCCGACTGCAGGGTCGGGGCAATGGTCGTCACATGGACGGCGCGCGCCAGATCGCGGCTCACCACCACCAGGGCGCCGTCGCGCTTGCCATTGTTCAGGGTTGCCAATTTCATATCGAATTCCTTATTTGCCGAGCGTCTCTGGACGCTGCCAGCTGGTAACATAACCGGGGTGTTCGACCCCTTCGCAGATCGGGCCGACGACCAGGGCATCACGGGTGTCGAGCATCACCGCCACCTCGTCGGTGAAGGTCTTGGCATGGGCCAGCCCCGCCGCAAAGGCCTTGGGATGGGGACCATGGGTGAAGCCGGCAGGGTGGAAGGTGACCATGCCCCGCTTGATGTTGTCCCGGCTGAAGAAGTCCCCGGCGTGGTAGAAGAGCACCTCGTCGAAGTCGTCGTTGCTGTGGTAGAAGGGCACCCGCAGGGCACCTGGGTCGCTCTCGATGGGACGCGGCACGAAGGTGCAGATGACAAAACGGCTCGCCACGAAGGTGGTGTGGGCCGAGGGAGGCAGGTGGTAGCGGTGGCTCATCAGCGGGCGGATATCCCGCCAGTTGAGGCGCACCACGCACAAGTCCCCGTGCCACCCTTGTGCATCCAGCGGGTTGAACGGCCAGGTGACGACCGAGACCTGATCGTGGCGCTTGATCTGCAGCGACCAGGGGTTTTCATCCTGCTGGGCCAAGAAGCGCTCATTGATGGCGGGCACGTCCAGGGCCGCCGGATCGAAGATGGCGTGATTGCCCACCAGTCCCTTGTCCGGCAGCTGATAACTGTCTTCCGTCGCCTCGATCATCAGGATGAAGAGGGGCGCGGTGGGCTCGATGCGCCACATGGTGCCACGGGGGATCACCACATAGTCGCCATCTCTCAAGATGAGGTGCCCGTAGTCGCAGTAGAACTCGCCGCTCCCCTCGTGAATGAACAGGAGCTCGTCGCCATCGGCGTTTCGCACCAGAAACGGCATGGGCTCATGCAGGCGCCAGATGCGGTAGCGGCAGTGGGGGTTGCTGAGAATATCCGGCATCACCCAGGGGGAGAGGGAGCTCACCTCCTCCTGCAGATCGTTCAAGTCAAACGCCCGTGGCCGAAGCGGCCCCTCCCAGTGGCTCCAGTCGGTGGGAGCATGCTTGTGGTGCATGTGGGTGGCCGGACCGAAGAAGCCCAAGCGCCCCAGCTCGCGCTCATAGATGGCCTGCTCCGGCAGATCGGCATGGGCCTGGCGGGAGTGGGTTCCCTCCCGATGGGGGAAGCTTATCCAGTTACGCATCACTCGGTTCTCCGTTTTTCTGGCCCTGCGCGGCACTGTTCACCTCCCCTTGCGTGGATCCGTCCAGCACGCCACGGCGGATCTGATCCAGCTCGATGGATTCGAACAATGCCTGGAAGTTGCCCTCACCAAAGCCCTCGTTGCCCTTGCGCTGGATGATCTCGAAGAACACGGGACCGATGACGGTGTCCGTGAAGATCTGCAGCAGGATGCCGTCCTTCGTCGGCGAGCCGTCGATGAGGATGCGCAGCGCCTTCAGCGCCGCCAGATCCTCCTGATGACCAGCGACCCGGCTGTCCACCTTCTCGTAGTAGGTGTCCGGCGTCGGCATGAAGCCGGTTCCCCGCTCTCTGAGCATGCGGATGGTGTGATAGATGTCCGCAGAGGCGAGCGCGATGTGCTGGATCCCCTCCCCCTTGTACTGGCGCAGGTACTCCTCTATCTGGGACTTGTCATCCGCCGACTCGTTGATGGGAATGCGAATTTTGCCGCAAGGGGCCGTCATGGCGCGCGAGTGCAGTCCGGTCAGCTTGCCCTCGATGTCGAAGTAGCGGATTTCCCGGAAGTTGCCGATCCGCTCGTAGAAATTCGACCAGAGGTTCATGTTGCCGCGATGGACGTTGTGGGTCAGGTGGTCGATCTCATAGAGCCCCGCATCCACCTCGGCCATGCGGGCCTGCCAGTCGGGGTAGAAGATAAAGTCCACGTCATAGATGGAGCCCCGCTCACCATAGCGATCGACAAAGGAGAGGGTACTCTCGCCGATGCCGTAGATGGCGGGGATGTTGAGCTCCATGGGACCGATTTTGCCCACAAACGGCTTGGCCCCCTGGCCGATGGCGTACTGCTGGGCGCGGCCGGCATCGCTCACCCGAAACGCCATGCCGCACACGCTCGGACCATGGGCCCGGGCAAACTCCTCCGCCTGGGAGTGGGGCTCGGCATTGACCACGAAGTTGATGTCCCCCTGGCAATAGAGCCAGCACTGCTTGTGCCTGTGCTTGGCCACTTCGGCAAAGCCCAGTGAGACGAACAGCGCCTTGAGGGCCGCAATGCCCTTGAGATCCGGCGCCGTGTACTCGACAAACTCAAACCCGTCGGTGCCAAGGGGGTTGATGGTGTGAGTACGGGAAGAAGGGGTGGTCATGATGCGCTCCTTGCGATGAACTGATAACGAAACGGTTCACGCCGCAAGGGCTCGACAGGCAGCCCGCACGGCATTGTTAACAACTTGTTTCATTAGAGTGGCGAGCGCAGGGAATGAGAAGGGGCGGCGTTCAGATAGTTTGGCGGGGATCCGCGCCAAAAAATGTAAATGAAATGTGACACCACAGCCCCAACCTTGCACTGCGCTCGTTAGCGTCCCGCAAGGCTGTCAGCTTTGCCTTACAGCGACCAATAACGGGGTTCGATATGGGGCAGCACCGCCCTCGCCTTTAGCAATCGAGTCCTTTGCGGGTTGATGAGCCAGGCCTGCTCCCCCAACGCCAGCAGGGGCAGATCGTGCAGGCTGTCACTCAGGGTGAGTGCGGCCTCCAGGGTCAGGAGCTCGGGCAGCAGCTTGTGCCTGCCATGGCAATAGAAGCGCGGCACCAGGCCGCCGAAACGGTAACCCATCCGCGAGCCGATGATGCGGTGAGGGAGCCTTGGCAGTTGACGATGGAGCTGGGCACGGACCAGGGCGCGGGGACTGGCGGAGATGACCCAGCAGCGGTGCCCCTCCCCCGTCAGGAGGGCTCGCGCCTCCCGATACAGACCGGGCCGGGTCAGGCTGTACTGCCGTACCAGGGCGCGCCAGGCCAGGGGGGATAGCCCGAGGGTGATGGCCCACCAGATGAGTGCAATGCCGCGACTGCGCTGACCTGGCAGCAGATAGATCACGGCACCGAACGCCATCAGTGGCCACAGCAGCAGCGGCCAGATACGGCGGCGCAAGATGAAACGCAGCAACCCCGCATGGCTGTCATCCGGCGCCAGGGTGTCATCGAAGTCGGCCAGGATCCAGCCACGGGCTGGGACTCTCGCGGTTGCAGCGCTCATTCGGTGATCTCTGCGATGGCGGCATGCAACTCGGGCAGGAGGAACAGTGTCCCCTCATCGGGCGGACAAACGAGATCGAAGCTCTCACCTGCCAGGGTGAAGGCGAGGCGCCAGGCGTGCAGATAACCGCGATCCGTCGCCGTGCCGCCGTAACGCTCATCTCCGAGGATGGGGGCTCCCACGCTCTTCAAGGCCACCCGGATCTGGTGGGTCTTGCCGGTCCGGGGCTTGATGCGATAAAGGCGCAGCCCCTCGCGCACCGAAACGGAGTCGAACCAGCTGATGGCCGGGTTATCCTGGGTGCGGCTCAGCATCCAGCTGCCGCCTCGCCCTTTCTCCATGTCACCCTTCACCCAGCCCTGCTTCTTCTTCGGCTTGCGATCGGAGAGGGCCAGATACTGCTTGCTCACTTCCCGCGCCGCGAAAGCCATGCTGAGGGCGCGATTCGCTTCGGCGGTGCGGGCCAGCAGCACCAGCCCAGAGGTCATCTTGTCCAGTCGATGGACCGGATAGAGGTCAAGACCGGTATCCATTCTGACCCGATTGACGAGACCCGGCTCGCCGGCATCATTGTGCATGCCAATGCCCGGACGCTTGTTGATCACCATGAAATCTTTGTGCTGCAATTGTATCCGGTACATGTATAACCCTTTAGAATGTTACTTGTTAAGAACTTGAATGCAGGCCTGCAGGCCATCTTCATGGACCCTCAGCACAAGAATCGCGCGAATGAAAAAATGCCTGTTTTGGCTGTTGTTGCTTGGCATCACTTGCTTCTCACCCCTCCAGGCCAGTGAACGGACACGTGATCTGCCGGAGAAGGTGGTATTGCAGTTGCGCTGGCTGCATCAGCCCCAGTTTGTGGGCTATCACATGGCCAAGGCCAAGGGGTATTACGCCGACGCCGGTCTGGATGTCGAGATAAGGCCAGGTGGCAAGGGAATAAGTCCGGTTCAGGAGGTGCTGGCCGGACGCGCCGACTTTGGCGTCGGCAACACCGAGGTGCTGACCCACTACGCCCAGGGCAAGCCGCTGCTGGCGCTGGCCAGCGTCTACCAGCACTCTCCCTCCATCTTCCTGGCACGCCGCGACAGCAGCATTCTCACCGTTGCGGACATGCGTGGCAAACGGATCATGATGTTTCCGGGTCATCAGGATGCCGAACTGCTGGCCACCCTCTACTATCAGGGGCTTCACGAGCGCCAGCTCATCCCGGTACCCACTTCGGTCAACATCGACGATCTGATCGCTGGCCGGATAGACATCTTCAACGCCTATCTGAGCAATGAGCCCTTCTATCTGGAAGAGCGCGGCATCTCGGTGTCCGTCATCAACCCTCGCAACTACGGCATCGATTTCTACAGCGACATTCTCTTCACCACCCAGGCACAGGAGCGGCTCAATCCGGAGCGGGTGGCACGTTTTCGTGCAGCCAGCCTCAAGGGATGGCGCTATGCCCTCACCCACCCCGAGGAAGCCATCGCCCTGCTGCGCACGGAGTATGGCGTCAACCGCAGCCAGGCCCACATGGAATACGAGTTGCAGATGAGCAAGGAGATGATCCAGCCGCTCTATGTGGAGATCGGGTATATGAATCCGGATCGCTTCGCTCACATCATGCAGCAGCTGGTGGAGATAGGCCTCCTTGCCAAACCGGTCTCCCTGACCCGTTTTCTCTATCAGGTTCCCTCAGAACAGTGGATCTTCTGGCGTCCCTGGTTCCTGCTGAGCCTGGGTGTTGGTGGTCTCATCCTGCTGCTCTCCCTCTATCTTCTGATGAGCAACAAGCGGCTCAACCAGGAAGTGGCCCTGCGCAAGCAGCGAGAGCAGGAGATACTGCAACTGGCCCGCCTCGATCCCCTTACCGGGCTGCCCAATCGACTGAGCCTGATGGAGCAGTTGAAACACCAGGTACAAAGCGACAATCCGGGCTGCCTGCTGTTTTGCGATCTCAATGACTTCAAGCGCATCAACGACAACTTCGGCCACAGCCAGGGGGATGCCATCCTCTGCCAGCTGGCCAGACGGATCCACGACGCCATCGGCCACCAGTGCTATTTTGCCCGCTTGGCGGGGGACGAGTTCATCCTGCTGCTACCGGGCTACGATATCCGTCAGGCAGAGGAGGTCACCGCCGTGATCCGCCAGGCCATGCAGGCCCCCTTCGTGGTCAATGACCAGCCGATGCAGGTGGGCATCAGCATCGGCGTCAGCCACTACCAGCATGACTGGAGCCCGGAGCAGTGGCTCATCCAGGCCGACAGGGCCATGTATTGTGACAAGGGTGGCCGCGTCATCACGCTGGCGGAGCAGTCCGGCTGACTGGCTCATCTCCCGGTACACAGAGCCGATATCCCCGTGAAACCGATAAACAGGAAGGCCACCCCAGGGGTGGCCTTCCTGTATTGCATGAGTCTGACCGCTCTTACCCGAAGGTCTGCCCCAGGGATTTGAGCTGGCGAGCCTTGGTGAGCAGGATGTCGCTCGAGGCGTCCATGTCCTGCATCTTGTTGCTGTTGGTGTGGGAGTGCTGGGAGATGGCGTTGACGTTGCGGCTGATGTCCTCCACCACCGCCTGCTGCTCCTCTGCCGCCGTCGAGATCTGGGCCGAGAGGTCCACCACCCGTTCTATTTCCGCCAGCACCTGATGCAGGCTCTCTGATCCCTGGCGGGTCAGGGTCACGCAGGATTGGGTCTGTTGCAGGTTCTGCTGCATCATGCCCTTCCAGCCGTTCAGGGTACGCTGGATCTGGCCTATGCTGCTCTGGATCTGTTCGGTCGCCTTGTGGGTGCGCGTGGAGAGGGTTCGCACCTCGTCCGCCACCACCGCAAAGCCTCGCCCCTGCTCCCCTGCCCGCGCAGCCTCGATGGCGGCGTTGAGCGCCAGCAGATTGGTCTGATCCGCAATGCCCTGGATCTCGCTCATCAGCACACCGATGCGGTCCGACTCCTCCGCCAGTGCCACGGCGGCCGTGAAGGCATGCTCTGCCTGGGTGGCCAGCTCCGTCACCCTGTGCTGGGTATCTTCCAGCTGCTGATCGGTGTGTTGGCAGTGCGCCTTGGCCTGGGCTATCTGGTTGTCCGTCTCCAGGATATTGCGGGCAATCTCGTGGGCTGTCGCCGCCATTTCGGTGATGGCCGTCGCCACCTGCTGGGTCTGGACATCCTGTTCGGCGATGTCGGCGCTCGCCTCGCTGGAGGCTGTTTTCAGATGCACCGCGAGATCCTGCAGGGAGAGGGTCGCATCGTCCACTCGTCCAAGGACGGTGCGGATCCTGGCCTGCAACAGCTTGATGTGGAAGTCTGCAATGGCACTGGCATCCTCCCCCGAATAGATGAGCCGGGTCAGGCTGTCATATTCGTCCGCGAGCTGTCGCAGATAACGGGGGGTAGTGATGAGGGTGTCACGATAGATCAGGGCCAGCCACAAGAGAGGCAACAGGGTGAACAATGGCCCCCAGGGCCCCATCAGATAGGCCCCCCCTGCCAGCATCAGCAAGACACCGACGATGGCCAGCCCGTGGCGCATCGGGCGCAGGCTCAATCCGCCCTTTCGCTCCCCCCGCTCCACGCTCTTCAATCTGGCATAGGTGCGCCCGGCCACGGCTTTCATCTCCGGCGCGGCGCGACTGCGGACCGACTGGTAGCCATTGATCCGCCCCTGCTCGAAGATAGGGGTGACATAGGCATCCACCCAATAGTAACGCCCATCCTTGCAGCGGTTTTTCACCATGCCGCGCCAGGGTTTGCCCTGCTTGAGCTTGCCCCAGAGGTCAGCAAAGGCAGCCTTGGGCATGTCCGGGTGGCGAACCATGTTGTGGTGCTGGCCGATGAGCTCGGCCCGGCTGTACCCCGCTACCCGGCAGAAGTGATCATTGGCGTAGGTGATCACACCCTGCAGGTCCGTAGTGGAGACCAGCTGTTCATTGGCAGGAAAATCCACCTCTTCGTCGATGAGATGAACCTGGCTTTTCTTCATGGCGCACACCCCTTGTTTGATCACCCACTGAGCGTAGCCAAACGCCTACGGGCAAGCAACGCAGAGACCCAGTCGGGGAGGATGGCTGAGACACAATTTGCATCCTGTTTGACGCCGCGCAAGATTTTGACCCCAAAAGCCCCGATTTGGCCAAAAAACACTCGGCATTTTCCCAGGTTCACCGCTCTCCCACACGATGCATCACACCAAAAAATGGTTCCAACGAGTCTGTGGTGCTGGCGTTGCCAGGGGTCCGTCAGGGGAGAGCACACTTGATACGACCTTGGACCTAAGCATAATTGACGTTAACGTAAACGTAGTGTGAGATAATACCGTTCACCCTACACATCCAGCAGACACGCCCCCCATGAAAGGAGTCACCATGTCCAACCTCTCCCCCTCGGCCGGCAAGCGTTTTCGCACGGCCCTGGCCAACGAAAAGCCCCTGCAGATTGTCGGCACCATCAATGCCTACATGGCGCTGATGGCAGAGCGCAGCGGCTTCCAGGCCCTCTATCTCTCCGGCGCCGGGGTAGCGAACGCCTCCTATGGCCTGCCGGACCTCGGCATGACTTCCATGAATGACGTGCTCATCGATGCCGAACGCATCACGGCTGTCACCCAGGTGCCACTCCTGGTGGACATCGACACCGGCTGGGGGGGCGCCTTCAACATCGCCCGCACCATTCGCGCCTTCGAGCGTGGCGGTGTGGCCGCCGTCCACATGGAAGATCAGGTGGCCCAGAAGCGCTGCGGCCACAGGCCGAACAAGGCGGTGGTCACGGTCTCGGAGATGGTGGACAGGATCAAGGCCGCAGTGGATGCCCGCCAGGACGAGCACTTCGTCATCATGGCCCGCACCGACGCCCTGGCGGTGGAAGGACTGGGCTCGGCCCTGGAGCGGGCCGCCGCCTATGTGGAGGCCGGTGCCGACATGATCTTCGCCGAGGCGGTCACCGAGCTGGAACAGTACGATCGCTTCAAGCAGGCGGCCGGAGTGCCCATCCTCGCCAACATGACCGAGTTCGGCAAGACCGAGCTGTTTGACAAGGAGGCGCTCGCCTTGCATGGCGTCGACATGGTGCTCTACCCCCTGAGCGCCGCCCGCGCCGCCAACCAGGCCGCCCTCAACGTCTATCAGACGCTTCGCCGTGACGGCCACCAGCGCGCCGTGGTCGACACCATGCAGACCCGGGAGTCCCTCTACGATTTTCTCGGTTACCACCACTACGAGCAGACCCTGGACAGGCTGTTCACCCAGGATCTGTCGACCAAGGAATAAGACGGCGACCGGCCGCCTTATGCTGGCGGCTGGCGCATCAACGGACTGAATGAGGAAACATGTGATGAGCGCCCTGCCCGAAACCACCGGCTTCAAGCCCAAGAAATCCGTCGCCCTCTCCGGCAGCGCCGCCGGCAACACCGCCCTGTGCACCGTCGGCCTCTCCGGCAACGACCTGCACTACCGTGGCTACGACATCCTGGACGTGGCCACCAGCTGCGAGTTTGAAGAGATAGCCCATCTGCTGGTGCACGGCCATCTGCCCAATGTGGCGGAGCTTGGCGCCTACAAGGCCAAACTCAAGGCCCTGCGCGGCCTGCCCACCGGAGTGAGGACCGCCCTGGAACAGTTGCCTCCCTCCGCCCACCCCATGGACGTGATGCGCACCGCCGTCTCCGTGCTGGGGTGCCTGTCACCGGAGAAGGACGATCACAACCACCCGGGCGCCCGGGACATCGCCGACAAGCTGATGGCCTGTCTCGGCTCCGTGTTGCTCTACTGGTACCACTTCAGCCACAACGGCAAACGCATCCATGTGGAGACCGACGACGACTCCATCGGCGGCCACTTCCTGCACCTGCTGCACGGGCACAAGCCACGCGACTCCTGGGTTCGCGCCATGCACACCTCTCTCATCCTCTACGCCGAGCACGAGTTCAACGCCTCCACCTTCACCGGCCGCGTCATCGCCGGTACCGGCTCGGACATGTTCTCCTGCATCACGGGGGCCATCGGTGCCCTGCGCGGGCCCAAGCACGGAGGCGCCAACGAGGTGGCCTTCGAGATCCAGAAGCGCTACGAGAACCCGGACGAGGCGGAGGCCGACATTCGCGCTCGGGTCGAGAAAAAAGAAGTGGTCATCGGCTTCGGCCACCCGGTCTACACCGTCTCCGATCCCCGCAACAAGGTGATCAAGGAGGTGGCGCGCGAACTCAGCCAGGAGCAGCACAACACCAAGATGTTCGATATCGCCGAGCGGCTGGAATCCACCATGTGGGAGGTCAAGAAGATGTTCCCGAACCTCGACTGGTTCAGCGCCGTCAGCTACCACATGATGGGGGTGCCCACCGCCATGTTCACCCCGCTGTTCGTCATCGCCCGCACCTCAGGCTGGTCGGCCCACGTCATCGAGCAACGCATCGACGGCAAGATCATCCGCCCGAGCGCCAACTACGTCGGCCCGGAGGATCTCAGGTTCGTGCCGCTCAAGGAGCGCAAGTGATGATCAACACGCAATATCGCAAGCCCCTGCCCGGCACGGCGCTCGACTACTTCGACGCCAGGGAGGCGGTCGACGCCATCGCCCCGGGCGCCTGGGACAGGCTCTACTACACCGCCCGCGTGCACGCCGAGAAGAATCAGGAGCGCAAGTGATGATCAACACGCAATATCGCAAGCCCCTGCCCGGCACGGCGCTCGACTACTTCGATGCCAGGGAGGCGGTCAACGCCATCGCCCCCGGCGCCTGGGACAGGCTCTCCTACACCGCCCGCGTCCACGCCGAGAACCTGGTGCGTCGGTGCGATCCGACCATCCTCGGCGAGTGCCTCGGCCAGATAGTCCATGGCAAGCGCGATCGCGACTTTCCCTGGTTCCCGGCGCGGGTGGTGTGTCACGACATCCTGGGGCAGACCGCCCTGGTGGACCTCGCGGGCCTTCGCGACGCCATCGCCGAGCAGGGTGGCGATCCCGCCCAGGTGAACCCTGTGGTGCCGGTGCAGCTCATCGTCGACCATTCCCTCGCCGTTGAGTGCGGCGGCTTTGACCCCCAGGCGTTCGAGAAGAACCGCGCCATCGAGGATCGCCGCAACGAGGATCGTTTCCACTTCATCGACTGGACCAAGCAGGCGTTCAAGAACATCGAGGTGATCCCGCCGGGCAACGGCATCATGCACCAGATCAACCTGGAGAAGATGTCCCCTGTCATCCACGCCGATCGCGGCCTCGCCTACCCGGATACCTGCGTCGGCACCGACAGCCACACCCCCCACGTTGACGCTCTGGGCGTCATCGCGGTGGGGGTGGGTGGGTTAGAGGCCGAGAACGTCATGCTGGGGCGCGCCTCCTGGATGCGGCTGCCTTCGATCGTCGGCGTGGAGCTCTCCGGCAAGCCGCAACCCGGCATCACCGCCACGGACCTGGTGCTGTCGCTCACCGAATTCCTGCGCCAGCAGAAGGTAGTCGGGGCCTATCTGGAGTTTCGTGGCGAGGGCGCCGCCGCCCTCACCCTCGGCGATCGGGCCACCATCTCCAACATGGCACCGGAATACGGCGCTACCGCGGCCATGTTCTTCATCGACCAGCAGACCCTCGACTACCTCAAGCTCACCGGCCGTGACGACGAGCAGGTCAGGCTGGTGGAAACCTATGCCAGGGAGGCCGGCCTCTGGGCCGATGCCCTGGCGAGCGCCCAGTACGAGCGGGTGCTGCACTTTGACTTGTCGAGCGTGGTGCGCACCCTGGCGGGCCCCTCCAACCCCCATCGCCGCCTGCCGGTCTCCGCCCTGGCGGAGCGCGGTATCGCGGTGAATCTGGACAAGGCTCGCGCCCAGGAGGCGGACGGCCTCTTGCCCGATGGCGCCGTCATCATCGCCGCCATCACCAGTTGCACCAACACCAGCAACCCGCGCAACGTGATTGCCGCGGGCCTGTTGGCCCGCAACGCCAACCGGCTCGGTCTGGTGCGCAAGCCCTGGGTCAAGTCGTCCCTGGCCCCCGGATCCAAGACAGTCGCCCTCTACTTGAAAGAGGCGGGACTGGACGAGGAACTTGAGCGGCTCGGCTTCGGCGTCGTGGCCTTTGCCTGCACCACCTGCAACGGCATGTCCGGTGCCCTGGATCCCACCATTCAGCAGGAGATCATCGAGCGGGACCTCTATGCCACGGCGGTGCTGTCCGGCAACCGCAACTTCGACGGCCGCATCCATCCCTATGCCAAGCAGGCGTTTCTCGCCTCCCCGCCCCTGGTGGTGGCCTACGCCATCGCCGGCACCATCCGCTTCGACATTGAAAAAGATGTGCTGGGGGTGATGGACGGCAAGGAAATTCGCCTCAAAGACATCTGGCCGTCTGATGAAGAGATCGACGCCGTGGTCAAGGCGTCGGTCAAGCCGTCCCAGTTCCGCCAGGTCTATATCCCCATGTTCACCCAGGAAGAGGATCAGGGTCCCAAGGTGACGCCCCTGTACGACTGGCGTACGCAAAGCACCTATATCCGTCGCCCGCCTTACTGGGAGGGGGCACTGGCGGGCGAGCGCACCCTGCGCGGCATGCGGCCCCTGGCGCTGTTGCCGGACAACATCACCACAGACCACCTCTCCCCTTCCAACGCCATCCTGCCCGGCAGCGCGGCGGGGGAATACCTGGCGAAGATGGGCCTGCCGGAGGAGGACTTCAACTCCTACGCCACCCACCGCGGCGATCACCTGACCGCCCAGCGCGCCACCTTCGCCAACCCCCAGCTGGTCAACGAGATGGCGGTGGTGAACGGCGTGGTGCAGAAGGGGTCCCTCGCCCGCGTCGAGCCGGATGGCAAAGTGATGCGGATGTGGGAAGCCATCGAGACCTACATGGCACGCAAGCAGCCCCTCATCATCGTGGCCGGTGCCGACTACGGTCAGGGCTCGTCCCGGGACTGGGCGGCCAAGGGGGTGCGCCTTGCCGGGGTGGAGGTGATCGCGGCGGAAGGCTTCGAGCGTATTCACCGCACCAACCTCATCGGTATGGGGGTGCTGCCGCTCGAGTTCAAACCGGGCACCACCCGCCTCACGCTGGGCCTCGATGGCACCGAGACCTATGACGTGGTGGGGGAGCGCCAGCCGCGCACCGATCTCACTCTGGTGATCCGCCGTCGCAGCGGCGAAGTGATCCAGGTGCCCATGACCTGCCGCCTCGACACCGCCGAGGAGGTCTCGGTCTATGAGGCAGGTGGCGTGCTGCAACGCTTCGCCCAGGATTTCCTGGCGTCAGCTGCGCAAAAGGCCGCAAGCTAAATCGCAACCCCGCTCCGCCCCTTTGAAAAAGGGGAAGGCATAAAGCACCCTCTCCCTTTGAGAGAGGGTTGGGGTGAGGGGACATCCCCCTCATTCGCCCTTCGGGCACCTTCTCCCAGAGGGAGCAGGATCTATGACTCTTTTCAGGACACTCTCTATGGCCCACATACCACAAGTAAAAATCCCGGCCACCTACCTTCGTGGCGGCACCAGCAAGGGGGTCTTCTTTCGCTTATCTGACCTGCCCGAGCGCTGCCAGCAGCCGGGCCCGGCACGGGATGCCCTCTTCCTGCGGGTCATCGGCAGCCCCGACCCCTACGGCGCCCACATGGACGGCATGGGGGGGGCCACCTCCTCCACAGCCAAGTGCGTGATCCTCTCCAAAAGCCAGCAACCCGATCACGATGTGGACTACCTCTACGGCCAGGTCGCCATCGACAAGGCATTCGTGGACTGGAGCGGCAACTGCGGCAACCTCTCCACCGGCGCCGGGGCCTTCGCCATCCACGCCGGCCTGGTGGACCCGTCCCGCATCCCGGAGCACGGCACCTGTGAGGTGCGCATCTGGCAGGCCAATATCGGCAAAACCATCCTCGCCCACGTGCCGGTGACAAACGGCCAGGTGCAGGAGACAGGCGATTTCGAGCTGGACGGGGTGACCTTCCCCGCCGCCGAGATCGTGCTGGAGTTTCTCGACCCGTCCGACGAGGGTGAAGACGGCGGCGCCCTCTTCCCCACCGGCAATCTGGTGGACGATCTGGAGGTACCCGCGTCTGTTGTAAAGAGCGGCGTACTGAAAGCCACCCTGATCAGCGCCGGCATCCCCACGGTGTTCGTCAACGCCGAGGACATTGGTTATGAGGGCACCGAGCTGCGCGAGGCGATCAACACAGACCCGCAAGCGCTCGCCCGTTTCGAGGCGATCCGGGTTGCCGGTGCCCTGCGCATGGGGCTCATCAAGCGCCCCGAAGAGGCGGCCACTCGCCAGCACACCCCGAAAATTGCCTTCGTCGCACCCGCCAAGGATTACCGCACCGCCAGCGGCAAGGAGATTATTGCCGGCGAGATCGATCTGCTGGTGCGGGCCCTCTCCATGGGCAAGCTGCACCACGCCATGATGGGCACCTGCGCCGTGGCCATCGGCACGGCGGCGGCCATTCCCGGCACCCTCGTCAATCTGGCCGCCGGGGGCGGCGAGCGCGAAGCGGTGCGCTTCGGCCACCCCTCCGGCACCCTGAGAGTCGGAGCCCAGGCAGAGCAGGTAGCGGGACAGTGGACGGTCACCAAGGCGGTGATGTCCCGCTCCGCCCGCATCCTGATGGAAGGCTGGGTGCGGGTCCCTGGAAATGCCTTCTAGCCCGCTGCGGCATCACACCGACCAGGCCAGCCAGACGAAAAGAGCCCCAAGGCGACTGCCTCAGGGCTCTTTTTTGGATGTTTCAGGCTGTGAAAATCACATCATCATTGCGGTCTTGCCACACACTCAACCTTTCTTGGCACATTGTGCTTCGCGTCCCCGCCGATGAGCCGCTTGACCTGCCCTGGTGGGCAGCGACCGTCATCCACATAGGCGGTCTCCCCAAGGGGCAGCCTGCCTGGGGGTGGATCCTGACTCAGATAGGTGACGGGAATGGGCGCAGGCGCAAACCCACTGCACCCCGACATCAGGAGTGCGCCGCACCACAGAGCCAGCATGCCTCCCCTCTTTCCTGCAACCGCCATCGCTCACTCCCTGCCTCTGTCGGGGCACCGACCCGGCGCCCCTCGTTTCGGCAGTGTACCCAGGGATGGCGCCGGACCGACACCCGTCTCCGGCGCCGTTGTGACGATTCCAGACACAGACAAAAATATCGGCTTTTCACGGCTTCGACCCGTAGTAGTGGGTCAGCAGGGCATCGGCCTCGTCCACGGAGATCGCCATCTGCGGCCAGCGCGCGGCCTTCTCCCTGATGTCCCGCAGGCTCCCCAGCTCCGGGCGCAGTGCGCTGCCGAGGTGGCGGTTCAAGGCATCAAAGCGGGCGATCACCCCCTGTCGGCTGAAGTGCCCGGGCGCCAGATCCATCCGGTAGCCCTGAAACAGCCACTGGAGTCCCTGATAGACGGCGGGGTGGTAGACGCTGTGATGATCCTCCTCCTCGAAGTAGCGGCTGGTGACGTGCAGGTTTGCGCCGGGTGCCCCCACTACCTGCCGCGCAAACTGCTGCAGGCGATCCCGGTGAAACGCCGAGCGCCCGAATCCCGGGGTGAAGGGGTTGTTGGCCACCGCCATAAACAGCGAGGAGGCGTGCTTGAGCGGCCCGGTCAACTCCGACGCGATGCGCTCGTAATTGCGGGGGTAATCGAACCAGAGGCTGGCGTCGATGGCGATCACACCCTGGAACTGGCCGCCGTCTTGCGCCTGTGCATCGAGCGCCAGCAGGCCGCCGAGGGAGTGGCCCACCAGCAGGGCCGGCGCCCGGGTCCGAAACCTCTCCTCGATGAGGGGGCGCAGCTCCTCACTCAGATAGCGCAGGAACCGGGGCCCGCCCCCCGTCACGGCATAGCCGGGCCCCGCCGGTGCCCCATTTGGCAAGGTCATGGTGTGGCTCGGGGTGTAATCCCGCATCCGGTCGGTGTTGTGGACCGCGACGATGATGAGGGGGGGAATAGCCGGATTGAGCCCGGCCCGCAGGGCCCGGGTGATGCCGACAACCTCCAGCAGGCTCTTCTCCCCGTCGAGCAGATAGAGCACGGGGAACCGAGCCCCGGGCTCGCGTTCATATTCCTGGGGCAGGGAGACGCTGTATTGCCGCGTCTCCCCCAGCAGGGCCGAATGGTGGGTGAAGCGCTGTGCGTAGTGGAGCATGTCTGCCTGGGCAGAAGAGAGTGTGATCATGGTGAGCAGCAGGATGATGAGTCTTGTCATGGGATGAACCAGGATTGTGTCGCCAGCCTTGGGGATCCCCCGTAGGGCGGCGCACAGAGACGGTAGCAGGGCCCGCAGGCCCTGCTGTCGTCGGTCGTTACAGCTTGTAGGTGAAGCCTGCCATCAGGTTCGCCGGCTCGCCGTACATGTTGAAGGTGCTGGTGGAGCCGACCCGGTAGAAGTACTCCCGGTCGAGCAGGTTGTAGAGGTTCAGGGTCGCCTGCATTCTGTCGTTGATCTCGTAACGCACCGCCGCATCGAACAGGGCATAGCCCCCCTGGTGGGTCTCGACCCCCTTCTGGTTGAAGCCGTAGTCGCTCACCGCCGTCATCCCGGCCCCGAGGTGCAGCCCCTGCACCCAGTCGGCCAGGTGGTAGTCGGTCCAGAGGGAGAGGGCGTGACGGGGAATGGTGTCGAATTTCGGATTGTGATCCCCGGCCTTCTCCTCGATGTCGGTGAAGGTATAGCCGGCCATCACCATCCAGTTCTGGCTGAGATAGCCGCTCGCCTCCAGCTCCACCCCTTGCGTCTCCACCTTGCCGGTAGCCCAGTAGGTGTTGGTGATGGCGATGCCCTGATCGTCGTAGGCCTGGGCCGCGATGTTGTCGTCCTTCATCAGGAAGAGGGTCGCCCGGGTGTTGAGCAGGCCGTCACGCAGCGAGGACTTGATGCCGGTCTCCCACTGGCTGCCCTCCCGGGGCTTGAGCAGGTTGCCGCTCTCGTCCTGGCTGGTCTGGGGCTTGAACACCTTGGAGTAGCTGGCATACCAGGCGTGTTCGTCGCTCAGGTCATAGACGGCCCCCGCGTAGGGGGTGAGCTTGCCGTTGAACGTACCGGACTCGCCGCTCTGGGCTCCGGAACTCAGGGTCGTGCTGACGGCATCCAGATCGTACCAGGAGACGCGGGCCCCGGTGATCACCGCCAGCGGCTCCAGCAGACGCCAGGTCACCTTGCCATACAGACCGAGCTCCGACTGCTCCTCATGGTCATTCTTGGTGTAGCTGTAGTCCGGCTTGGCGACCCGGGTCGGGTCGAAATCGAACACATTGATCTTGCCGAGGTTGCGGTTGGTGTAGGTCTGAATGTCCGACTCGTAGCGCTTGTAGTCGGAGCCCAACACAAACTCGCTCTTGTGCCCCAACAGATCGAACATCTGACTGTAGTTGGCATCGAAGGCCATGTTCTTCTGCTGGTTTCCCTGGCCGTTGAACATCAGCCCGGTGTTGCCCGCCGCGTCCACGGGGCCGTTGGTGAAGGTCTGCTCCAGCCGCATGTCGTGATCCATGTAGCGGGCCGAGACCTGACCCACCCCGCCGTTGGCAAAGGCGTGTTGCAGCGAGGCCCCCACATCCGTGGTGTCGGCGTCGAAGAAGTCTTCAGCCGACCCCAGGTAGGTGCTGCGGCCGATGTCGAGCAGGGAGCCGTCCTTGTACGCCGGCAGGCCGTTGGTGGGCAGGATGTCCTTGGTCTGGTGCAGGGCGTAGACGGAGAGGCGGGTGCGATCCGAGAGATCGAACTCCAGGGTGCCGTAGTAGGTACCGTTGTTGTTGTTGTAGTCCACCTGGTTCTTGATGTCGGCGTTGGCCACCACGACGCGGCCGCGCAGGGAACCCTCGTCGTTGAGTGCGCCCCCCATGTCCGCCTCCAGGTAATGCCTGTCCCAGCTGCCATAGCGCGCCGTGACCGAGCCCTTGAAGGCGTCGGTCGGACGCTTGAGCACCATGTTGATCACGCCCCCCAGCTCGCTGGTGCTGTTGAAGAGGCCGGAGGGGCCCCGCATGATCTCCACCCGATCCACCGCCGCCAGCGATGGCAGGGTGCCGTACTTGCTCTGCATGGGCGATGGCAGGCCGTTGAGGTTCACTTCGTCGTACTCATAGCCGCGGGAGAAGATGGAGGAGCGGCCGCTGTCGTTGACCAGGGTGCGCAGACCCGGCGTGAACTTGGCCAGATCGTCCACCGCCACGAAGTTGCGCTCCTCGATGTAGTCGTTGGTCAACACGGTGATCGACTGGGGGATGTCTTTGAGGGCCGCCGGCGTCTTGGTGCCAACGGTGGCCGAGTCGACCCCATAGCCTCCCGTCTCCTCCGACGGCGACATCCCGTAGAGTGGATTGCCATAGACAACCAGGGTTTCGTCCGGCTTGATGTCCGGTGTGTGTGCCCCTGCCGGGGCGGCAACGGTGACGGCCAGAGCGGCAGAGATGGCCAGCGCCAGCGGGCTTCGCGCTTTATCCTTCAAGACAACCATAGTAAGAGTGACCCCAAGATAGAGATGATAATCATTTTCATTTAATTTTCCGGGGGCTAATATATCACTCCATCTTCCGCCGCAGTTTTGCGGTGTGGTCATTTCACTCTTCGACATGGTCAAATTGCACATGACTGACACAGTGGCAAGGGATACCAGCGCACGCCAGCGAGGCCGCTTCACCGGCAGGGTGGAGAACCTGGTGATCCAGGAGGGTCTTCGCTTTCACAACAAGGACATCGTTCACAAGGCAGACTTCGCCACCGAGCGGGAGTTGCCGCCGCAGTTGATCATCGCCATTCCTCTCGAGAGCCGTGCCCTGATGACCTATGGCGCCACTCACAGGCTCAAGGGGTGCCGCTTCCATGAGTCCGACCCCATAGTGGCAACCGCCATCCTCTATACCGAGCCCGACATCGTGCAGGGGGCGGCCAAAGCCCAGGTGCGCAGCCGCAGCATCGTCCTCTCCCTGGACCACACCTGGCTCGCCCACAACCTGGCACAGG
This sequence comes from Aeromonas sp. QDB63, assembly GCF_027707425.1. NCBI lineage: Bacteria > Pseudomonadati > Pseudomonadota > Gammaproteobacteria > Aeromonadales > Aeromonadaceae > Aeromonas > Aeromonas sp. QDB63. The sequence continues at coordinate 82,590 of NZ_JAPCIS010000007.1, forward strand.
CGCATCGCAAGGCTTTCGCACAGACCTTCAGCCGCCATCTGAGCCGCGTCGACTGGACCCTGCCCGCGGCGCTTGGACAGATTGCGGAAGCGCTCAATCTCACCAGCAGCCAGAACGCCTCCGAGATGCTGATGCGCAAGGCCTTTGCCCTCAGTGTCTGGGAGAGCCTGATGACCAACCTCCAGCAGGCCGCCTCCCCCTGTTGCCAGCGCCAGAACGAGCAACCGACGCGCCTCAAGATGCTGCTCAGGGATGAAAAAGTGGACGAGATGACCCTGACCGAGATCGCGGCCACCCTCGGCATGAGCGTCTCCACCTTGCAGCGGGCCGCAAAAAAAGAGCTGGGCATGAGCCTGCAGCGCTACCTTCGCCAGCGAAAGCTGCAAGAAGCGCGGGCCAGGCTGGAGGCGCGCAGCCTCTCTCTGCAAGGGGCCGCCGCCCACGCCGGCTATGACCATGTGGCCAATTTCATCACGGCGTTTAGAAAGCAGTTCGGCTTCTCGCCGACGCGGATCGCCAGACAGGGTAAAGAGCAGGAACAGGCGCCCTCTGCAACGCCTTGAGCCTCCTTGTTCATGCGCAATACATCTTTGCTCTGGGATAGTAGGCACCACGCAGGTGGGGTGGCGCTTGAAATCAGCGCTCGTCATCCACACATTCAGTGCATACAATGCGTTAACGAAGCACACTTGGTCGCTTCACCCCGGAAATCAAGAGGACATCAAGATGGATACCCGTTCTATCTACACTGGCACCCAGGGTGCCGTGCGCGACACCAACAAGGTGCTGCGCAACACCTACATGCTGCTCTCCCTCACTCTTGGCTTCTCAGCCGTGGTAGCCGGGGTAGCGACCGTCATGGACATGCCGCCCCTGCACTGGGCCGTGTTCCTCATCGGTGTCTACGGCCTGATGTTCCTGACCGAGAAGAACCGTGACAACGGCATGGGGCTGGTGTTCACCTTCGCCCTGACCGGCCTGCTGGGCTATAGCCTCGGCCCCATCATCAACATGTACATGAACAACGGCGGCGGCGAGATCGTGATGACGGCGCTGGGCGGTACTGCGCTCACCTTCTTCGGCCTGTCTGCCTATGCCCTGACCACCAAGCGGGACCTCTCCTTCCTCGGCGGCATGCTGTTCGTCGGGTTCTGGGTACTGCTGGTAGCCATGGTCGCCAACATCTTCCTGCAGATGAGCGCCCTGAGCCTGGCCCTGTCCGCCATGTTCATGCTCTTCTCCTCCGGCGCCATCCTGCTGACCACCCAGCAGATCGTGCGCGGCGGCGAGACCAACTACATCTCTGCCACCGTCACCCTGTATGTCTCCATCTACAACATCTTCCTGAGCCTGCTGAGCCTGCTTGGCGGCAACCGCAACTGATGGATGCTTAAGATGCACAAGACCCCGCTTCGGCGGGGTTTTTATTGGCGCCCATTTCTGTCAGGATAAGTTGCAAATCAAGGATATGAAGCGAAGTGGCCCTGATCCAAATCAGGGCCGTTTCGTTATCGACGGGTTATGCTGTCGCTTTCGTTTCGCTCAAGGGTTGCCTTCATCCCATGCCCATGGACTTCTCAGGTTTATTGCGCCGTCTGCTGACCGACTGCCACATCGATTTCACCTCGTTCAAGGGTGGTGCCTAGCATGCCGATGGATTTCTCCGGCCTGCTGCGCCGGCTGCTGACAGACAGCCACATCTATTTCGCCCTCAAGGTCCTGCTCGCCATCGCGGGGCTGCTCGCCTTCGCGCTGGCTACCGGTGACATCCAGCTCACCGTGCTGCTCTCCCTCGGGGTGGTGGCCGGCGCCATCGCCGAGACCGACGACAGCCTCTGGGGCCGGGTCAAGAACCTCGCCATGACCCTGCTCTGCTTCCTGTTTGCCTCATTGTGCGTGCAGTATCTCTTCCCCACTCCCTGGCTCTTTGCCATCGGACTCGCGGGCTCCACCTTTATCTTCGTCATGGTGGGCGCCCTCGGCCAACGCTACGCCACCATCAGCTTCGGTTCCCTGCTGATTGCCATCTACACCATGCTGGGGGCCGCCAAGGCGCCGGATCTCTTCTATCAGCCGCTGGCCCTGTGCGCCGGGGCCCTCTGGTACGGCCTGGTGTCCCTGGTCTGGCTCTGGCTGCTGCCCTACAAGACCCTGCACGAGCAACTGGCCCAGAGCTACTTCGCCCTCGCCCGCTACTTGCAGGAGAAATCCCGCTTCTTCCCGGCCGACGAACACGGCGCCCAGGCCATCCGCCACAATCTGGCCCAGCTCAACATCAACCTGGTCAATGCCCTGAACCAGGCCAAGACGGCGCTCAATGCCCGTCTTCATGCCCCCGGCCGCCACGGGGTTGCCCCCGAGCTCGCGGGCCTGCTGCGCCTCTACCTGCTTGCCCTGGAGATCCAGGAGCGGGCCACCTCCAGCCACTACCCCTACAGCAAGCTGGAAGCAGAGCTCAAGCAGGGTATCGTCCTCGACGGCTTCCAGGAGGTGCTGTCACAGCTTGCCGACGCCTGTCAGCAGCTCGGCTACGCCATCCTGGTGCACAAGCCCTACACCCACCACAAACGCATTCACTGGACCCTGGAGGCCCTCGGCGATCAGCTGGAGTTCACCCACCTCAAGCAGCACTACCCCAAGACCCTGCTGACACCGATGAAGTTCCTGCGTCGCAACCTGGCCAGCATCAACCAGTTGCTGCAAAGCGCCGAAGAGCTGCAAAACCCCGCCGCGCCGCCCACCAGCCTGCCTCCCCTGGCACAGCCGGTCGCCCTGCCCCTGCTGGCATTGCTCAGGCAGCACCTGACCCCGAACTCCATGGTGTTTCGCCATGCCCTGCGGCTCTCCCTCGGGCTGGTAGTGGGCTATGGCATTCTGCAGGCGTTTCACCTGGACAAGGGGTACTGGATCCTGCTCACCGTATTGTTCGTCTGCCAGCCGAGCTACAGCGCCACCCGCCGTCGTCTGGTGCAGCGGATGCTCGGCACCTTCGCCGGTATCCTCATCGGCGTGCCCGTACTCTGGTTCTTCCCCGAGCTGCACCTGCAACTGGGGATCATGGGGCTGGCCGCCTTCCTGTTTTTCACCCAGGTGCGCAGCAACTACAGCGCCGCCGTCTGCTTCATCACCCTCTACGTGCTGATGGCGTTCAACCTGCTGGATGGCATCGGCTTCGCCATCCTCGGACCCCGCCTGCTCGATACCCTGCTCGGCTGCCTGCTCTCCTACGCCCTGGTGGCCTGGCTCTGGCCCGACTGGCAATACAAGCGGTTGCCAACCCTTATCGCCAACTCCCTGTCCGCCAATGCGAAGTACCTCTCGGCGGTACTCGCCAGCCTGCATCGCCAACGGGATGAATCCCTGGACTACCGGGTGGCCCGCAAGTGTGCCCACCTCGCCGACAGCGAGCTGGCCATGGCCTGGCAGAGCATGCTGGTGGAGCCGAGCAAGCGCCGCCGCTTCCTGGATCTCTGTTTCACTCTCACCTGGCGCAACCATGCCCTGCTCTCCTATATCTCGGCACTCGGGGCTCATCGCGACAAACTCGAGCCCATCGAGGGGCTGGAGGAGATAAGCCGCCACATCAGCCAGACCCTGGAGCAGGCCGCCGGTCACCTGGCGGGGGAGATGCCGACGCCGCTCGCGGGAGCCTGTCCGGCCATCGCTCCGGAGAGCAGCGAGGAGCAACTGATGCTGAGCCAGCAGCTCACCCTCATCAGCCAGTTGGCAGACGAACTGCTGATGCTCGCCAACGATGGCCAGTTGCTGACAGGTCAGGGCCGGACCTAGCCAGCCATAGCCGCCGGGCCAGTCCCGCCCGAGGCAGGCGCCAAGCGCCGCCCCGGTTGCCGGACGGGACGCAAGGCGCTACCATGCCCGCCCCATTGAGATAGCCTTTTCGAGGAAGCGTCATGTCCGAGCCACACCATTTGCAGTTCAACGGCCAACTCATCGAGACCGATGCCCAGGGCTATCTGCGCCACAGCGAGCAATGGAGCGAGGCGCTGGCCCTGATGCTGGCCGAGAAAGAGGGGATTGTGCTGGAGGATCCGCACTGGGAAGTGGTGCGTTTCGTACGGGCCTTCTATCTGGAGTTCAACACCTCCCCCGCCATCCGCGCCCTGGTCAAGGCGATGGAAAAGCAGTACGGCCCAGAGAAGGGCAACAGCCGCTACCTCTACAAGTTGTTCCCGGAAGGCCCCGCCAAGCAAGCCACCAAGATCGCAGGCCTCCCCAAGCCGGTGAAGTGCATCTAGGCCTTCTCTGCAGCCCGATAGCCACACGGCCTCCCCCGTGTTGGACACAAAAAAAGACCGCGCCCATGTTGCCATGAGGCGCGGTCTTTTCATTTCATCATGCTGTCAGGGGTTGTAGGCCACCACGGAGCCGCTCAAGCCCGTCATCTGGCTGATCCGGCTCTGCATGCCCTGCAACTTGGCCTTGGAGACATCCGGCCCGATGAAGACCCGGTTGATCTGCCCCTGCACCGGAGTTCTCGGCGACGTCTGGGCCGAGTAGCCCGCCGCCCTCAGCTTGCTCACCAGGGCATTGACGCTGTCTGCATTCTTGAAGGCGCCAAGCTGCAGGATCCAGCTCCCCTGAGCCGGGGCTGCTGCCGGTGCCGTAGTCGGCTGGGCCATCTTGCTCGCGATGAGATCATCCATGGTCTTGATCTGGCCCGCCTGTGGCTTGGCCTCCACCGGTTTTTGCACCTCTACCGGCTTGGTTGGCACCGGCTTGGGTTTGGGCTGCTCCACCGGTTTCTTGGCGATCACTTCCGGCTTGGGCTCGGGTTTGGGCTGGGGCTTGGGTTGCGCCACGGCCTGTACCGGCTGCTGCTGGGTGATGGGAGCCTGACTGGCTCCCGCTGGATTGGCTCCCCCCTGATTGGCCAGGGTCACGGTATCGCCAATCTCCTCTACCTGCCACTGGGTCGCGGCAGAGGCCTGCTGCTGACTCGCCAGATGCTCGGCCGGCAGGGTGCTCGCCGCCGAGACCTGAAGCGCAGGTTTGGCGGGCTCGAGCTCCGGACGCAGGGGGATCTTGGCGAAGGCCTCGTCCTTCTGCTCCAGCTTGTTGCCGTCCATCAGGTCCGGCAGAAAGATGACCACCAGGGCGACCAGGATGACGGTCCCCACCAATCTGTTTTGAAACTTCGAAGCCAAGTTAATTTCCACCCATGTTACTTAGGATCCATTGCAATCTTGCACACTTCGCAAAGAACGCCTCCCCTCACGCCGGCTGGCGAAGCCGGGTCCCTCGCCACCCACTTGGCCTGAAAGGGGATTATCCAGTGCAAAACCCGGCCCGTCGTCACGATGACGGAGCCAGGGGAGCGAACGGCTCAGACCGCGCCCAGAGCCAGCACGTCGGCGACAGTGTAAAACGAGCCGAACACAATGACCATATCGTCAGGACTCGATGCGGCCAAGGCGGCGCCGTAGGCATCCCCCACGCAGGCAAAGGTGAGCGCCGCGCCCCGGCCGCTGCCAAGGGCCGTCGCCAACTGGTCGGCCGTGGCCGCGCGCGGGCCGTGGAGGCTTGCCAGGAACCACTTGTCAATCAGACCGTCAAGCTCGGCCAGCGACCCCGCCATGTCCTTGTCCTTGAGCATGCCAACCACGGCGCGGCGCTTGCCCTTGCCGGGGAGCTGGCGCAACTGGCTGGCGAGATAGGCGGCAGAGTGGGGATTGTGGGCCACGTCGACGATGACCAGCGGCGAGGTTTGCAACTGCTGCATCCGGCCAGCCAGGCGGACATTGGCCAGGCCGTCGCGGATGGCGGACTCCGACAATGGCAAACCGAGGGACTCCAGGGCCGCCAGCACGGTGACCGCATTCATCAGCGGCAGGGCCGGTTTGGGCAATCCCGACCAGTGGTGCAGGCCGTGATAATCCCAGTCGACGCCATGCTCATCACCACGAAAATCGATGCCGACCTGACGCAGGCAGGCGCCAAGGCGCGCCGCTTCGCTTGCGATGGTCGATGGCGGATTGGGCTCCCCGCTGATGGCGGGTTTACCTTTGCGATAGACGCCAGCCTTCTCCACCGCCACCGCCTCCCGGGTATCTCCGAGCCAGTCGCAGTGATCCAGGGCAATGGAGGTGATCAGGGCGACGTCCGATTCCACCACATTGGTGGCATCAAGCCGCCCCCCCAGCCCCACTTCCAGCAAGAGCACATCGGGCGCGGCGCGGCGAAACAGCCACAGACCCGCCAGGGTGGCGAACTCGAAGAAGGTGAGGGCGATGTCGCCCCGGGCGGCTTCTACCTCGGCAAAGGCCGCGCAGTGATCGCCATCGGCCAGCTCCTGGCCATTGACGCGCACGCGCTCGGTAAAGCGCAGCAGATGGGGGGAGGAGTAGACACCGACCCGGTAGCCGGCGGCCATCAGGATGCTGGCCGCCATGGCGCAGGAGGAGCCCTTGCCGTTGGTGCCCGCCACCGTGATCACCTTGAACGGCAGTTCGGTGAGGCCCATGCGGCGGGCAACCGTGCCGACCCGCTCCAGCCCCATGTCGATGTTGGCTGGGTGGATCTGCTCCAAATAAGAAAGCCAGTCGACCAGCGACCGGCTTTGGGATTGTTGCATGTGTGAACTCATCTTCAGTCTTCGATAACCTGAGTGTTCATCAGCTTGGCCAGCAGACCGGCCAGACGGTTGCGCATTTCGCGCCTGTCGATGATGAGATCGATGGCGCCCTTCTCCAGCAGGAACTCGGAGCGCTGGAAGCCTTCCGGCAGTTTCTCGCGCACGGTCTGCTCGATGACGCGGGGGCCGGCAAAGCCGATCAACGCCTTGGGTTCGCCTACGTTGATGTCACCCAGCATGGCCAGACTCGCGGAGACGCCACCCATGGTGGGGTCGGTCAGCACGGAGATGAAGGGCAGGCCCGCCTTGGTGAGGCGATCTAGGGCCGCACTGGTCTTCGCCATCTGCATCAGGGAGAACAGGGCTTCCTGCATCCGCGCACCACCGGAGGTGGAGAAGCAGACCAGACCGCGGCCCTCCTTGATGCTCTCCTCGACGGCGCGCACGAAGCGGGCACCGACCACGGAGGACATGGAGCCCCCGATGAAGGAGAACTCGAATGAACAGGCGACGACCGGTACCCCCTTGAGGGTCCCCTTCATCACCACCAGCGCATCCTTCTCGCCCGTCTCTTTCTGGGCGGCAGACAAACGATCCTTGTAGCGCTTGGAATCCTTGAATTTCAGGATGTCTTGCGGCTCCAGCTCGGCCGCGACTTCGCTGCGTCCCTCGGCGTCGAGGAAGCTCTCGAGACGGGCACGTGCGCTGATGCGCATATGATGGTCACACTTGGGGCACACTTCGAGATTGCGCTCCAGCTCTGCCCGGTAGAGCACCTGTTCGCAAGCAGTACACTTGGTCCACACCCCTTCCGGAATGTTGTGACGACGCGGTGTGGTGATCTTGCTCTTGGGAAGGATCTTCTCAAGCCAGCTCATGGAATTCCTTAATGCATTTGTGCCTGACAAAACACATCGAGCCTTGATTGTTCAATGACTTAACGGCTCGATGGCAATAAACGACGGATCATTAAACCACAAATTTTCGGGCCCAGTTACTAAAAACTGGTCGTACCCGGTGCCGAGTCCGGCAGCCACAGCGGACCGAGAGGCGGCCGGGGCAACCCGAATTCGGCCGGGTAATCCACATCCACCAGATAGAGGCCGCCCGCCTTGGCGGTCGGGCCCGCCAGGTTGCGATCCTTCGCCGCCAGCACCTCGGCAATCCACTCCACCGGTTGAAGCCCCTGCCCCACCAGCAGCAGGGAGCCGGTGATGTTGCGCACCATGTGATGCAGGAAGGCGTTGGCCTTGATGTCGAGCACGATGTAGGGGCCGGAACGGCTGACACACAGGTGGGTCACATTGCGCCAGGGGGTGTTGGACTGACAGGCGACAGCCCGGAAGGTGCTGAAGTCGTGCTCCCCCAGCAGGCTCTGACCGGCCTGATGCATCAGCGTCGCATCGATGGCTTCGTGGTAGTGGCTGACGCCTTGGCCCAGGATCGCCGGGCGGTAGTTGTGGTTGTAGATGACGTAACGGTAGCGACGGGCGGTGGCGCTGAAGCGGGCATGGAAATGCTCGTCCACCTCCCTGACCCAGCGCACGGCGATGTCAGGGGGCAGGTTGGAGTTGAGCCCCAGGGTCCAGGCGCCTTCTGCGCGGTTCGACTCGGTATCGAAGTGGATCACCTGGCCAGTGGCATGCACCCCCGCATCGGTGCGACCGGCACACTGGATGGAGACGGGGTGGTTGGCGATGCGGCTGAGGGCTTTTTCCAGCTCCTCCTGGACGCTGATCACTTCGCGCTGGCGCTGCCAGCCGAAGTACCGGCTGCCGTCATATTCAATACCAAGGGCAATTCGCATGGGTAACGGTGTCTTCTGATGAAAGGATGCAGTGAAAGAAACGGGGCGGATTATACGCGCTTGGGCTCAAAAGTCCCAGACCGGGCGAGGCCGCGGTGCGTGGCCCCCAAAGAGAGAGGGCAGCCCGTGGGCTGCCCTCTCTGGTGCATGGATGACAAGCGCCTGCCTAGCCCAGGCGTTTGAGCAGCTTCTGCGCCTCGCTGCGCTGGTGCTCGCTGCCCTGGGCCACCGCCTCTTCCAGCAGCTCGCGGGCGCTCTCCTTGTCGTCGATCTCGAGGTAAGCCCGGGCCAGATCCAGCTTGGCCCCCACCCCGCCGTCATCGGCATCCACATCAAAGCCGTTGGACTCCGGCAGCACCTCGGGGAAACCGTCCAGCCCCACATCCAGGGAGAAGCCCTGATAGGGTTCCTGCTCCGTGCTGCTGGCATCGGCATCGGCCAGCAGCTTGTCGATTTCAACGAAGTCGCTGTCTTGCACCTGCTCGCGGGGTTTCACCTCCCCCTGATGGGACTCCACCTCGGCGAAGGCATCCTCGAAGTCAGCCAGGGCCAGCTCGCTGGGATCCCACTCGGACGCCGCCGGCTTGGTGGGCTCCAGCCCGAGCTCGGCCAGCATGTCGTCCACATCGTCCTTGCCAAACCCCGTCTCGTCGATGTGCGGCGCCTTGGCGGCAAGCTCATCGTCGGTCGGCTCGCCAAACCCGGTCTCTAGATCGCTCAGATCGAAGTTGGCCAGTGTCTCGTCACGCTGGCTGCGGCTCTCCTCCTGGGCCTGGGCCAGATCCGCTTCCAGATCCGCGTCCAGCTCGGCAAACAGGGCGGCCTGCAGCTCTTCCTCGGTCATGATCTCGTCATGACCACGAGCAGAGGAGGTGGGCTCGTCGGAGAGATCGAGTTCCGGCACCACGGGCAGATCGAAGTCCCCCTCGTGGGCCAGATCCAGCTCGGGCACCAGATCCGGATCCCGGTTCGCCGTCGTCACCGCAGGCTCCACATCAAAAGCGGAGAGCGCCGTCTCGTCATCCCGGAAGATGACATCGGCGGCAGCACTGGCACCATCTTGCTTCCTGCTCACTTCCGGCTCGTTGAGATCCGGCATGCCATGGAGGGGCTCGTCATCCGCGATGCCCACCGTCATCAACTGATCAAACTCGCTGTTCTCGTCTCCCATGACCATGGAGGTCGACTCGGAGAGGCTCTTCTCCTGCTCTTCCAGCTCGCGGCGGGCACGAGCACGCAGCCAGAGCGTGACCAGGGCAAGCACCAGGAGTACCGGCAGCAGGATGATCATGGCGAGATTGAGCGGCGAAGAGAGCAGCTCCATCAGCCAGCTCTGTTTGGGCACCGGCGCCACCATGGGAGGCGTCGGATTGGCCTTGAGTTCCGCCACCTCTTTTTGCAGGGCGGTCTGATCCTGCAACTGGGCCTTGAGGGTCTCCACCTCTTCGGTCAGGGCTTGCAGGCGCAGCTTGAGCCTGTGGTTCATCTCGGTGACCTGGCCGAGCTGGGCGTTGGCATCTTCCAGGGCCAGCGCCATCTCGGTAGAGGGTTTGCCCACCGCAGTGGCGGGCAGGGGCGCCGGCGCCGTGCTGGCGGCGCTGCTCGCAGCAGCGCTCACCACCACGGGGGTGGAGACAGCCGCCTTGGCGGTCTCCTTCACCTCGGGGGCTGGAGCCGTTGCCTTGGGTGCCGCCGGGATCGGCGCCGCCTTGGGCGGTGTATTCTTGGCCACCACAGCCGGCTTGGCCGGAGCAGGCTTGCTCACCACCGGCTGGGCGACGTGGGATTGCTTGTTGGCCAGGTATTTGGGGCTCAGCCCCTTCCAGCTCGCGTTGTCGCTGTTGAAGCGACGGCGTGCTTCGGCATCTGTGATGCGCCCCGCCTCTGCGGCGGTGGGCAGCAGGATGTGGGAACCCACCAGAATATGGTTGATGTTGCCGTCTGCGAAGCTTCGGGGGTTCTTGTCATAGATGGCTACCATGGTCTGGTAGACGCTTACCCGGTTGGACGGGCGATGCTTGCTCGCCAGACTCCAGAGGGTATCGGTGGGACGCACGGGACCATAACTGCCAGCCGACGCAGCAGGCACCTGACGCACGATGGGCTGGGCTCTGGGCAGGGTGACGGGCGCCACGGGCTGGGCTCGGGGCTCTGGTTGCACCGCGGGGGGCGGTGAGCCATCCGGTCCCTTGAGTTCGACAAAGAAGGGTTCTCGCGCCCCCTCTTCGGCCTGAACCGTGCCCAGAAGCCCCAATGCGAGTAGCGTTGCCAGCGTTATGCGGGAATGTCCCATATTCGTTCCTTCGTATGACGGCCCTATCACATTGAAAAATCTGGATAGTTACCCCAAAACAATCGGCTCAATATAAATCAGGCGCCGGTCTCAAGCCAGCGATCCGACATATTTCGCGCCCGGCGGCGACCAGAAAGCAGCCCCAGACGCGAACCAGAGTGTAGAAAAAAACCTAGTCCACTGATATCACACGGTATTCCAAAAACCGGAGAGTGGGTTCCCGGTCACATCCCGGGGCCAGGGCGCCCACATCAAGGCGGGGTTCCCTCCCCGCCCGGGGCCGACATCCGGCCTCAGAGGTAGTCGCGTACCAGCAGTTCGGCAATCTGCACGCTGTTGGTCGCCGCGCCCTTACGAACGTTATCGGCCACGATCCACATATTGATACCACTCGGATGAGAAATATCCTGGCGCACCCGCCCGACCATCACATCATCCTGGCCGGTGGCATCGCGCACCGGGGTCGGGTAGTCCCCTTCATCATCAAACAGGGTGACGCCCGGGGCATTGCGCAGCAGCTCCTTGACCTGCTCGGCGTCCAGCGGCTGGTGCAGCTCCACATGAACCGCCTCAGCGTGACCATAGAAGACCGGTACCCGCACGCAGGTGGGGTTCACGGCGATGCTGGCATCCCCCAGGATCTTCTGGGTCTCCCACACCATCTTCATCTCTTCCCGGGTGTAGCCGTTGTCGGTGAAGGCATCGATCTGCGGGATCAGGTTGAAGGCGATCTGCTGCGGATAGAGGGTCGGCTCCACCGGACGGCCGTTGAGCAGGTGGGCGGTCTGGCCCGCCAGCTCGCTCACCCCTTCCTTGCCGGAGCCGGAGACGGATTGGTAGGTCGCCACGTTGATGCGACTGATGCCCACCTCGTCGTGCAGGGGCTTGAGGGCCACCAGCATCTGGATGGTGGAGCAGTTGGGGTTGGCGATGATGTTGCGGTTGCGAAAATCGGCCAGCGCGTCCGGGTTCACTTCCGGAATGACCAGGGGAATGTCCTCGTCGTAGCGGAAGCAGGAGGTGTTGTCGATGACGATGCAGCCGTGCTCGGCGGCGATGGGCGCCCATTTGGCCGAGACCTCGGCACCGGCGGAGAAGAGTGCAATCTCCACCTGGCTCCAGTCAAAGGCCTCCACGTCAAGGATGTCGACGTTCTTGCCACCAAAACGCACCGTGTCCCCAGCGCTGCGACTGGAGGCGAGCGGATAGAGGGTCGCTACCGGGAAGGCGCGCTCCTCCAGGATCTCGATCATGGCCTGACCCACGGCGCCGCTGGCACCCAATACCGCTACGTTGAATTGCTGACTCACTGATCTGTTCTCCTGTGATGCGGCCCGTCGGGGCCGGGCATGAGGGCCCGGCTGGCACGCGTATCGGTTTGATGACAGGCCCGCCATGATGCCGGGCCGGGGGGAAGCGCCGCCTGGGCAAGCCCTTCCCCTTGTTGAAATCGGGTTTATTGCTCCGAGACGGCAAAGCCCAGTCGGGCCAATCTGTCGTCGGCGAAGGGCCCTTTCAGTTGCAGGGCGCCCAATTCGCGCCGCTCGGGGTAGCGCTTGCGCTGCTCATCGAAGCTGCCGGGCAGCCCGATCCGGTTGCGAAAACGGGCGTCGTCACGGCGCACGTCATAAACAAGGTGGACAAGCTGCTTGATGAGCGCCTGATCCGCTGGCTGCCCCGGCGTCAGCTCGCGCACCTCTGGGGCAGGCAGCAGGGATTGCAGATCCTGGCGCGGGGTGCGCCCCAGTTGCCGGCACAGCGCCTCATAGAGCATCCAGGTGCCACGGGCCTTGCCTTCCAGGCTATAACCGGCGATGTGCGGGGTGGCCAGCTCGGTATGGGGCACCAGTTCATTGAGGGGCTCCGGCTCTCCTTCCCACACGTCCATCACCAGTCGCAGGGGATGGGGTCCCTGCTGGCGGACAAGCAGGGCACGGTTGTCCCACACCTCGCCGCGGGAGGCGTTGATGAGGATCTGCCCGGCCGGACGCTCGGCGATCTCCTCGGCTCCCAGCAGGTGGAAGGTGGCCTCATCCCCTTCACGAAGATAGGGGACATGGAAGCTGACGATGTCGGCATCCAGGGCAGTGCGGTAATCCACGAAGTCGCCAGCGGCGCCGCTACGGGCCAGGGGCGGGTCGCAGCGCAGCACCTTCATCCCGAGCGCCTCGGCCTTGCCGGCCACGCTCTCGCCGGTGTTGCCGGCACCGATGACGGCGAGGCTCATCTCGCTCAAGGTCAGCTCATGGCGTTCCGCCAGAACCAGCAGGGCGGAGAGCACGTAGTCCCCCACCGACACCTTGTTGCAGCCGGGGGCGCTGAAGAAGGGGATGCCCCGCGCCGCCAGCAGCCCCTGATCGATGTGATCCGTGCCGATGGTGGCCGTGCCGACAAACCCCAGCCTGGGGCAACTCGCCAGGAGCGCTTCGTTGACCCGGGTCACGGAGCGCACCAGCAGCACATCCGCCTCTTGCAGATCCGCGGCCTTTATTTCTCGTCCCGGCAGGGGAACCACTTCACCAAATTCCGCAAACAGCTCCACCGCATGGGGCATATTTTCATCAACGACGATCTTCATCGGCACGCATCTCGTCCACCAGGGCCACAGGCGCGCCATTCTAGCCCAAACGCGACGGATTTTCAGAGGCTTGTTGGCAGACCGCTCTGCGGCCATCTTTCCGCCTTCCGGCCTCAGGTGCGGGCACGATGCCCGGCAGCATCATATGTAACAGCCTGTTGCCCTCGCCCCCTTCGCCTTGACCAGAGCAACCTGACTGGCACAATGACGCCTCTTTTTAGCCGCTCGCGCCACCGAACCGGACCCCTTGATGCCGACTCACTGCTCTTCGTTGCCACGCCGCAAGGTGCTTCATTTCAATGCCCTCCTGCTCCTCCCCCTGCTGCTGCTCGTCTGCCTGCCCTGGCAGCCGTTCATGACCCAGGCCCTGCAATCGGGCTGGCTATGGTGGCCCTACGCCCTCACCCGCATGGTGGACTTGCCGGGGCTGGTCTTCACCATCGCCGCCCTGCTGCTGCTCACAAGACACAAGCTGACGCTGGACGGTCGCGCCCTGCTGGCGCTGGCTGGCGCCCTCTTTGCCGTACTGGCGAGCGACTGGGTCATCAAGAGCCTCATCAAGCTGCTGACCGAGGAGCCCAGGCCCTACCTCATCTGGCTGGAGAGCCAGGAGCTGATCCCCGCCATCCGCCAGTTCTATGGAGGAAGCCAGGCCCTTCGCAGTGAACAGGTCCACGCCGCGACCCAGTTGCTTGCGCTGCCCGCCTGGCTCGGCCAGCACTGGCAGGCAGAGGTCAACTACGCCTTTCCCTCCGGTCACAGCATCGCCGCCATGAGCCTCGCCCAGTTCTTCGGCCTGATCTGGCTGGCCCGGGCACCCGCCGGGGCCTGGCTGCTGCCGCTCTGGGCCATCGGGATCGGCCTCTCGCGCACCCTTATCGGCATGCACTGGCCCCTGGATGTGCTGGCAAGCGCCCTGCTTGGCAGCCTCACCGCCCTCCTGGCCGCCCGCTGGTGGTTGCGCCACTACTGACCTCCAATAAAAAACGGGCACCTGGGTGCCCGTTTTTATCGCTTGTACGCCACTCACCCCTTCTGCTGCCAGCCCTCGGGATACTTGTAGCCGACGAAGCGCTTGGCGGCATAAGCCTTGAATTCGGGGGAGTTGTAGGCGGCCGCCACGTCCTTGGCGAACGGCTTGCCCGCATCGGCGCTCTTTACCACCACCCAGTTGATGAAGTCATAGCTGCGCTCGAGGAAGAGGCCGGAGCTGAACGGGATCCCGCTTGAGGCGGCAAAGTTGCCGTTGATGACGGAGAAGTCCACATCCTCACGGGAGCGCGGCAGCTGCGCCGCCTCCAGCAGCACCAGCTTGAGGTTGTGGGGGTTCTTCACCACGTCGAACTCGCTCGCCTTGAGGGGATTGATCCCCTCCTTGAGGCTCAGCCAGCCCAGATCCTGCAACATCAGCAGTGCCCGCGCCTGGTTGGTGGGATCGTTCGGGATGGCGACCGTGCTTCCCTCTTTCACCGCCTTCAGATCCCCCAGCTTGCCGGCGTAGAGGCCCATGGGACCGGTCGGCACCTGGGTGATGGGCGCCAGAGAGAGACCCCGGTCTTTGGCGAAGCTCTCCAGATAGGGCTTGTGCTGGAAGCAGTTGACGTCAAGCGACCCGTCCGCCAGGGCGATATTGGGGGTCACGTAATCGGTGAACTCCACCAGTTTGACCTTGTAGCCCTTAGCTTCGAGCTGCGGCTTGATGGCGTCGGTGACCATATCGGCAAAGTCGCCAACCGTGGTGCCGATGACGATCTCTTTCTTCGCCTCATCGATGGCAAAGGCGGACAGCGGCAGGCTGCTGGCGAGCAACGCCAGGGCGGAAAGGGTGAAGAAGGAACGACGTTGCATAAAAAACTCCCTGTCAACATGATCATCAAAACGGTGAGCGGTCGGGGGCGCGAACATGCAGTCAGCGCACAACCATCTAGCCATCCAAACGGCTAACTGAGCATACCATAACAGAGCTCGTAGCCTTCGCCAAGCAACAAAACCGGGCAAGCTTGGCCAGCACGATGTAAAGCGCATCCCGCAACTGGATGAAAAATCTTTGACGGAGCACTCAGTTATGTGCCTTGCCCTCTCCCTGCCTGGCGTCAAACTGACTTATTGTGGTCATTCGATACCCATTTCAACGGGTTCCTATGAGGGCCTGATGGGCTGCTCTACACCCAGACAACACAAGGAGTCACCGTGTTCGATCATGTTGAAATCAAGGTGGTGCGTTTTGACTCCTGTCAGCACTTCTACGCCACCGTACTGGCTCCTCTTTTGATAGAACTCAAATGGTCTGATGAGACGGCTGCCGGTTTTGGCCTGATGGGCCGCGATCACGTGGGCTTCCTGATTGAGCGGGGGCAGCAGGGCGCCTCCTGCCATCTCGCATTCAGGGCCGACGACGCGACACAGGTGGATGCGTTCCATCACGCGGGGATCAAGGCAGGCTTTGCCTGCAATGGGTTGCCGGGACTGCGTCCCCACTATGCCCCCAATTACTACGCCGCCTTCCTGGGCGATCCCGATGGCAGCAACATCGAGGCGATGACCTACATTGAGTCCTCACACGCCGCAAACACATCGCAGCACTGTGCCACCCAGCAAAAGGCCCTGCATTCGGTGAATCCAGGGCCTGAGAAGTACACGTAATGAGTCGGGTTAGATTATTTGACCGCCTTGCTGGCGTTCTCCAAGGCCTGCTTCTCGGCGGCGTTCATGATGGACGCCTGGCGGTTTTGCTCGGCCTGGTAGCAGGCGTCCTTGCTGATCCCTTGCGCCTGGCATTCCGCCATGCGTTGTGCCGGGCTGGCGCAACCGGCCAAAAGGCCAGCTAGGGAGACGAACAGGATTATCTTCTTCATGGTACTTCTCATCGTTAATGGAAAATCGTCCAACTACGCAGTAGCGGGTTGATGCGTCGCCCCTTGTCATGCACACCACAACTGAGAAAACGGGCTCCATGACGCGCATCCTAGTGCCCGCCACGCCGTCGGTCAGCTCACAATTTGTATCAAGATGTACGCGAGAATGGCTCCCAGGATGGCGCTGTATCTCATCCGCAACGGAGAAAGGAGACAAAAAATGCACAAACACCATCACCCAGGCCTGCTGGTGGTCGATATTCAGGGCAAGCTGGCCCGCCTGGTCGAGGAGAGCGACGCCCTGATTGCCAATACCGCCAGGCTGGTGCAAGGGGCCAGGGTGCTGGGGCTGCCGGTTGTCTGGCTGGAGCAGAACCCGGACAAGCTCGGTGCCACCGTGCCCGAATTGCAATCGCTGCAGGCAGGCGATCTTGTGCTGCCCAAATACAGCTTCGGCGCCCTGGGGGAGCCCACTGTGGCGACCGCGCTGGCCGAAAGCGGGATCGAGCATTGGCTGGTATGTGGCATCGAGACCCATATCTGCGTCTACCAGAGCGTGTTGGGACTTCTGGCCAGCGGCACCCGGGTCTCGCTGGTGGTGGATGCGGTGTCGTCTCGCTCCGCTGCCAACCGGGATCTCGCCATAGGCCAGCTTGCGGCCAGGGGAGCTGCGCTGACGTCGGTGGAGATGTGCCTCTATGAGCTGATGGGGGACTGCCGCCATCCGGCATTTCGCCAGATCCTCTCCCTGGTGAAATGACCGCCATGATGGACAACATGGCGCCCTTTCTGTTCGCCCTCATCGCCTTCGGGGCGGCACTCATGGTGACGGTGACGGGGATGGCCGCCACCCGTCACTATCTGGCCTGGCTCTGGCTGGGGATCATGCTCTTCTTCGGGCTGTGGTGGACGCTGCTGGGGATGCCGCCGCTCCTCGCCGAACCAGCCCCTCTCTGACCATGCCGCCCGGGCGGCTCAGCTCCCCAGACGCTCCTGCAGATAGTCGTATCCTCCCTCCTCCCTTGGCACGAAGCTCAGCCTGTGGGTCAGACCGGGGGGCGCATCATCGGCATGATGGGAAACGAACAATAGCTGGGTTCCCTCGCCCACGAGGCGCGCTACCATCTCCCGCACCAGGTGACGGTTGAGGGGATCCAGTCCCTGCAGGGGTTCGTCCAGGATGAGCAGCGGCGGATGCTTGACCAGGGCACGGGCGATCAGCACCAGTCGCTGCTGACCGAAAGAGAGAGAGTGGAAAGGCTGCGCCCCCTGATCGGCCAGCCCCAGCAGGGCCAGCCACTGGTTGGCCAGCGCCAGCTGACGATCCCCCGGCCGGGTATAAAGCCCGATGGAGTCGTAGAAACCGGAGAGGATCACTGTCTGCACCGGGCAGCTGACACGATAGTCCAGATGCAGCGCCGGGCTCACGAGCCCGATGTGGCGCTTGATCTCCCAGATGCTCTCGCCGCTGCCCCGCCGCCGTCCGAACAGATGGAGCTCATTGTTGTAACCTTGCGGGTGATCTCCGGTGATGAGGGAGAGCAGGGTCGACTTGCCAGCGCCATTCGATCCCACCAGTTGCCAGTGCTCCCCCTCGTCAATGGTCCAGTCGAGCCCATCGATGATCACCTGATCCCCGTAAGCGATACGCATGGCTTTCATGACGACCCGAGGGCCGGGAGGCAGGGGCTCGGGGGTCGTCAGCGTTGGCGGCAAACGGGGGGAAGTGGTTTCGGCGCGTGCCAGCTGGGCAACCTCCTGGCTGCCGAGCACCGCCTCGCGCTCCCCCGCCAGCAGCAGACGACACTCGCCGAGCAGGCCGAGGTGAGTGGCAAAGGGGGGGATCTCGTCAAAACGGTTGACGATCACCACCAGGCGCAGCCCCTCTGACACCAGGTCGGCCAGCAACATCATCAAAGAAGCCCTGGCCCCCTGATCCAGACCATCGAAGGGTTCGTCCAACACCAGCAGTTCGGGTCGCCCCAGCAGGGCCCGGGCCAGCAGCAGCTTGCGCCCCTCCCCGCTCGAGAGGTAGCGATAGGGGCGCTCCCACAGGGATTCAATGCCAAAACGGGCCAGCAGCGCGCGGGCCTCATGCTCCTCACCCCCTGCCTCCAGCATCAGGGTCGATACCCGATACCCCGCCTCCTCCTCTTCCCCCAGCATGTCGGTATTGCGCCGCTGCCAGTCCAGCTCCCCCAGCTGTTGCTGCGACTCGAACGAGAGTCGCTCGGCCCGGACTCGACCCGATACCGCTCCGGCACGCACGACCAGCTCGCCGCACAGGGCCGACGCCAGCGCCGTCTTGCCGCTGCCGTTGCTGCCGACGAAGGCCCAGCAGGCCTGCGGGGTGAGACAGAGTTCGGGAATAACCAGGGTGTGGTGGCCACGCAGGGCCAGGGTGGCGGATTGCCACTGCAATGAGGTCATGGGATCGTCCTGTGATGGGTGCGGAGCGCCTTGCGCATTCCCCTTGTAACAGAAAAAGGGGGGCGCAGACAAAAACGGCGCCATTGCGGCGCCGTGTCATCAAAAAGCGGGGACGGGTTTAGCCGGCCTTGTGCTGCTCGGCCAGATAGAGCCAGGTGTCGACCACGGTATCCGGGTTGAGCGACACGGAATCGATCCCCTGCTCGACCAGCCAGGCGGCGAAGTCCGGGTGATCGGACGGCCCCTGGCCGCAGATCCCCACGTACTTGCCCGCCTTGAGGGCGGCGGCGATGGCCATGGCCAGCAGTGCCTTGACCGCCTCGTTGCGCTCGTCGAACAGGTGGGCGATGAGCCCGGAGTCCCGATCCAGCCCCAGGGTCAACTGGGTCATGTCATTGGAGCCGATGGAGAAGCCGTCGAAGTGCTCGAGGAATTTGTCCGCTAGCAGCGCATTGGAGGGCAGCTCGCACATCATGATGACTTTCAGGCCGCGCTCGCCACGGCGCAAGCCGTTCTCAGCCAGTATCTCCACCACCTGCTCCGCCTCACCCAGGGTACGCACGAAGGGGATCATCACCTCGACGTTGGTCAACCCCATGACATCCCGCACCCGTTTCATCGCCTCGCACTCGAGGGCGAAGCAGGGGCGGAAGCTGTCGGCGATGTAGCGCGACGCACCACGGAAACCGATCATGGGGTTCTCTTCATGGGGTTCGTAACCACGGCCCCCCACCAGGTTGGCGTACTCATTGGACTTGAAGTCCGACATCCGCACGATGACCCGCTCAGGCCAGAAGGCGGCCGCCAGGGTAGCGATCCCTTCCGTCAGCTTGGCTACGTAGAACTCACGTGGGCTCTCGTAGCCCGCGATCATCCTGGTGATGGTGGCCTGGAGTTCCGGGGTCTGCTGATCGAACTCCAGCAGCGCCTTGGGGTGCACCCCGATCATGCGGTTGATGATGAACTCGAGGCGGGCCAGGCCCACGCCGGCATTCGGCAACTGGGCAAAATCGAAGGCGCGGTCCGGATTGCCGACGTTCATCATGATCTTGATGGGCAGGCGCGGCATGTTGCCTACCTCGGTCACCGCCACGTCAAAGTCGAGCTCGCCGTCATAGATGAAGCCGGTATCCCCTTCCGCACAGGAGACGGTGATGAGCTGACCATCCTGGATGTGGTCGGTGGCGTTGCCGCAACCCACCACTGCCGGAATGCCGAGCTCCCGGGCGATGATGGCGGCGTGACAGGTGCGTCCACCCCGGTTGGTGACGATGGCGGAAGCGCGCTTCATGATGGGCTCCCAGTCCGGGTCGGTCATGTCGGTGACCAGCACATCGCCGGGCTGCACTTCATCCATCTGGCTGATGGAGGAGATGACACGGGCCGGACCCGCGCCAATCTTGTGGCCGATGGCACGCCCCTCGATCAGCACCTTGCCGGTTTGCTTGAGGGCAAAGCGCTCGAGGGTATTGGCTTCCTGGCGGCTACGCACGGTTTCCGGACGGGCCTGAACGATGTAGAGCTTGCCATCCTGACCATCCTTGGCCCACTCGATGTCCATCGGGCGGCCGTAGTGCTGCTCGATGATGAGGGCCTGCTTTGCCAGGGCCATCACTTCCTCGTCCGTGATGCAGAAGCGGTTGCGCTCGGCATCGGTGGTGTCGACCACCTTCACCTGACGGCCATGACCGGCATCCCCGGAGTAGGTCATCTTGATGAGCTTGGACCCCAGCGTCTTGCGCACCACGGCAGGGCGCCCGGCCTTGAGGGTCGGCTTGTGCACATAGAACTCGTCCGGGTTGACGGCCCCCTGCACCACCATCTCGCCCAAACCCTGGGCGCCGGTGATGAAGACCACGTCGTTGAAGCCGGATTCGGTATCCAGGGTAAACATGACGCCTGAGGCAGCGAGATCCGAGCGCACCATGCGCTGCACCCCGGCGGAGAGAGCGACCCCCTTGTGGTCATAGCCCTGATGGACCCGGTAGGAGATGGCGCGATCGTTGAACAGCGAGGCAAACACATGCTTGATGGCCGTCATGACGGCATCGATACCGCGCACGTTGAGGAAGGTCTCCTGCTGACCGGCAAACGACGCATCCGGCATGTCTTCCGCAGTGGCGGAGGAGCGCACGGCAAAGGATGCCTCGAGCCCCGCGCTCAGCTTGTCATAGGCCTCGCGCACCGCCTGCTCCAGAGCGGGCTGGAAGGGCGCTTCCACCACCCAGTCGCGGATCTGCTGACCGGCCCGGTTGAGGGCGGCGATGTCATCCACATCCAGACTGTCGAGCAGGTCATGGATCTTGCCGTTGAGGCCGCTTAACTCCAGAAACTCGTTAAACGCAAAGGCCGTGGTCGCAAACCCGCCCGGCACGGACACGCCGACCCCCGAGAGGTTGCTGATCATCTCGCCAAGGGATGCATTCTTGCCGCCGACGCGTTCAACGTCCTGCATACCGAGCTGTTCGTACCAGAGTACGTACTGTTGCATTTGCATGTCTCCAGGTTGGGGGGCCAGGGTGACAATTCACCTGCTGTGCCAAGTCGTGTGTTTTTGTTAGTGTCTGTTGCCAACGACCATGAAAACGTTTTCTATTTATTGTCAAAAAAATCCCCGAGCAAGAGTTGGGGATGGTCGTTTGACACAGGCATTCTACAATAGCGACACAAAAAGGTAACGACTCAGGTTTGCAAGCGAGTTCACAACTTGGGCATGGCAGATCTGTTGACAAAAACGATATGGTTTCGAGAGATACTTATTTCTCGCCGCCCCCTGGAGCGCACCACAGGAGTCCGCAGTGCACACCGTATTCTATGTATCCGACGGCACCGCCATCACCGCCGAAGTCTTCGGCCACGCCGTGTTGAGCCAGTTTCCCCTGGCCTTCGAGCAGGTCACCATCCCCTTTGTCGAGACCCAGGAGAAAGCGCGCCAGGTACGGGCACGCATTGACGAGCAGTTTCGCCAGACCGGGGTGCGCCCCATCCTGTTTCACACCATCGTCGACCCCATGGTACGTGAAGAGGTGCTCAAGGCCCAGGCCAGCAGCCACGATTTTCTCAACACCTTCGTGAGCCCTCTCGAACAGGAGCTCGGTATCAAGGCCGAACCCAGGTTGCATCGCACCCATGGCATGGAAAACCGCAAGCTTTACGACGATCGCATCGAAGCGGTCAACTTTGCGCTGGCCAACGACGATGGCATCACCACCAGGGAGTATGACGAGGCAGACATCATCCTCATCGGGGTCTCCCGTTGCGGCAAGACACCGACCAGCCTCTATCTGGCACTGCAATTTGGCATTCGCGCCGCCAACTATCCCTTTATCGAGCAGGACATGGGATCGCTGGAGCTGCCCGCCGCCCTCAAGGCCAATCGCCACAAATTGTTCGGCCTCACCATCATGCCGCAGCGGCTGCACGAGATCCGCAACCAGCGCCGCGCCAACAGCCGCTACTCCTCGCTTGATCAATGCAAACAGGAGCTGGCCAGCGTCGAGAGGCTGTTCCGCCAGGAGGCGATCCGCTTCCTCGATACCAGCTCCCACTCGGTCGAGGAGATCAGCGCCAAGATCCTGGAAGCAACCGGCCTTCGCCGCCAGCTCTGCTAACCTGCAAGGCTGTGACAGCACAACGCACCATGAAATAGATGAGTGGCAAGATAACGAAACAGAGAAACAGGATGAAAAAATGATGCCAGCATCATCGCTGGCATCCCATCACTCGCGGGGCAAGCAGGCTCAGGGCTTGTTGAGTTCCTTGTTGTTCATCAACATGCCGTGAAAATTAATGAGTCCCCTGCCCTTGCGGACTCGCTCGCTCAGCCAGCAAGCTGGCACCAGCCCCATCCCGGCAGCAAGGATGAGCACCATGGCGATGTGGTTCACCAGGTAATCCGCTCCCAACCAGCCCCAGACAACAAGGCTGCTCATCGCCATCGTCAGCAACATGGGGGATAGCCAGATCCCGAGCCAGAGCACGGCCATCACCAGGCCACCGACAATACGCTCCATCATATGAGTCCCTTTTCATCAAAGGGCAAAGGCATCATAAAAACCAATTCGCGTCAACAGGCGAAAATCCATCCGAACACAAAACCAGCGACCACTCTCAAAACCCCTTTCCAGATCATTAAAAACCTGCATGTCGCACAAAATAGCAGCCAATGATGAGGAAAACAGGTGCATGAATGGTCGATTATCACTATTCTGCTCGGGTTGGTAGCCGCTACAAAAAACAGCCAGCGGCAAACCGTAACGATATAAATACGGATTTCGTCACGTTTTCGGCACAAGATGCCGCGCCAGGCAGAGGACGTGCTGTGGCTGACGGGACGCGAGCCGAGTGATTTCAGCGACGTAAGGAAGGAAGCATGGATCTTCAACAACACGGCGAGGAGCTCAAGCGCGGTCTGAAAAACCGCCATATCCAGCTTATCGCACTGGGCGGTGCCATCGGTACAGGCCTGTTCCTCGGCATTGCCGACACCATCAAGATGGCGGGCCCTGCGGTGCTGCTGGGCTATGCCATCGGCGGCTTCATCGCCTTCCTCATCATGCGCCAGCTGGGCGAGATGGTGGTGGAAGAGCCGGTTGCCGGCTCATTCAGCCATTTTGCCTACAAGTACTGGGGTGACTTCGCCGGCTTCGCCTCCGGCTGGAACTACTGGGTGCTCTATGTACTGGTGAGCATGGCCGAGCTGACGGCAGTCGGTATCTATGTCCAG
This sequence comes from Aeromonas sp. QDB63, assembly GCF_027707425.1. NCBI lineage: Bacteria > Pseudomonadati > Pseudomonadota > Gammaproteobacteria > Aeromonadales > Aeromonadaceae > Aeromonas > Aeromonas sp. QDB63. The sequence goes on from NZ_JAPCIS010000007.1 coordinate 105,871, forward strand.
TACTGGTGGCCCGAGATCCCGACCTGGATGTCGGCGGCCTTCTTCTTCGTGCTGATCAACGCCATCAACCTCTCCAACGTCAAGGCGTTCGGCGAGATGGAGTTCTGGTTCGCCATCATCAAGGTGGTCGCCATTCTCGGCATGATCGGATTCGGCGGCTGGATGCTGTTCTCCGGCAGCGGTGGCCCCGAGGCCACGGTCAGCAACCTCTGGGCCCAGGGTGGCTTCTTCCCCAACGGCGTCGGCGGGCTGGTGATGGCAATGGCCTTCATCATGTTCTCCTTCGGCGGTTTGGAGCTGGTCGGCATCACGGCAGCGGAAGCGGACAATCCCGAGAAGAGCATCCCAAAGGCCACCAACCAGGTGATCTACCGCATCCTCATCTTCTACATCGGTGCCCTCACCGTACTGCTCTCCCTCTATCCCTGGGGCAAGGTAGTGGAAGGCGGCAGCCCGTTCGTGATGATCTTCCATGCGCTCGACAGCAACCTGGTAGCCAACGTACTTAACCTGGTGGTGCTGACCGCCGCGCTGTCGGTGTACAACAGCTGCGTCTACTGCAACAGCCGCATGCTGTTTGGCCTGGCCAAGCAGGGCAACGGCCCCAAGGCCCTGCTCAAGACCAACAAGAGCGGCGTGCCCCTGACCGCCATCACCATCTCGGCCGCGGCCACCCTGCTGTGCGTGCTCATCAACTACCTGATCCCGGGCAAGGCCTTTGGTCTGCTGATGTCTCTGGTGGTCTCCGCCCTGGTCATCAACTGGGCCATGATCAGCCTGGCGCACCTCAAGTTCCGCAAGGTGAAGGCCGCAGAAGGGGTCACCACCAAGTTCAAGGCACTGTGGAGCCCGTTTGGCAACTATCTCTGCCTCGCCTTCATGGCCGCCATCCTGGTGATCATGTACATGAACGACGGCACCCGCATCTCGGTCGAGCTGATCCCGGCCTGGGTCCTGGTACTCGGTATCGGCTATCTGCTCAAACAGAAGAGCCAACGCAAGCTGGCGACCAACCTGGGCTAGGCATCGAGCCTCCTCCAACAAAAATGCCGGTCAGTGACCGGCATTTTTTATTCCATTCCCGTTTCACCTGACCCAATTCGCGGCTCACTTGTCCTGCCAGCCCCTGCAATGACAAACCCGAGGGGTTGCCTCGGGTTTGAGTGATGGACAAAGGGGCTGTGTTATTCCAGCAGGAAGACGGCTTCTACATTGTCAGTGATGCTGATCTGCTGCTGTTGATAGCTGTTTTCCATCATGTCGGCGGCAGGGGCTGCCGCAGCCTTCATGGCACGGGTATAGACCGGCATGGGGGAACTGTTGCGGTATTCAACGCTATATACCTTGCCAAGCTTCATGCCGAAAGCCTTGGCCAGGGATTCCGCCTTGCTCGTGGCATCAGCAACAGCACCAAGCCGGGCCTGCTCCTTGATGACCTGTGGTGACTTCAGGCCGTACTCTATCTGGGTCACGGACTCCAGACCCGCCTTGAGGGCGGTATCCATCAACTGGCTGAGTTTGTCGAGTTGATAGAGTTTGACGGCCAGTTGGCGCTGGGCACGGTAACCCACCATTTCAGGCTGCTTGTTCTGGGGGTACTGGTACTCGGGGGAGATCACCAGATTGCCAGCCTCCACGTCGCTGCGCTTGATGCCCAGGCTCTCCAGCTGGCCAAAGAAGGCTGCTACCTTGGTATCTACCTGCTGTTTGGCCTTGATGCCCTGCTTCTCCAGTGCCGTGACGGCGACATTGAGCGTCAGCATGTCTGGTTCAGCCTTCTGCTCCGCATAGCCACTGACGACCAGATGGGGGGCCTGAGGAACCTCGATGGCAAGCAACGGAGCACTGACAACCAGCGCGGACAGGGTAAGAAGGGGACGCCACATAAAAAAACCTCCATCATTTAGATGGAGGTCATTATGCATGTCGTCGATTGGGATTCATATATCGTGTGTCGGCGGGATCTGGTCCAGCACCTGATTGGTCATGTCGATATTGATGCTGATCTCCCCTCCTCCTGAATTGCCATGGCTTGTCATCACGGGAGCAGGCGCCTGGCTGCCAAACAGCGATTCATCCTCAAAGTGGAACGAATCCCACGACAGAACATGACCTTGTGATGGCAGATTCGGCTCGGACGTCGTCACGACGGCCAGCGCACCCCAGTCAAGCTCCTCGCCGTGGCTGAGCAGCCCCTGCAAGGAGCTATCGCTCAGGCTCTGCAACGAATACTCCTGCTGCCCCCACTCATGGCCGACCAGCACCATCATATGGGGCAGGGGCGCATCCTCTGCCGGCGTGAAGCTGATACGAGAAGCGGCAAAGTCCACATTCAGCAACCCCGCCACCTCACCATCTTCGCTCTCCAGCTCCAGACCGTTGAGCGTGTCACCCGTCATCGTGGCCTGATAGCCAAAGCGGCCGGTGCAGACGATATTGTCCTGCCCGTTCCAGCTATAGCGAATGCCGTCGATGTCGACCCAGTTGAATGACTGCATGGTGACCCTCTCCTGATACTGCAGCTATCTTATCTGCCCACTCCATCAAATAACAGGGGCCGGGCACACCCGGCCCCCATACCCTGCTTACGGATCGACCTTGAGGTTGCCCTGATCCAGCAGATCCTGAATGATCTGCAGATTGGATTTGCCAGCCGTCAGATCCACGTTGTCAAAGAGGATGGTATGAGTCGTGGTGCCACTTCCCGCTCCATCCAGATCAATGGTCAGTGTCGACTTGCCACTGCCCGGACCAGGAGCAAAGGTAAGATAGTGATCCAGTGTGCTCGCATCGGCATGCTCACCACTGAGCAGTTCACTCAGGTCCAGAACATCTCCATTGGCCCCCGTGGTGAAGTCTTTGATGGTATCCGTGCCTCCTGCATCACCTGCCATCCATTTGAAGGTATCCTTGCCAGCCCCACCAGTCAGGGTATCACTGCCGGTACCCCCAATCAGCAGGTCGTCGCCCCCACCACCACTCAAGATGTCGTTACCTGCCAGTCCGCTCAGGACGTTGGCATTGCCATCGCCGGTCAGGCTGTCGTTGAACATGGACCCTACCAGATTTTCCATGTTGCTCAGGCTGTCTGTCCCCGCCCCTCCGGTATTCTGATTGGCGCCATTGACTGTGACCGTGACCCCAGCAGCGCTGTCGAAGTAACTGGCCGTATCATTGCCGTTGCCGCCGTTCAGGGTATCGTTATCAGCACCACCAATCAGGAGATCATTGCCCTCACCACCATTCAAGGTGTCGTTACCGAGTCCTCCAAGCAGGATGTCGTTCCCGGCATTGCCGTTGAGCGTATCGTTTCCAGATCCCCCAATAAGGATCTCGTCGAGATAGCTCCCGGTGAGTGTCAAACCGCTCTGCACATCTACATACACCTTGGCCGTATCTGTGGTCGTGCTATTGGTGTAGTTGAACGAACCCTCGTAAGAGTTGGGGGTCGCATTGCCGGAGGTATCATCAAATGTTACCGAGCCTGCATTGTCTGTGACGGTCCCTCCCACAGCTCCCGAGACGCCCGTGATCATCTGGGTCGCAGCCAGAGGCCCGGTGTCATTGGCAAGCAGAGCCCAATCCGGAATGGTCGCCGGGTCCTGGTTGGTGATGATAAAGTCATCACGAACCACGGTAGGACCGACCGCCGGGTTGATAACGATGGACAAGGTGCTGGACGCAGTATCCCCATCGTTGTCTATCACACTGTAACCCACGACCTGGTTTATCCCCCCGACCGGAATGGATGTCGGCGGAGTATAGGTGTACGCGCCGTTGTCCATATCCACCTTGAGGATGCCGCCTGCAAGTGTAATGGTCCATTCATTGGTCGCTGTATTGAAAGTCCCGACTGATGTTCCTCCCGAGACGCCAGCGGAGTCCGTCTTCTGGTTGTAGGTATAAGTCACCCCTCCCACGGTAATGGCATTGAGCCAGCCACCATCGGCCCCGGCACTCGCCGCTACACCGTTGATAAGTTGTCCTGCCAGGGGCGGAGCTACCACGGTGCTCAAAAGGGTCGCGGTCAGTTGGCTGAAGTCAGTCACCACCACTGCGGTGGTATTTGCCGGGCTGGCACCACTGACCCCGTTGTAGGCAATAGGATCCAGTGCAGACTGGGTCGCTCCCGAGCCCATCCCGAGCGCGTACGAATTGATGTTGTTCGCCGTCAGGAAATCGGCCCAGTCCTTGGTTTCACCGCTCAGTGTCGTGCCGTCACCATCGATCCCGTTCCCACCGCCAAGCGAGTTGTTGCCATCAGGAACTGTGGCGGGGGTACCGCTCAACGAGCTGGCATTTGGCAGACCATCCGACATGAAGTAAGAGACATTTTGCGCATTAGCGAGTTTACCTGTATCGCCAAAGGCTTTGATTGCCTCGTTCAGTGCATCATCGTAGTTGGTCGAGTTCGTGGGGGTAAGGCCAAGGATGATGGCCTTGGCTACATCGACCGAGACCCACACCCCGGTCGGATTGGCGGCTGAAGTGGAGAAGGTCACGATATTGACCATGACGCTGCCGTAGGCGCTGTATTTGTCCAGCAGCTCCAACGCGGACTTCTGCATCACCTGCATCCGAGTCATGCCTTGATAGCCCGATGGGTCACCCATACTGCCGGAGATATCGAGGATCAACATCAGATTCGTGTTCTGCACCTGAGTCGCCTGGCCTGCATTGGTAACAGCATTGGCAATGGGGGCATCATCGCTGATCACAACCTGCAGGTTACCCGTGCCACTGTCGCCACTGGCATCCGTAGCCGACACGACGAAACTCGGACCATTCGCTGTATCACTGTTGCCCTGAACGTTGTGAGTCAGCACATTGTCTTTGAGCGTGTAGGTATAGTTCACCGTGTAGACACCGGCTGTGGGGCCGCTGACACCGGTTACCGTCAGCATTCCTTCCGTATTGTTGATCAAGGTCTGACTGCCGCCACTGGTCAAATTGTAAGCCTGCCCACCGATGGTCAAGGTAGTCAGATTTTCCCCCTGGGTGTTGATGGTGAAGCTGCCATTGAATATCTCCGAATTACCACTGGCAGCGGTCCCCTCAGGCAGTCCCTCCTCATCAACCGTCGCATTGCCGATGGTCAATACAGGGACACGGGTATCCTGAGCAATATTGATTGTCAGTGTTGCCGGATCCGTATCACCATCGCCATCTTTGAGCGTGTAGGTAAATACCTCCGAGGCCCCCACGGGAACCGATGCCGCCGTGAGCGTATAACTGTATTCGCCATCCAGCCCCATGGTCAGCGTCCCATACAGCCCGGTCACGGTGAATCCACCGGCAGGATTACTGTCTGAATTGCCGTTCGAGCTCACGACCTGGCTGATTGCTGCACCATCAGCCCCCATGACGTCCACCCCAGCACCGGCTGTACCGCCGATGGTACCCGCCCCGGTAATCACATTCCCCGTCACCGGAGTGAACACACCTTCAGTAGCACTGTCAGCATCATCGTTGGCCGTCGGCACGTCATCGACAATCTGCACGCTCAGGGTGTTCGAGGCCGAGTCCCCGTCGCTGTCCACCAGGCTCACCGCGAAGTCTTCGAACAGGCTGTTGTTGCCGTTCGCCGTCGGGTGCGCCTCGTTGTCGTTCAGGGTGTAGCTGTAGCTCACCAGCCCGGTCGCCGGGTTGTACCCGGTGATGGTCAGGGTGTTGCCCAGCGGCGTGGTCACCCCGCTCAGCGGGAAGCCCGCCACCACCCCGTTCACCACGATGTTGATGCCACCCACGCTCAGGGTCTTCACCCCGTCCGGCGCGCTGATGGTGAAGTCCCCCGTCACCGTGGTCGACTCCTTGCTGCTGTCCGACCCCGCCGACTCGTTCGCGCCGCGGGTCGCCAGCAGGTCGTCCTCGTACACCTTCGCATCCCCGCCCTCGCCCTTGGGCGTCAGGTTGGTGATGGTCACCCCGTCATCGTCGTTCTTGATGGTCAGGGTCAGGGTCGCCGTGCTCACGTCTCCGTCCGCATCCGTCAGGGTGTAGGTGAACACTTCGCTGCCCACCCCGCCCCCGGTCAGCGCCTTGAAGTCACCGTCGTTCGGGTTGAGGGTGTAGGTGTAGGTGCCGTTGGCATTGAGCACCAGGCTGCCGTAGGTCCCGCTCAGGGTGCCCGCGGTCACCGCCGCGCCATCCGCCCCCTGCACGTCGTTGGTGATGACGTTGCCATTGAGGACCAGGTTGTTCTCGCTCGCCACCGTCGGGTTGACGTCGCTCACCGCCGTCGGCACGTCATCGACAATCTGCACGCTCAGGGTGTTCGAGGCCGAGTCCCCGTCGCTGTCCACCAGGCTCACCGCGAAGTCTTCGAACAGGCTGTTG
>NZ_JAPCIS010000007.1:112295-170865 GCF_027707425.1 Aeromonas sp. QDB63
GCCATCCGCCCCCTGCACGTCGTTGGTGATGACGTTGCCATTGAGGACCAGGTTGTTCTCGCTCGCCACCGTCGGGTTGACGTCGTTCACCGCCGTCGGCACGTCATCCAGCACCACGACATCCAGCCCTGCACTGGTCGTGTCGCCATCGAAGTCCGTCAACACAACGTTGAAGCTCTCCGTCAGAGCCCCATCATTTGCAGGTTTGTTATGTGTTTCGTTATCGTTCAGGGTGTAGCTGTAGGTCACGCTGCCAACCCCTGTCACCGGGTTGTAGCTGACGCCGGTCACCAGCAGTTGATTTCCCAAAGGACTGGGGATCCCCTGGGGGAAGGTGGTCAAGACCTGGCCATTGCTGATCAGCGTCACACCTCCCAGCGTCAGGCTTTGTACTCCATCTGCCGCATTGAATGTAAAGGTACTGCTCTTGGTCAAGGCGGCGCCATCGGGGGCTGAGCCATCCGGCAATGCGGCTTCATCAAGGACAAGCTCACCACCCTCGACCTGCAATCCATTCAGCGAGACAGGCTCATCTACAGGGGTGATGGTGATGGTCAGAGTGGAGTCGTTGGTATCATCCCCATCCGTTACGGTGTAATTGACCGCAGGTACAGGGCCTGTGTAGTTCAGCGCGGGGGTAAAGGTATAGGAGCCGTCGGCATTGATGATCAGCGTACCAATCCCATCCAGCGTGCTCTCAACGCCGGCAGCAATTCCCTGATTGCTGCCCCAGCTATAGGAAATGACAGACGTATCAAGGGGACCATCCGGATTGTTGCTGTTGTCGAGCACATTGCCACTGATGGCCTGATCTTCCTGGGTAACAGCAGACTCATCCTGATCATCGAGCTGATTCTCGGACAGAAGATCGTCTTCCTGCAGCACATTCTGATCGATCAACGTGTCATAGCCGGTATCGAATCCGGCCTCGGCTATGGTCGCATCTCCGATGCGGTCTATGACAACAAAACCACCATTGCCACTGGCCCCAGCGACCCCGCCGATACCGCCACCACCACCGGCGGCAGGTGCCCCACCGGCAGCAGAGGCTTCGAAGTTCTTGGTCGGGTCAATCCCTTGCAGGATGGATTGTTGCAACGCCGCAATTTCTGGCGACACTTCAGGCGAGCCTTGCTGATGATTGGCAACCGATGAGGAAGATTGCCCCTCTGGAGGCATCTCTGTCCCTGCCGGGACACCATTGCCCTCTGCAGGTTTGTCATCGTAGGGCGCCAGCATCAATTTGGCATCATCAGCGATATTGAGTCTGGCGCCAGGCTGCAGTATCTCGCCAGGCTGGAGAGGGCGACTGCTGCCATCGGCAAGCAGGATCTGAACGTTGCCTTCTACGGAAGAGACGACCACGGTTTTGTCGATGATTTGGGTGCGCATATCCATTGCTCCAGGGTGACAGATCTTGATGCCTACACTCTAGATACGCCCCCGTCCTGCTTCCGTTGCAAAAATGTACAGGGTTGAGTCTCTTTGACTTCATCCGATGCAGCGAATCGAACGAATATTTTTTACATATAAAAATCAATTAAGTAACAGCGCGAGTTTTAGTGATATTACCTATATGTCGCGTAAAAATGATGTACATATTCTAAACAGATATAAAAAAGGGCCCTTAATGGGCCCCTTTCTATCGAGTTGTACCGCTTATGCCAGTGGAAATGCTGGGTGAACGAACCCCTGATAACCATCGATATGCAAACTGGACAACAATTCAACCTGCCGTTTATCTTCCACCCGGGTGGCGATGGTCGTGACACCCGCGTTGTGGGCAGCCCGACAGACAGCCGCCAGGAAGGAGGTATCGGCGCCTGGTTCCATGACCTGGCTGGTATACCCGTGGTCCACCTTGACATAAGCGGGGGCCAGCTCTTCCAGATAGCCGAGGGACTGGAAGTGCCGGCCATAGTGATCGACCCCCCACAAGAAGCCGTGCTCTCGCAACAGCTCAACCAGATGAGTCACATACTCTTTGTGTTTCATGATGGCCGCTTCCGGGATCTCGAACAGCAGTCGCTCCTTCAGCTCCACGTTCAGCGACAGATAGCCTCTGAGCCATGTCAGGAACTCATCCGAACAGAGAGAACCCGCCGTGATATTGACTGCCAACACCAATTCCGGTTGCTGCTTGAACAAGGTGACGCAGGCTTCTAGCACCGCCTTGTCAAACTCGGCCCCCATCTTGAACTGCTCGATCGCAGGCAAGAACTGCCCTGCGAAGTAATCCGTTCCATCTCGCGAGATGGCCGCGAACAACTCGGCATGCAGGCGGGTACCATCATCGAAGCGGCACGCAGGCTGTGCCTTGAAGCGCCAGAGATGTCTGGCAATGGCATCCTGCACCAGGTCTCGCCAGGCAAGGCGTCCCATCAGTCCCTGCTCATTGCCGCCTTCCATCACGACGGCACCGCGCCGCTCATTGCGCGCTTTGCCAAGGGCGTTATCCGCCTTCGTCAGCAGGGCCGAGAGATCGTCATTGCCATCACGGCCGGCGATGCCGACGACGGACAGCGCACCGCTTTCCCCCATGGGATTGACAACCAGATCGGCGACACGGCTGTTGATGAGCTCCGCCAGCTCCTTGAGCTGAGAGAGATCATCGGTGGGGCAGAGCAAGGCATACTCCGTCGCCGAGATCCGGGCCAGTGCCGCGCCATCCCAGCCATCCAGCAGTTCCCTGAGCACCTGTGCAATGGACTTGACCATGTTGTCCCTTGCAGCAAAGCCCTCTTCCCGATAGAGATCGTCCAGCATGTCGACGGCCACCAGCATGACCCCGCCCTGCCCGGCCTCCGCAATCCAGGCATTGACCTGCCCGACGAAGTAAGAGCGGTTGCCAAGCCCGGAGACGGCATCCACATAGACGCGGGCTCGCAGGTTCTCGGCCTCGTCGGCCTGCTCTTTGAACTGCACGGCAAGCTTGCTGGAAAGGGTATTGATGGCCTGTACCACTTGCCGCAGCTCGCGGGTCTTGGGCTCGGGAATGGCGTGGCCGAAATGGTGCAGCTCGATTTCAACCGCCTGATCGCAAATCAGCTTGAGCGGTTTGAGCAGATAATTGAGCGCCCGCATCAGCAAGAGAGTGGTGACGAGAAAGCCGACCAGGAACCAGGTGGCCAGTTCGCTCATTCCTTTCCAAAGCTCGTAGTAGGCTTGTCCAGGGTGGCCGACGACCTTCAGCTTGCCCAGTTGCAGCCAACCCGACGTCAAAATCGATTCATTGGCCACTTCAGGGAACAGATCCAGCCCAATGAACCACTGTGGGACCCCTTCGATATGGCTGCTGTTCTCCAGCTCGATGACATCCTTGGAGGCCAGCAGATCGAGACGGACCAGCTTGTAGTAACCCCCGTCGAACACCGCCTTGATCACGGATTCGGCACTGACCTTGTCGCCGTTCTCCAGATAGGGGGTCAGCGCCAGACCCAGTGCGGTGGACGTATTGATGACGGTGGTCTCCTGCTGCTGCGCCAGGTAGTTGCGGGTCGAATTGAATTGCACCCAATAGGTGGCGGCAAACAGCAATCCGAACAGCAGCAGCATGGTTGCCAATAGTTGTCTGTAGAGCGTCATAGGTTAATCATCCAAATTGACCGCAGGCCGAGCCAATCGCCCCGATGTCATGCGATTGCGTAAGTCTGTCCATAATCCCAAGCGGGATGATTGCCCGGCCAGTTCCCCTTGACCACGCGCCTTCATCAGCCACAAGTGACTACCGTTAAAACTGTAAATTGGCAACAAATCCGCCCGTTGGGTCGCCGGGCGAATTGAGCCGACAAGATTGTCCAGAATCAGGGGTACTGCCGCAGGCGTCTCATAGTAGGCAACGACCATATGAAACTGGTTATAATCCAATGCCTTGACATATACCATTCGCATTTTTTCATCAGGGATGCCAAGTTCCAGCAAGGTAAAATACTTGGAAATGCTGAAGTCTTCACAATCTCCCCCCGCTGCGCCCAGAAATTCCAGCGGTGTCGCCCAATAATCCTTCTTGTGCCACAACTTGATGTCATCGATGAAACGCATCTGGTTGAAGAACTGGTTCACCTTCTCCAGCTTCTGCCGATCCGTCAGCCCCGCCGCCTTGTTCTGCATTGCCAAAGTGCGCCAGCTGGTGACCCGTTTGCCGGCCCTGGGGCCATAGGTCTCCTCCGCGCGCTTGACCAGTTTCATATCCTCCGGTGAGAGAGGCTGGCTGGCGCTGAGCAGCAGGGGGATCGCCAGCAGGGCCAGCCACAGCAGGCGAACCCGCCAGGGCGCACGTGCACCTGCGACAGCTCGATACCCATCACGTCGGCTGCAGCCTGTCGATGCCACCTCTTTCTGTGTCATGACGCCGCCATCATCCCCTGACCACCGGACGCATAAAAGAATGACTGCAGCACGCTGCAGCCATTCCCCTTGCCTGATATGACATCAGTGGCAGGGCCATCAGTTGTTGTTGGCCTGCCATTCAGCCGGTTGCTGCACATTCAGGGCATTGAGCAGACCACCGGTGGCATTGAGGATACGATAATCTGCCAACAGGGAGTCGTACTCGGCCGTGATGTAGCTGCGGCGAGCCTCGAACAGTTCGTTCTCCGTGTTCAGCACGTCCAGCAAGGTCCGTTGGCCCAGGCCGAATTGCTTCTTGTAGGCCTGTACGGTGTCATAGCTGGCGTCCACGTGCTCTTTGAGGAAGACTTTTTGCTTGGCCAGCGACTCTTTGGCGTTCCAGGCGAGGCGGGTCCCCTCTTCCACCTGACGGAAGGCATTCATGTGAATGTCTTTGGCCTGGGAATAGAGGGCTGAGGTTGCCTTGCTTTCTGCCAGATCGGACCCACCGCGGAACAGGTTGTAACGCATCCGGACCATGGCGGTGAGATCGTCGTTACGGCCTTTGACCGCATCGATGTCCTCGTTCCAGTTCTGATCCACTTCAAAGGCTACGTTCGGGTAGAACCCGGACTTGGAGCCTTCATGCTGATACTTCGCCTCTTCGATGTCCTGCAGGGATGACAGCAGGGTCGGGTGAACCTCTGTTGCCGTCTTCAGCGCATCTTCCAGCGTTGCGGGCAGGAGTTGGGTGTTCGGTACTGGCTGAACGAGATCCTTGGGCACTTCATTGACGACACGGATGAACTCGCTCTCGGCATCCCGATAGTTGTTCTCCGCCGCCGCCTGGTTGGAGTACGCCCGAGCCACACGACCGTCGATCTGGGTCTGGTCAGCGGTCGACCCCAGACCGGAGTCGGTCCGTTTCTGGATGTCACTGCGGATCTGTTCGTGGGTTTCAAGGTTCTGCTTGGACAGCTCCAGGATCTCCTGCTGACGCAGCATGTTGAGGTAGACCTCGGCCACGCGCAGGGCCGTGTTCTCCGCCTCGGAGATCATCGCCAGGCGCTGGGCCTGGGCGGCGGCATCGGTCCGTGCCACGTTGCTGCTGACATCAAAGCCGTCAAACAGCATCTGGCGAAGGCTGATCCCGGCCTCCTTGCGCGTCATGGAGTCATCGATCGTCTGTGAATTGGGACCTGCGGCACGAGTCGAGGGACTGTCAGTCTTCTCGTAACCGACGCCACCACGCAGATCAATGGTGGGGTAATAGCCGCCCTTGGCTCCATCATGCTGATACAGTCGTGCCTGATAGAGATCAAAAGCTTCCTTGATTTTCGGATGGGTAGCCAGTGACTGCGCCACTGACTGTTCCAGCGTCTGTGCCTGGCTCAGGCCCGGGAACAGTATGGTGCCACTAACCAGCATGGCAACAATCGTCTTCTTCATGGTATCTCCAGTCATGTTGTTTTTAGATTGTTGGCTTATCGTTCTCTCAGTGCCGACTGCTTAGCCCTCAAGATGGGTTTCAGCAAGTAGTCTAGGACACTTTTTTTACCAGTAATAATATCTGCACTGGCTAACATACCGGGGATGATGGGAAGTGCGTTAAGCTCATCGCCCAGATAACTCTTCTCAGTTCGTACTCGCACCAGATAGAAGGAATTACCCTCCTCATCCTGGATTGAGTCGGCACTTATCTGTTCAACCTTGCCATGTAAACCTCCATAAATAGTGAAATCATAGGCAGTTATCTTGACCACGGCCTCCAGTCCGGGTCTGAGGAACGCGATGTCCTTTGGCGACACCTTGGCTTCAACCAGCAGGGTATCTTCCAGCGGCACTATCTCCATCAGGTCCATGCCCGGCTGAACGACCCCACCCAGCGTATTAATCTTGAGCTTCTTGATGGTCCCCTTGAGAGGCGCGATCACACTGGTACGATCGACTCTGTCCCTCAGGCCGACCTGGCCCTCTGACAACTGGCTCAACTTGCCTTGACGTTCGTTCAGCTCGGTCTGGGAGTCCGCCCGGAATTTCAGGGCGATATCATTTCGCTTCGAGATGGTCTCCCGCAGTACCGAGTTGAGCTTGGGCACCAGCAGGCGGTTCGCCTCCAGCTCCCCTTGCATTTCGTTGACCTGCCGCTCCAGTTTAATTAGCTCCACTTGAGGAACTATACCCTCTTTTGCGAGAGGACGGCTGATGTTCAGTTCCTGACGAGCCAGATCAACGCTGCGACCGACGGTCCGGATCTTGGCATTGAGCTCTATGGTCTCCTGCTCTTTCTGCTCGATCTGCTGTCCCAGAATGTAAAGCTGGTTCTTGAGGTTGTTTAACCGCGCCTCCTGCACCGACCTTTCACGGGCGGCATATTCGGCAAACACATTCTCGTACCCTTCGGGGAACTCGATGGCCTGTTTGTCGATGGCTACCTGTTCACGCCACCCCAGATTGGGCTCGTTCTTGACCACCACGCTGCGAATTTCGGCGCGCAGGCGGGCGATATCCCCCTTGAGGGTGACCAGCTCCTGTTCCCGTTCGCGAAAATCCGACTTGAAGCGGGTATCGTCGATGCGCAGCAGTGGCTGTCCCTTCTCGACGATGTCCCCCTCCTTGACGAAAATCTCCTTGACGATCCCCCCTTCCAGGTTCTGGATCACCTGCAACTGGCGCGACGGTATCACCTTGCCCTGGCCGACGGTCACTTCATCCAGCTCGGCCCAGGCCGCCCAGACGATGGCGCTGACAAAAAACAGGAAACAGGCCCAGAGCAGGACTCTGGCACGGGTGGGTGTCGTCAGCAGCACGGCGGCGGCGCCGTCATCCACGTACTCGAGATGTTCGGGAGCCGGCAAGACCGTATCTGAGGGCGTTTTCTTGAACCAGTGGTCAGCCATTCGCCGTCTCCTGCACCCGCACCTTGCCTTCCTTCAATTGCTGCAACACCACCTCTTTGGGACCATCCGCCACTATCTTCCCCTGCTCCACGACGATGACCCGGGAAGCGACATCCAGCATGGAGGTCTTGTGGGTGATGAGGATAAGGGTGGTTTCGGGGCCGAGCCGCGCCAGCTCCTGCTTCACGTGCATCTCTGACTGGTTGTCCATGTTGGAGGTCGGCTCGTCCATCACCAGAATGGGGGGATCGTTGAGCAGGGCGCGAGCCAGCAGGATGGACTGGCGCTGGCCACCGGAGAGCTGACGTCCCCCTTCGCCTATCTGTCTGTCGAGACCGTTGGGATCCCGGTTGGTAAAGTTGGTGACCCCGGCCCGCTTGGCGGCGCGCAAGACACGGGCATCGTCCACCAGGGGATTGCCCAGCATGATGTTGTCCCGCACTGAACCAAAGAAGAGGGTCACATCTTGCGGCACACAGCCGATGTTGCGGCGAATGATGGTCGGCGGCAGTTGGTCCAGCTCAAAGCCATCCAGACGCACCAGGCCGTCAGTCGGGCGATAGAGGCCCATCAGCAATTTCTCCAGCGTGGTTTTACCCGCACCGATCCGCCCGATGATGGCCACCTTCTCACCCGGCTCGATGCGCAGGTTGATGTTGTGCAGGGTACTGCTCTCCATGCCCGGATACTTGAAGGAGACATTTTCAAACTCGATGCGCCCCTGGATGACCGGATGGTGGATGTACTGCCTGCCCTCCTCCTGCTCACCCGGCGTCATCATGATCTTCTCCAGGATCTCGAGCGCCGACTTGGCCTGGTTGTAGCGGGTGGAGAGTACCGAGAGCTGCACCATGGGGGCGATGGCCCGGCTCGACAGCATCACGGCCGCTATCATGCCCCCCATGGTCACCAACCCTTCCGAGATCTGGTAAACACCGACGATCACCAGTCCCACTGTCACCACCTGCTGGATGTAGCTCGCCAGAGAAGACATGGAGTTGGTGATGCGCCGGGTCTGCACGCCCCAGGTCGAGATGTGGGACACCGCCTGCTCCCAGCGGTGCTGGAACATGCTCTCGGCCCCGAAAATCTTCACGGTCTCAAGGCCCGAGATGCTTTCGATCAGATTGGCGTTCTTCTGGGAGGCGAGCCGGGAGCCCTCCTCGATGGATTGCTTCAGCGGTGCCTGAATGTAGAAGCTGTAGGCCACCAGGATCAGGATGGCGATGATGGGCACCACCACCATGACACCGGCGAAAATCCAGATGATGAAGAGGAAGAAGATGGCAAACGGCAGATCGATCAGGGTGGAGACGGTGGCCGACGTGAAAAACTCGCGCACCGATTCAAACTCCTGCAAGTGCTTGGCAAAGGCACCGGTCGACGCAGGCCTGGACTCCATCTTCATGCCCATCACCTTGGCAAAGATTTTGGCCGACAACAGCACGTCGGATTTCTTGCCTGCAATATCGATGAAGTAGCTGCGCAGCTGGCGCATCACGAAGTCGAAGGTGAACACCACCATGGCTCCAACCGCCAGCACCCAGAGGGAGTCGAATGCCAGGTTGGGCACAATCTTGTCATAGACGTTCATGGTGAACAGGGGGCTGGCGATAGCAAACAGGTTGATGAGGATCGAGGCCACCAGCACATCCCGATAGATACCGCGGGACTCGAACAAGGTGCTCCAGAACCAGTGACCATCACGGGTCTCCAGCACTTTGGGCGAGCGCTCATCAAACTTGAACTGCCGCTTGACGTAGAACAGACGACCATTGTACTCGTCACCCAGCTGGGCAAGACTGACCCATTGGGCCGCGTCTCCGGCCTGGGGAAAGATGACCCTCGCCTGGGTCCGTTCTTCATTCCATTCAAGCAAGATGCAGGCGCCGCCATTGCGCGTCTGCAAGACGCAGGGCAGCAGCAGGGAGGAGATCTGTTCAAGGGGCTGGATCACTTCGCGGGCAGAGAGACCGCCCCGCTCGGCGGCACGACTGAAGAGCGCCGTGCTGAGACGCCCGGAGACCAGTGGCAAGCCGGTGGTGAGAGCATCCTGACTGTTGGGCACCCCGTAAAAGCGGGTCAAAAAGACCAGGCACTCCAACAGTTCATCTATATGGCTGGTTTCTGCTTGCATAGCATCCCATCAAACATGATTCAGAAGGTTGTCTCGGGGCCGAATATCCAAAAGCCCGGCGGCGATCCGGAAAAACAGAACAGACCTCGCCACCCAGACCCACAACCCGATTAGCGCACAGAGCCGGGACACTGCATGTCTCGCCTCCCTTACAGATTTTCATGCCGGAAACGGAGGGGACATACCAAGCACCTGATGTTGCCAAGAAATATGCCACCCGGTTCGAAGAGACACCGCCCGGTATACAAACTGCAAAGAGTTATTGATAACTATATCTTTTTTCAAGCCGACCATCTTATCAAGGTGACTTGAACGAAACTATACTCCAAAGACTGAATTTCATCTAATAACCCACTGTTTTTTTGACGAAATTAGAGTTAGTACTCGCCCGTGGAAGGGAGAGAAAAAGGGCGTCCCAGGCAGTGCCCCTGAGGGCCTGAGCGTGCCAGCTCCGCGGCAATGGCGGTCATGGCGCTCCAGCGATTCTCGCACCAGGCGGGGGCCAGCAGTGTCGGGCGGCGCGCCGACGCCGAGACCCTGTGATAGACCACCTCGGGAGGCGTGTACTGGATCATGGCGACCGCCGCCGCCACATACTGCTCCATCGTCAACACATCCAGCCGTCCCGCCTGCCACGCCTTGCCAAGAGTGCTCCCCTCCACCACATGCAGTGGGTGAAGCTTTATCCCCTCGACGCCGGTCTCCACGACACGGTGGAGGGTTTCCAGGCTGTCCATCGGCACCTCGCCGGGCAGGCCCACGATGAGGTGGGCACACACCTTGATGCCCCGCAGATGGGCTCTGGTTACAGCGTCAACATAGGCGGCATAGCCGTGGCCCCGATTGATGCGTTGCAACGTCTTGTCGTTGGCGCTCTGCAGCCCGAGCTCCAGCCACACCTCGTAGCCGCGGGCCTGATAACCTGCCAGCAGATCCAGCACCGCATCGGGTACACAATCAGGGCGAGTTCCGACGCAGAGCCCCACCATGTCGCTCACCGACAAGGCTTCTTCATACATGCGCTGAAGGTACTCCACTTCGGCATAGGTGCTGGTATAGGCCTGAAAGTAGGCCAGATAGCGCCTGGCTCGGGTCACCTCGTCCCGGCGTGCCAGCAGTTGCTGCACCACGGAGAGTTGCTGGGCCGACTCGTCGGCAAAGGAGGAGACATTGCAGAAAGTGCAGCCACCCCGCCCCAGGGTGCCGTCCCGGTTGGGGCAGGTAAAGGCCCCGTGGATGGAGAGCTTGTGGATCTTCTGGCCGTGGCGCTGCTTGAGATCCTGGCCAAATGTATTGATGAGTTCGTGTAACTGCATGACACCTCCGAAATGAGGTGTCATTCTAGCGACGCAGCCCGGCGGGCAGGCTGCGCTGGATCAATCCCGCTCTCTACCCAAAAATCATATAAATATTCACGTTAGATGCGATAAATACCCAACAGTCAGCATTCACGGTCACTTTTGACAACCTTTCACTCCTGCCACCTGGAGAAAAGTGTCATAACCTCTCGCCCATAACCAGCTGTAACTACTGAAAAAATCCTGTTTAGTCTGCTTATGGACAAATGCAAGACGCAGGATCCTGAAATGTGATCCCCGCCAAGCACACCAGAGATGACTTTGTAAAATTACTACAGTTTCCCGCCACCATGCAGTCAACCACTAAATCGTCCATAACCAGAATATAAATCCAACAAATAAATAAAAATCAGTCATATATACACAAAAATGCTGATTGAGTCTCAAAAACCCACATTTTGTTATGGTGATGTAACATTGCAAACAAGCGGGATGTCCAATTGACCTTGCCCGAAAATCCCATTAGTTTGGAGATTCGCCACCTCAGGCGGACGGAACCACAAGAGCCAATCGCAATTTATGCAGTCTGTTGATGACAGTGCGATGGAAGGCCGAGCAAGGGAGAAATGCAATGTCACTATATGATCCAAAGCTGGAGAGGGATAACTGTGGCTTCGGCCTGTTGGCCCACATGGAAGGGGAAGCCAGCCACAAGCTTGTCCGTCTCGCGATGTCAGCCTTGGCTCGCATGCAGCACCGCGGCGGTATCTCCGCTGATGGCAAGACCGGCGACGGCTGCGGCCTGTTGCTGCAAAAACCCGACAGCTTCTTTAGAGCTGTCGCCGAAGAGAAGGGATGGCACCTGGGCCGCAACTACGCGGTCGGCATGCTGTTCCTCAACCCCGATCCCGTCTTGGCGCAAGCCACTCGCGACATCATCGACGAAGAGCTGGAAAAGGAGACCCTGAGTCTGGTCGGTTGGCGCAAGGTGCCTATCGATACCAACGTACTCGGCTCCATCGCCAAGGCCTCCCTGCCCAGCATTGAACAGGTCTTTGTCAACGCGCCCCCGGGCTGGGTCGACAAGGATCTCGAGCGCCGCCTCTATATCGTGCGCCGCCGCATCGAGAAGCGCATCAGCGACGACTACTTCTATGTGGTCAGCCTTTCCAACCTGGTCACCGTCTATAAAGGACTGTGCATGCCGGTGGATTTACCGCGCTTCTATCTGGATCTGGCCGACATCCGCATGCAGGCCGCCATCTGCGTGTTCCACCAGCGTTTCTCCACCAACACCAGCCCGCGCTGGCCGCTGGCGCAGCCGTTCCGCTACCTCGCCCACAACGGCGAGATCAACACCATTGCCGGCAACCGCCAGTGGGCCAAGGCGCGCAGCTACAAGTTCGCCACCCCGCTGATCCCGGATCTGCAAGAGGCCGCCCCCTTCGTCAACACCACGGGGTCGGACTCCTCCAGCCTCGACAACATGCTGGATCTCTTCCTGGCCGGCGGCATGGACCTGTTCCGTGCCATGCGTCTCTTGATCCCGCCTGCGTGGCAGAAGCACCCGAACATGGATGACGACCTGCGCGCCTTCTACGACTTCAACTCCATGCACATGGAGCCCTGGGACGGCCCGGCCGGCATCGTCATGACCGACGGTCGCTACGCCACCTGCGCGCTCGATAGAAACGGCCTGCGTCCGGCACGTTACGTCATCACCAAGGACAAGTTCATCACGCTGGCCTCCGAAGTGGGCACCTGGGACTACACCCCGGACGAAGTGCTGGAGAAGGGCCGTGTCGGCCCGGGGGAGCTGTTCGTGGTCGATACCAGCAACGGCAAGATCTGGACCAGCTTCGAAATTGATGACGATCTCAAGAGCCGTCACACCTACAAGCAGTGGATGGACAAGCACTGCAAGCGCCTGGTGCCCTTCGAGCAGATGGACGATGCCAGCACGGGGTCGCGCGAATTCCCGGATGACCGGCTCAAGACTTACCAGAAGCTGTTCGGCTACTCCTTTGAAGAGCTGGATCAGGTGATCCGCGTGCTCGGCGAGAATGGCCAGGAGGCAGTGGGCTCCATGGGGGATGACACCCCGATGGCGGTGCTCTCCTCCAGCCAGCGTACCCTGTACGACTACTTCCGCCAGATGTTCGCCCAGGTGACCAACCCGCCCATCGATCCCCTGCGGGAAAATCACGTCATGTCCCTGGCCACCTGTATCGGCCGCGAACAGAACGTGTTCAACGAGACCTTCGGTCACGCCCACCGGGTGCTGTTCCAGTCGCCGATCCTGCTCTACTCCGACTTCCATCAGTTGCTGGTCCTGGAAGGGGAGCACTACCGCCATGCGGTGCTGAGCCTCAACTACCTGCCCGAAGAGGGGCTGCAAGCCGCCCTCGAGCGCCTCTGCCACGAGGCAGCTGAAGCGGCCCGCAGCGGCGCGGTGCTGCTGGTATTGTCAGACCGGGACATCAGCCCGGATACCCTGCCCATCCCGGCCGCCATGGCGGTGGGTGCGGTGCAGCGTACCCTGGTGGACAACAACCTGCGCTGCGACGCCAATATCCTGGTGGAGACCGCGAGCGTGCGCGACCCGCACCACTTCGCCGTGCTACTGGGCTTTGGCGCCACCGCCATCTACCCCTATCTCGCCTACGAGACCCTCGCCAAGCAGGTAGAAGAGGGCGTGCTCAAGATGAGCCTGCGCCAGGCCATGCTCAACTACCGCAACGGCATCAACAAGGGCCTCTACAAGGTGATGTCCAAGATGGGCATCAGCACGGTGGCAAGCTACCGCTGCTCCCAGCTGTTTGAGGCGGTGGGCCTCTCCAAGGCTGTTGTCGAACTCTGCTTCCGCGGCGTATCGAGCCGCATCCAGGGTGCCGACTTTGCCGACATCCAGCAGGATCAGATCAATCTGTCCCGTCTGGCCTGGCTCGGCCGCAAGCCGCTGACCCAGGGCGGCCTCTTGAAATTCGTCCACGGTGGCGAGTACCACACCTACAACCCGGACGTGGTGCAGACCCTGCAAGTGGCGGTGCGCTCCGGCAACTACGCCGATTACAAGGAGTATGCCCGTCTGGTGAACGAGCGCCCGGTCGCCACCCTGCGCGATCTGCTGTCGCTCAAACAGGGCACCACCCCGGTTGCGCTGGATCAGGTGGAGCCAGCCGCCAGGCTGTTCCCCCGCTTCGACTCCGCGGCCATGTCCATCGGCGCCCTCGGCCCGGAAGCCCACGAGGCCCTGGCCATCGCCATGAACCGCCTCGGCGGTCAGAGCAACTCCGGCGAAGGCGGCGAGGATCCCAAGCGTTTTGGTACCGAGAAGAACTCTCGCATCAAGCAGGTGGCTTCCGGTCGCTTTGGCGTCACCCCGCACTACCTGATGAACGCGGACGTGGTGCAGATAAAAGTCGCCCAGGGTGCCAAGCCCGGTGAAGGTGGCCAGCTGCCCGGAGACAAGGTCACCGCGCAAATCGCCCAGCTGCGCTACTCCGTGCCCGGCGTGACCCTGATCTCCCCGCCGCCCCACCACGACATCTACTCCATCGAGGATCTGGCCCAGCTCATCTTCGACATCAAGCAGATCAACCCGAACTGCCTGGTGTCGGTGAAACTGGTGTCCGAACCTGGCGTCGGCACCATCGCCTGTGGCGTGGCCAAGGCCTATGCGGACTTCATTACCGTCTCCGGCTACGACGGCGGCACCGGCGCGAGCCCGCTCACCTCGGTCAAATACGCCGGCTCCCCCTGGGAGCTGGGCCTGGCCGAAACCCAACAGGCGCTGGTGGCCAACGGCCTGCGCCACAAGGTGCGCCTGCAGGTGGATGGCGGTCTCAAGACCGGTCTCGACATCATCAAGGCGGCCATCCTCGGCGCCGAGAGCTTTGGCTTCGGTACCGGCCCCATGGTGGCACTCGGTTGCAAATACCTGCGTATCTGCCACCTGAACAACTGCGCCACCGGCGTCGCCACCCAGGATGAGAAGCTGCGCCGCGAACACTTCACTGGCCTGCCGGAAATGGTGATGAACTACTTCAAGTTCATCGCCGAGGAGACGCGCGAGCTGATGGCCGAGCTGGGCGTCACCCAGCTCACCGACCTCATCGGTCGTACCGACCTGCTGGAAGCCCTGCCCGGCCTCACCGCCCGTCAGGCCAAGCTGGACTTGTCCGGCATCCTGGCGGCCCCGGTTGCACCGGCAGGCTCCAGTCTGTTCAGCCAGCAGCACAACCCCACCTTCGACAAGGGGCCCTTGAACCTCAAGATGGTGGAAGACCTGCTGGACGCGGTGGAAAACATGAGTGGCGGCGAGTTCCGCTACGACATCCGCAACACCGACCGCTCCGTGGGTGCGCGTCTGTCCGGCGAAATCGTCAAGCGCCACGGCAACCAGGGCATGGCGGCCGATCCGGTCAAGGTGCACTTCAACGGCACCGCCGGCCAGAGCTTCGGCGTCTGGAACGCCGGTGGCCTTGAGATGATCCTCACCGGGGATGCCAACGACTACGTGGGCAAGGGGATGACCGGCGGCAAGCTGGTGATCAAACCCCACGTCGGCGTGGCGTTCAAATCCCACGAGGCGGCCATCATCGGCAACACCTGCCTCTATGGCGCCACCGGCGGCAAGCTCTATGCCGCAGGGACCGCCGGCGAGCGGTTCGCGGTGCGCAACTCAGGGGCCTTGGCGGTGGTCGAGGGGATTGGCGACAACGGCTGTGAATACATGACAGGCGGCATCGTCACCGTGCTCGGCAAGACCGGTGTCAACTTCGCGGCGGGCATGACAGGCGGTTTCGCCTACGTGCTCGACGAGTGCGGCAACTTTGCCAAGCGCACCAACCCCGAGCTGGTCGAACTGCTGGAGGTGGCGGATCTGGCCATCCACCAGGAGCACCTGCGCGGTATCATCACGGCGCACCTCAACGAGACAGGCAGCTCGCGTGCCGAGGAGATCCTGGCCAACTTCGACTCCTATGTGCCCAAGTTCAGGCTGATCAAACCCAAGTCCAGTGACGTCAAATCGCTGCTTGGCCACACCAGCCGTTCCAGTGCAGAACTCAGAATCCAGGCGCAATAAGGAGGGAACCCTATGAGCCAGAACGTATTCCAGTTTATCGATGTCCAGCGGGTCGACCCGCCCAAGAAGCCGCTCAAGATCCGCAAGATCCAGTTCGTGGAGATCTACGAGCCCTTCAACCAGGCCCAGGTCGGCATGCAGGCGGATCGCTGCCTCGACTGCGGCAACCCCTATTGCGAGTGGAAGTGCCCGGTACACAACTACATCCCCAACTGGCTGAAGCTGGCCAACGAGGGACGCATTCTGGAGGCGGTGGAACTCTCCCACCAGACCAACAGCCTGCCGGAGGTATGTGGCCGCGTTTGCCCGCAAGACAGACTGTGTGAGGGTGCTTGCACCCTCAACGACAGATTCGGCGCCGTGACCATCGGCAACATCGAAAAATACATCACCGACAAGGCGTTCGAGATGGGCTGGCGCCCGGACCTCTCCAAGGTGGTCAAGACAGGCAAGCGGGTCGCCGTCATTGGCGCGGGCCCCGCGGGCCTTGCCTGTGCCGACGTGCTGGCACGCAATGGCGTCACCCCTGTGGTGTTCGACAAGTACCCGGAGATCGGCGGCCTGCTCACTTTCGGTATCCCCTCCTTCAAGCTGGAGAAAGAGGTGATGCAACGCCGCCGCGAGATCTTCGAGGGGATGGGGGTGGAGTTTCGCCTCGAGACCGAAGTGGGCCGTGACGTCACCTTCGCCGACCTGCTCGGCGAGTTCGATGCGGTCTTCCTCGGGGTCGGCACCTACAAGTACATGAAGGGCGGCTTTGCCAACGAAGAGGCGCCGGGGGTCTATGACGCCCTGCCCTACCTCATCTCCAACGCCAATCGCTTGCTGGGCTTTGAGAAGGCGCAAGCCGACTACATCGACTTCGCCGGCAAGCAGGTTGTGGTGCTGGGGGGCGGCGACACCGCCATGGACTGCGTGCGCACCGCCATCCGCCAGGGGGCCGATCGGGTGATCTGCGCCTACCGCCGGGATGCCGAGAACATGCCAGGCTCCAAGCGGGAGGTGAAAAACGCCCAGGAGGAAGGGGTGGAATTTATGTTCAACCTCCAGCCCATCGGCGTGGAGCTGGACGCCCACGGCCGCACCTGCGGCATCAAGGTGGTGAGCACCGAGCTCGGCGCCCCCGATGCCAATGGCCGCCGCAATCCTGTGGTCATTGAAGGCTCCGAGCAGGTGCTGCCCGCCGATGCGGTGGTGATGGCGTTCGGCTTCCAGCCCAACCCCCAGCCCTGGATGGCAGAGCACGGCGTCGAGCTCGACGGCCGGGATCGCATCAAGGCGCCCGAGAAGGCCGAGTACGCCTTCCAGACCAGCAACCCCAAGGTGTTCGCCGGTGGTGACGCGGTGCGCGGCTCTGATCTGGTGGTGACCGCCATCTATGAGGGTCGCAAGGCGGCCGAAGGGATCATGGACTACCTGGCCGTGTGATCTGCCGTCGCAACCACGCTGTCATGCAAACAGCCCCGCTCGTGCGGGGCTGTTTTTTTATGCCTGGCTTTGGTGCTGCGCTCTAGCACCGCACCACCAGAAACTCCCCCTTGCCCACCGGCACCAGGGAAGTCAGGAAATCGGGGTCACGCCGCACCTGTGCCATCCACTCCCTCATCTCGTCTTCATGGGAGATGGCATTGTCCACCACCAGCAGGCCACGAGGGGCAAGCAGGCGCTGGATCTCGGGCCACCAGGCCTGGTAGTGGCGGCGCTCGGAGTCGAGGAAGATGAGCTGATAGCCCGCCGTCGGCAGGCAGGGCAACAGGCTGCCGGCCTCCCCCGCCAACTGCTCAATCCAGGGAGTAAGCCCGGCCCGCTCAAAGTTGGTCGCCGCCATGGTCCGTTTGCCCTCGTCCAGCTCGATGGTGGTGACCCGGCCCCCCAGCCGTTTCACTGCCTCAGCCAGCCAGAGGGTGGAGTAACCGTTGGAGGTACCGATCTCCAGCACAGCCTGCGCCCCCCTCGTCTGCACCAGCACCGCCAGCAGTTCGCCGGTGTCGCGGGTAATGTTGAGCATCTTGCTGCCACGGGAGTGTTGCGCGCCGTCATTCTGCTCGCCAAAGTGCTCCAGCTCCCGTTTCAGTTGTTCCAGTGCCATGTCTCCTCCTTGACGGTGTAAACGAGTCGGCCCGGTGCATGGCATGGCTGGACCGCCCCTCATGTTCATCATTTTGCTATCGACCCACTCGGTGGCCCATCCCCTGTGCCACCCGGATAAAGACGATACCCTGGATGACCATGTGATCACGCTGGTGCAATGCTGCTGGCGGGAAAGCCAATCGTCACGCGGTCTGGCGGGGGCCCCCCGCGCCGTCGGGCTGCTGGATACCAAGGGCAAGCCGCAGATCGCCTAGGGGGCCACCCGGGTAAAGTCGACGGCGGGGCAGCTGGGCGCCACGCCCTTGGTCAGCGTCAGGGGCTGGGCACGATAGCTGAGCCGGTAGCGGCCCGGTTGGGACAGATCGTAGGCCTGCGCCAGGTCCGCATCGGCCTGGCTCTGCTCCCCCGCCCCCAGGTGCAGGAAGTCGCCGTCCCCGGGGGTACCTCGCTTGGCAAGCGGCCCTCGATAGTCCAGCGGCTGCCCATCGCGGGTCAGGTCGATGGCATCGGCAAACCACCCCTCGAAGGGGGTGAACCAGGTCAATACCTCGAGGGGCGTCTCCCCCCGGTTGGTCAGGGTCATCACCAGGGGCAGGGGTTCGTTCACCCCGCTCTCAGCGCTGACCGACAGCTCGCACTGCAAGGGCGCCAGTGCCAGGGTGGTGAGCAAGAGTGTCATCATGGTGCCTCCGTCAAAAAAGGGGCCATCCGGCCCCTGTTTGCAACTCAATTTTCGCTCGGAGTATTCTCGGCGAAATATTCGTGGTTGTCGGCATTGTTCAGGGCCTTCTGGGGATCCGTGCTCGCCAGATTGCGCGCATTGGCCTGACCGTATCCCAGATCGTCGGTGCCCGCCACCACGTTGAAGTGGCTCAGCTCGTGGACAATGGTGCCGGCGCGGGAATCGGTCCCGGTGACCGGCGCAGTCCAGAAGCTCTTGCACAGATAGACCTTGTAGGGCTGGTCCGGATAGACATAGGCAAAGTAACTCTGCTTGCAACCGCAGTCGAAGGTGAGCGGCTTGTTGTCGATGGCATCCTTGATCTTGCTGAAGTTGGTCTCGGCCTGGTTCCAGCGGGTGGCGTCATAGGCGCCAAACCAGCTGCGGTAGCGCTGCCCATTCGGCTTGTCCACCGCGAGGTAGCTGCTGGAGTTGTTGGCGATGCCACTCGCGGCATCGAGCGCCGCCAGGATGTCGCTCTTCTGGGTGTTGGTGCAACGGCCGCTGAAGCTGACCGAGGCGCTCACCGCCTGGGGCTCGGCCACCGCCGCCTTGGCCAGCACCCGATCGTCGCTCACCCCGTCCACCCAGAGGGTCACGGCATTGGACTCGCTCGCCTGGGCCTGTTTGGCCTTGGCCGCTTTCCCGGTCGGCAGCAGGTAACGGATGCTGTACTGGCCCTGGGCACTCATGTCGTAGAGACCGGAGACCTCCGCCTGCACTGTCAGGCTCTGGCCTGCCTTGAGCAGTTGGTAGTCCTTGTCACTCGGTGCGGCCCGCTTGATCAGGGCCCCTTCGTAATCCACCGGCTGGCCGTCACGCTCCACCTGGAACAGGGGAGCATCCTCGCTGCCAGGCAGTTGCCATTTGAGCAGACGAACCGGCTTCTCCCCGGTGTTGGTCAGGGTCAGGTTGACGCGCACATCGTCTGTGCTGCCCTCCGCCAGGGTGAGCCGGGCATCGAGTCCGGCGGCGCAGAGCGGGGACGCCAGCACGCCGGCCAGCAACAGAGCAATTGGAGTCGCTTTCATCATGTTTCCTCATTCATTGAGTGTCGCCTTGTCAGGCGGTCTGCTTCCTTTAAGGCCCTCTTTGGGGCCCATCCACCCTAGAGCAGAAGCACCACCCCACCATCCCTCCATATGGGGGACGCCCCCCATCAGAGGGGGAGCCCCTTGGCTGCGACAAAGATTGCCCGCCCGGCCCCGGGCGTGCAGGCAACCCCGTGGGGCGTATTTGCCATAAAAAAACCCGGCGCAGGGCCGGGTGACGGGATGAGAAGGCGGGATCAGGAGGCCAGCAGCGCCAGGGCCGGCTGCACGTTGCCCGGCATCAGCCGATAGGCCTTGTGGTGCTTGACCAGGGTGGTTTTCTTGTTGCCCTGGCTCAGCAGCAGGCCCCGGGCAAATGCCGCCTCGGCCAGTACCTGCTCGTCCCCGCGCACATAGAGGGTGAGGGGCTTGACCAGCTCACCTCCCTCGATATGGCCCTGATACTCGCTGGCCGAGATGATCAGGCTGGATTGCCCCTGGCTCAGCAGCCGCTGCCGGGTGTTCAGTTCGCTGTCGGTGAACACCAGCCAGCCCGCCCCCTCCAGCGCCAAAAGCAGATCGGCCAGGCGCGCCCCCAGCTGTACTGGCTCATGCATGGCACGCTCATACTGGCGCTGCACCCGCTCAAGCAGCCCCTTGAGATCGGCCCCCGCCCCCAGCGTCCGCCCCAGTTGCACCCAGGCCTTGAGATCCTCCATCACCAGCCGGGAGAAGCGTTTCTCCTTGAGAGAATCCGCCATCCAGGTACAGAGAAAGTGGCTCTCCTGGGCGGGGGTGCGTTTGCCCGTCTTCTGGGCGGCGGTGCGCTCCAGCTCCGCCAGGCTCTGGCGGGCCATCTCGAGCAGGGCCTGATTGTAAGCAGGAAGGGTCATCTCGGATCCTCTGAAACGGGGCGGCCAAGGGGCCGCGTCATCGACAGCACAAAGGCGCCAGTGGCGCCTTTGGAGAGTAAACGCCCCTCCCCGACCAGGAGGGTGCGACGTTGCCTTATTTCGGCTGACGGGGCTTCTTGGCCGCCGCCAGACGCTTGAGACGCTGGCCTTGCAGTTTCGCCTCGGCCATGGCCTGGGCGGCGGCATTGTCTTCACGCTGCGGGCGCTTGCCGAAGCGGCGGCGCTCCTGCAACTGCTTGATGAGGTCGTCACGGCTGCTCACCTCGTAACCCGGCACCATGATGCGGCGGATCTTCTGGCCGATGAGGGCCTCGATCTCCAGCAGGGTGCGCTCCTCCTCGCGACTGACGAAGGAGATGGCCATGCCGCTCTTGCCAGCGCGACCGGTTCGGCCGATACGGTGCACGTAATCTTCCGCGAGGAACGGCAGATCATAGTTGACCACGTATTCCAGGCTCGGAATGTCCAGGCCGCGGGCGGCCACCTCGGTGGCCACCAGCACCCGCAGCTTGCCTTCGGTGAATTCACGCAAGGCGCGGCGACGGCTCCCCTGGGCCTTGTCACCGTGCACCACGGCAGACTTGATGCCGTCGAGGTTGAGCTCCTCCACCAGTTCATCGCAGCTCTCGCGGGTGCTGGCAAACACCAGCACCTGCTGCCAGTTCTGCTTGCCGATAAGCTCGGAGAGCAGCTCGCGCTTGCGCTTCTGTTCCACCGGATAGACGGTGTGGCTCACGGTGTCGGCAGTAGAGTTCTGCTTGTCGACGGCCACCACCTGGGGTTTATCCAGCATGAGGTTGGCCAGCTTTTTCACCGCCTCGGAGAAGGTGGCGGAGAAGAGCAGGTTCTGGCGGGTCTTGTTGACCGCCTGCAGGATCTGCTGCACATCGGCGCTAAAGCCCATGTCGAGGATGCGATCCGCCTCGTCCAGCACCAGAGTCTCGACCCCGGAGAGGCTCAGGTTGCAGGCGGTGAGGTGCTCGAGCAGACGGCCAGGGGTGGCCACTATGATGTGTGCGCCCGCTTTGAGCTTCTTGGCCTGCACATCCTGTTTGCCGCCACCCACGATGGTGAGGGTAGTGATATCAAGATACTTGGCGAAATCGTTGATATTGCTCGCCACCTGGGCTGCCAGCTCGCGGGTCGGGGTCAGGATCAGCACGCGGGCATTGGAAGGCTGCACCGGCGCCGGGTTGTCTACCAGGCGTTGCAGGATGGGCAACGCAAAGGCGGCTGTCTTGCCGGTGCCGGTCTGGGCACTGGCCAGCACATCGCGACCACGGCGAATGGCCGGGATGGCCTGGCTCTGCACAGGGGTCATCTCCTGATAACCGCAATCTGAGATGGCGCGCAAAATCTCGGGGGCAAAATCGAACGATTCAAATCTCATGTTGGGTTCCTGTGTTCCAGCGGAGCTGTAGTTGGCGTGGGTGGCCTGGGCCGGCGTGTGGCCTGGCATCGGCGAGGCGTGGAGCCAAGGACGGCTGGGTCTGACATCAGATCAGAAGATGAGCCGGAAAATGGCGGGCGCGAAGTGTAACAGATAGGCGACAGGAATGCCGCCTCAAATGGCCTGTATTTTTCCGGGGGCTGCGCCCGCCAGACGCGGCAGCAGGCGCAGCCCGGGCAGTGAGATCAGCGCACCCGCTTGCTCGGACGCTTGAGCAGCCGCATGCCGATGGCCGCCACCGCGATGACGAACAGCCCGAAAGAGGTGACAAGCAGGCACTTGGTCAGCAGCTCCTGATGATGGGCAAAGACCGGGGTCGCCATCACCATCTTGCCGGCCATGCTCAGCACCAGGGACCAGAGGAAGGCGCTGGCAAAACTCGCCACGGCCACCCGCAGCAGGTGCAGGCGGGAGACTCCCATCAACATGGGAGTCAACACTCTCACGAAGGGGATGAAACGGGAGACGAACATGGCCCAGAAGCCGTAACGATCCAGCAGTCGGGAGGCCCTGGGCAGGCTCCCTTCCGGGATCATTCGCTCCACATGGCCCATGAAACGGGTGCCATGCAGTGCCTGCCCCTGCCAGTAGGCGAGCACGCTCCCTATCCCGGCTGCGAGCGGCAGATAGAGCAAGGTCACCTCGGGCCCCAGCACCCCCATGCCCACCAGACCGCCCGCCAGCAGCACCAGGCTGTCACCGGGCAGGGGCAGAAAGACGAAGCTCGATTCAAGGAAGAGGATCACCACCAGACAGGTGACGAGCAGACCGATTGCCTGCATTTGTATAAGCTGATCAAAATCCTGATGCCATATGGCAAGCAGCATGTCCTGCATCTGGTGTGACTCCCATCAACGTAATGCGCATTCGTCAAGATGACCCGAAGGCCCCGTCTGGTAATCCATCCCTGCTACCACCCCAATGTTCGTATTGGAGGCCTCTTATACACCCGGGGAACTGAACAATAAATTAATGTCTGTGATTTCTGCCCAGCGGTTCACCCTTCTCGCGGCCCAATGCGCACGCCCAAAACAGGACGGGCCAGCCCTTGCCAGGCTGCCAAGCCAGATGAAACCCGTTACAGTGTGAACATGCCCCGATGGACGGGGTACTCATGGAGCCAGGTATGGCAAGACAGCTCTCTTCTCACACACTTTCCTTGCTGGCGGTTATTGCCGGCGTCTCTGCCGGTCTTGTGACAAAGGCCCGTGCCAGCGACGAGAGCCTGGTGCAACAGCGCGCCAACGCCGTCGTCTCCCTCATGAGCTACGCCGTGGTGCCGGATATCACCGCCAGCAACCTGAATATCGGCAGCGGCACCAACGACACCTCTGCCCTCACCATCACCCAGCTCGGGGGTGGCGCTACCCTGAGCGAGGATGTTCCCCTCTATCTGGAGGGCACCCTGGGCTACAGCCGCTACGATCCCCAGTTCGTGTTCACCGATGGCAACGAGACCCGCACCATTCCCACCAAATGGAACAGCCTGAGCGCCACCGGCGGCATCGGCTGGGATGTCGGCGTCCACCGGGATCGCTTTGGTGGCAATCTGGTGCTGCGGCCCATCGCCAATGTCACCCTGGGCACGGTGGCCAGCGACCTTCGCATCGGGGCCGCCCTGCTCGAGCACAGGAGCGGCAAGAGTCTGGACTTCCTCGACGGCGGCACCCTCAATGTCTATGGCCTCGGCGGCTCATTGATGCTGGACTATGAGCTCTTCTCCGCCGCCCAGGACATCGATGCCGAGCTGCGCTACTCCTACCAGCATCTGCAAAGCTTCACCGGCACCGCCGAGAGCGTCAGCGGTCAGGCCGATGCGGAAAACCTCGGGCTTTACCTGCGCCGTCGTGCTCCCCTCTGGGACTGGACCCTGCTGGACAGGCCCCTTCGCTACGTGCTGGAAGGGGCCAGAACCGAATACCTGGGGCAGCAACGGGGGCTGCTCGGTTTCAACAGCCTCAACTCCCTGGGACTTGGCCTCGAACTCGACAGCAGCAAGTACGACATCTTCATCACCCGCACCCGGCTGGTGGCCCGCTATATGTTCAGCAACAGTACCAGCGGCTACTCCATCGGACTGGCGATGAGTTTTTAGCGCAGCAAGGCGACATGAACCGTCCCCATCACCAAATCTCTGACTGAACGCACATTTGACTCCATTGCCGCTATGAGGTCCCACCTGTATCTCCTAGCATGGGGATACGGACGGTGGGTGAAGACGTAAAGCAGAACCACGCCGGGGATTGTGGTCAGGCTGACTGCCTACTGTTGAGCAGAGAACACATGACATTTCCAGGGACAGGGAGCTTGTTATGGCCAAATTTCTGAATACCAGCGCAACCAACTATTTCCTCGAAGAGCTGATAAAAGATGCCAAGGAGCGGTTAATCCTGATCAGCCCCTTTCTCAAACTCAATGACAGGATCAAGGAGCTGCTGACCGACAAGAACCGGCTCAAGATCGATGTGCGGATCGTCTATGGCAAGAGCGAACTCCAACCGGAAGAGATCAGCTGGCTCAAGGAGCTCACCTATATCCGCACCAGCTTTTGCAAAAATCTCCATGCCAAGTGCTACCTCAATGAGGAGATGTGCATTGTCACCAGCCTGAACCTCTACGAATTCAGCCAGGTGAACAACAACGAGATGGGGGTGTTGATCCGACGGGCGGATGACAGTGAGCTGTACCGCGATGCCTACGATGAAGCCCAGCGCATTATTCGGGTGAGCGAGGAGGTGCGCATCACGTTGGAGCGCGTCGCAAGCGACAGTGACCCGCAGGACAACGTGGCCGCCCATGCAGGTACAGCACCGGTTTGTCCAAAATGCGGCACAACCATGGTACTGAGGACCAGCAAACGGGGAGATACCAAGGGCAACAGCTTCTGGGGCTGCCCCGAATACCCCAAGTGTCGCAGCATCATCCCCATCGAGACCCATCCCTGACCGGGATCTGTGAAGGCTAAATCACATGGATATCACTGCTGCCATAGCGCCGCTGCTGACTCAGCTCTGGTTTTTCCTGCCACTGCTGTTGATTGCCACCCTGCTCAAAACGGCCTGGTTCAAAGGGATGGTCGGGGAGTGGTTTATCAATCTCTGTATTCGGCTATTTCTCGACAAGCGGGAATATCGCCTGCTCAAGGACGTGACCCTGCCCACCCCCCAGGGCAGCACCCAGATCGATCACGTGATCGTCTCCCGCTTCGGGCTATTCGTGATTGAGACCAAGAACATGAAGGGTTGGATATTCGGCAACCCGACCCAGAAAAGCTGGACCCAGCAGATCTATCGCCGCAAGCACAGCTTCCAGAACCCGCTGCATCAGAACCACCTGCACATGATGACCCTCAAATCCCTGCTGGGGCTCTCAGACAACCAGCTTCACTCCGTCATCTTCTTTATCGGCGACTGCACCTTCAAGACCCCTATGCCGGACAACGTGATGAACCGCGGGCTCATTCGCTACGTCAAGGGTATAACCACGCCGGTATTGGCCGAGAACGAGGTCGCTCGCGTTGTCGACACCATTCAACAAGGGCGACTTGCCGCCAACTGGCAGACTCACAGACAGCATGTGGCACAGCTCAAGGCCCGCCACGGGAAAGCCCCCACCAAGCCTGTGCCAGCCAGCGTGCCGAGCGCTCACCACCCAGCACCGCCAACGGCCATTTATCCGGCGAACCTCCAGAGCCCCATGTGCCCAAGGTGTGGCAACCCCATGGTGCTGCGCACTGCCGGTCGAGGTGACAACAAGGGAAAACCGTTCTGGGGATGCCGTGAATTCCCCACATGCAGAGGGACCAGAGCGCTGATGAAGTAGATGGGAAGGCTGAACGACGGAGGCATAAAACAAAGGCGGCCAATTGGCCGCCTTTATTATTTCTGCAAATCAGCGGATCGTTGCCATCTTCTGCACACAGCGCTGCTCGCGCTCATCCACCCGCTTGGCAAACCAGGCTGTGGTGAGGTTGCGGGTGATCTTGGGGCTCTTTAGCTGGATACCGGGCAAGATGGCGCGGGGTTGCCGTGTCCCGGCCTGTTTGTCGGCCAAGGCGAAGACCCTGTGGTAGAGATCGCTTTTGGCAAAGTCGCTGCTGTCCCCCAGCTTCAGGCTCTGGTGAATAGCCTGTTTGCTCATGTTGACGCGGCTGGCGATGCTGTGCACTGCGAGCTCGGTCTTGCCGGGCAAATCCGAGTCGTAACGGATGAGATCCCCGTCCAGGGCCAGGGGCTTGCCACTCACCCGGCTTACCGCCGCCTGGAAGGCCGCATTGCGGCTCGCGTACCAGCCCGCATTGAAGTCGGCGAAGCGATAGAGGGTATCCGGGTAGTCGGCGGGATAGCCGAAGATGTGTTTGGTGCCAAACCAGATGCCGCCGCGACGAGTGAACACCTCGTGGCGAATGGACTCCTTCACGGGATAGGGGTACCCACGGGCGTTGGCCTCAGCAAAGGCGACGCTCACCTGCATGGGGCCGCCGGTGCGTACCGGGTTGAGATTGCCAAAGAGCTGCTTGCCCATGGGGACGCTGCCTATCATGTCTTCGAAGATCTCGCTCATCTCCCGCTCGGTGCGAAGTTTGTCGATGCGCTCGGCATAGCTCTTGCCGGTGGGGGATTGGATGGAGAGGGCCGTGCGCACCATGAACTCGGGGATGAGCAGCTTGCCGGCCCGGGCATTGATCTCCTTCCAGGCAATCTTGTTGAGGTTGGGCACCACGGGGTCCGCCTGATAGGTCGCCTCCTGCTCCGCCACCGCCAGCACGCTGCAGACGTTGTGATCGCTCACCGTCAGCCCCTGGGTGGTGAGCGCCGTCACCACGTCATTGGCCCAGCCCGGCTTGTCCACCACGTTGCGCGGCAGGAAGCGCACGATGCGGCTCTTCATGTCGGCCGGTTTTTGCGGCTGCATCGCCTTGGGAATGGGGCGCCCCGCCGGCGTCGCCGGGCTGGTCGGGGCGGGAGGCTCGCTGGCACAACCCGACAGCAGGGCAAGGGAAAGCAGTGACAGCCAGCGCCAATGGGCATCAAACAAGGAGTGAGAGGGGATCATGAAGGCTTCCTGAAGAGCGGGACCTGCCCCTCATCGCGAATGAGAGGGCTCGAATGCATGGAGGCGGACATTGTAGGGAACAAGTCTGACAAGATGAAGGCGGATGAACCTGCTGGCCCGCTGGCTGCGGCATTCCCTGGCGTCATCACGCCAGCTCCACCCGGTTGCGTCCCAGGTGCTTGGCCTGATAGAGGGCGAGATCGGTGCGCTGGAGCAGAGCATCCACCCCCTCCCCGCTCTGGCTGATACCCAGGGCAAGGCTCACGGTGAATCTTACCCCGTCACCTGAGACCAGCTCTTCGGTCGCGCACCTTATCTGCTCCGCCAGCGCACGGGCCTTGTCGCCCGTCATGCCGGGCAGCCAGATGGCAAACTCCTCTCCCCCAAGGCGTGCCACCACCCCATCCAATGGGCAGAGCTGGCGCAGCAGGGTGCTGAATTCACGCAGTACATTGTCGCCGATGGCGTGGCCATAGCGATCGTTGATCAGCTTGAAGTGATCGAGATCCAGCAGCAGGAGCGGCGTCCCCTCCTCTCCGTGCGCCTCCAGCACGGCGCGAAACGCCCGGCGATTGGAGAGCCCGGTCAGCTCGTCTGACATGGCGAGGGAGGAGAGCCGTATCTGGGTGCCATACATCTGCTGCACCATCAGCAGCACACCCCAGGCCGAGGCCAGCATGCCGATCGTGCGCAGGCTATCTTCCACCGTGGAGAGCCACCAGGGCTGGAAATAGGCCTCATCCATCAGATCGATGACGCCGGAGACGAGCCAGAGGGTCAGCCCGCCGGTGAGGGAGAGATAGGTTTTCAAGGTGATCTGGGCACACTGCACCACCCAGAACATGAACAGCAGGGTCAACACGTTGAGCGCTTCGGCCAGAGCCCCGACGGTATAGAGGTTGTGCTCCGCCAGGGGATCAAAACTGGCCCCGGCCAGGATCCCCGTCAGCAGCAGCAGACAGGGCAGGCTCACCAGCGCGAGACGACGGCAGGGAGGAAGCGAGAAGAACCGGGCGGGGTGAACGGATAACCTGAGGGGAGTCTTCATCATGTTTTGGGCTCCAAGCGCGCATGTCTTCTATCCCGAATGACAGCCATTGGCTGCCATCGCCAGCGAACCCCGACGGCATTCCTGGTGGCAAATCACTGATATTGTGGGCCGATTTTTCCATAAAAAACAATCCCCTCACCATATGGGTCAGGGGATTGTTGCAACAGGGACGGCGCGATCTGCCGTGACATCGGAGTGGGCGGCCCTTCCCTGCTCGCCCTCACGGCAGGCGGGCAGTGCCGCCTCAGGCGCTCTGGCGCAGGGCCTGATGCTGAGCGGCGCCGTTGATCACCGCCTGCAGGGAGGCGTTGACCACGTCGCGACCGACGGCGACGCCACACATCCGGGTGCCCTCGACGCTCAGCAGCACATAGGCGGCGGCGCGGGATTCGGTGCCGGCGGTGAGCGCATGCTCGGAGTAATCCAGCACATCGATGTGCATGCCGGTCTGACGCTGCCAGCCGTTGACCAGGGCTGTGATGGCTCCCTCCCCTTCACCGCACAGTTGCAGGGTGCCGTGGGGGGTCTGCAACTCCAGGCGCAGGCTCTCCTGACTGTCATGACCGAGCTGGAAGCGCCCGATGTGATAGCCGTGGGCAGGCTCGAGATAGTGCTGCTCGAACAGGGTGCGGATCTGCTCCGGGCTGATTTCGCTGCTGCTCGCCTCAGCCTCGGCCTGCACCCGGCGGCTGAAGTCGATTTGCAGCCAGCGCGGCAGTTGCAGACCGAGGTCACGCTCCAGCAGATAGGTCACCCCTCCCTTGCCGGACTGGCTGTTGATGCGGATCACCGCCTCGTAGCTGCGACCGAGATCGGCAGGATCGATGGGCAGGTAAGCCACATCCCAGTAGTGATCCGGTTTTTCTGCCGCGAGAGACTTGCGGATGGCGTCCTGGTGGCTGCCGGAAAACGCCGTGTAGACCAGCTCGCCGGCATAGGGGTGGCGAGGGTGCAGGGCAATCTGGGTGCAGGCCCCCACGGTGGCGACGATGGCATCCATGTCGGACAGGTCCAGCTCGGGGTCAATCCCCTGGCTGTAGAGGTTCATGGCCATGGTGACGATGTCCATGTTGCCGGTGCGCTCCCCGTTGCCGAGCAGGGTGCCCTCGATGCGATCCGCCCCCGCCAGCACTGCCAGCTCGGCGGCGGCCACCCCGCAGCCTCTGTCGTTGTGGGTGTGGATGGAGATGCTCACCTCGGGTCGCGCCTTGAGGTGTCGGCAGAACCACTCCACCTGATCCGCAAACACATTGGGGGTGCTCACCTCCACCGTGGCGGGGAGGTTCAGGATCATCGGGCGGGCAGCGGCGCGCCACTCGTCGATGACGGCGTCACACACCTCGACGGCGAACTCCACCTCGGTGCTGCTGAAACTCTCCGGGGAATACTGGAAACTCCACTCGGTGCCCGGATTGCGGGCCGCATACTCCCGCACCCAGCGCGCCCCCTGCACGGCGATGGCCTTGACCCCGTCCTTGCCTGAGTTGAACACATAGTTGCGCTGGGTCGGGTTGACCGAGTTGTAGACGTGAACGATGGCCCGCTTCGCCCCCTTGAGGGCCTCGAAGGTGCGGGCAATGAGATCTTCCCGGGCCTGCACCAGCACCTGGATGGTGACGTCATCGGGGATGAGGTTGCGCTCGATGAGTTCGCGCACAAAATCGAAGTCGGGCTGGGAGGCCGCCGGGAAACCCACCTCGATGTGCTTGAAGCCGATGTGGGTCATCAGCGCCCACATTTGCAGCTTCTGGGCCACCGTCATGGGCTCGACCAGCGCCTGGTTGCCATCGCGCAGGTCCACGGCGCACCAGAGCGGTGCCCGCTCCAGTACCCGGTTGGGCCACTGGCGATCCGCCAGGTTGATCACGGGGGCACGGCGGTATTTGCGATGATCGAAGCTCATATTCAGATTCCCTTGACGGATGGGCGAGGCACCGGACGACCGGGCCGACAGGCGGGTGGGGCAAGGAGAGGAAGCGGGTTGGTGCGGTAACACCGTCCCTGACGAGTCGCGCGGCGGTAACCCCGCGACCGGTTTTCCTGCGGCCCCCGTCGGTCACCGGGGCCGGCCACGGCAGCCGGATCGGGCTGCGGGCGCTGATCTCTCGCACGCCACCTTTCGGTGTGTCGGCGCAGACGACCTTGTTTGTATGAGCACCCAGTATAGGGAGGTCGTGGGGGCGAGAGATTGCGAAGATTGCACCCCATCATGCCAATTCAGCAATATTGATGCAGTGAAAGTCCATTCATGGGGTGAGTATCACCACCCATGATGATTTATTCGCCATTTCACCCATCTTCCTTGAAGGCGTTTCCCCGGAAGTGGCAGGGCGCAGGCAATAAAAAACCCCGCCATCGCTGGCGGGGTTTGCGTGCATCGAGCGGGCAGCGTGCTGCCGGAGCTCTTAGCGGTTGTTCACCTTCTCATGCAGCTCCTGCACTGAGTTCACATTGGCGGTGGCATCCACGCTGATGGCCATGCAGGTGGCGAAGGCCGCGTGCAGCGTGGTGGTGTAGGCCACCTTGTGCTGCAGGGCGCCACGGCGCAGCTGCTTGGAGTCCTCGATGGCCTGACGACCCTCGGCGGTGTTGACGATATAGGTGTACTCGCCATTCTTGATGCGATCCAGAATGTGCGGGCGACCCTCGTGCACCTTGTTGACCAGACGCGGGTTGATGCTCGCCTCGCCCAAGGTCACGGCGGTGCCGTGGGTGGCGTCGAGGTCATAACCCAGCTCCAGCAGCTTGGCGGCCAGGTTGACCACCCGTTCCTTGTCGCCGTGGCGAACGGACAAGAGGGCGCGACCTTCGCTCGGTACCTGGTGACCGGCACCCAGCTGCGCCTTGGCATAGGCCTCGGCGAAGCTGCTGCCCACTCCCATGACTTCACCGGTGGAGCGCATTTCCGGCCCCAGCAGCGGGTCCACACCCGGGAACTTGGCGAACGGCAGTACCACTTCCTTCACCGAGTAGTAGGGCGGGATGATCTCGGTGGTAAAGCCCTGTTCTTTCAGGCTCTGACCGGCCATGACGCGGGCGGCAATCTTGGCCAGCGGGGCACCGGTGGCCTTGGAGACAAACGGCACGGTACGGGCGGCACGGGGGTTCACCTCGATGAGGTAGATCTCGTTGTCTTTCACCGCGAACTGCACGTTCATCAGACCGACCACGCCGAGTTCCAGCGCCAGCTTGCGTACCTGCTCGCGCATCTCGTCCTGGATGGACTTGGACAGGGTGTAGGGCGGCAGGGAGCAGGCGGAGTCACCGGAGTGGATACCGGCCTGTTCGATGTGCTCCATGATGCCGCCGATAACCACGTCAACGCCGTCGCAGATGGCGTCCACGTCCACCTCGGTGGCGTCGTCCAGGAAGCGGTCCAGCAGCACAGGCGACTCGTTGGAGACGCTCACTGCCTCGGCGAAGTAGCGGCGCAGGTCCTGCTCGTCATAGACGATTTCCATGGCGCGGCCACCCAGCACGTAGGAGGGGCGAACCACCAGCGGGTAGGTGATGCGCGTGGCCAGTTGCACGGCCTGCTCCAGGGCGGTGACGGTGCCGTTTTCCGGCTGCTTGAGCCCCAGGCGCTCGACGGCGGACTGGAAGCGCTCGCGGTCTTCCGCGCGGTCGATGGCATCCGGGCTGGTCCCGATGACCGGCACGCCGTTCGCTTCCAATGCCCGCGCCAGTTTCAGCGGAGTCTGGCCGCCGTACTGGACGATGACGCCCTTGGGCTGCTCGACCCGCACGATTTCCAGCACGTCTTCCAGGG
Source organism: Aeromonas sp. QDB63 (assembly GCF_027707425.1). Classification (NCBI taxonomy): domain Bacteria; kingdom Pseudomonadati; phylum Pseudomonadota; class Gammaproteobacteria; order Aeromonadales; family Aeromonadaceae; genus Aeromonas; species Aeromonas sp. QDB63. The sequence goes on from NZ_JAPCIS010000007.1 coordinate 144,131, forward strand.
TCACCGGCTCGAAGTAGAGACGGTCGGAAGTGTCGTAGTCGGTGGAGACGGTTTCCGGGTTGCAGTTGACCATGATGGTCTCGTAACCGTCTTCGCGCAGGGCCAGGGCCGCGTGTACGCAGCAATAGTCGAACTCGATGCCCTGACCGATACGGTTCGGGCCGCCACCGATGACCATGATCTTGTCGCGGTTGGTGGGGTTGGCCTCGCACTCTTCGTCGTAGCTGGAGTACATGTAGGCGGTGTTGGTGGCGAACTCGGCCGCGCAGGTATCGACCCGCTTGTAGACCGGGAAGATGTTGTGGCGGGCACGCAATTTACGCACTTCACCTTCGGCCACGCCTAGGATCTTGGCCAGACGGGCGTCGGCAAAGCCTTTGCGCTTGAGGGCGCGCAGGAAGTCGGCGTCAAGACCGGCCATGCCGCGCTCTTTCACCTGCTCTTCCAGTTTCACCAGCTCTTCAATCTGCACCAGGAACCAGGGGTCAATCTTGGTCAGCTTGAACACGCCATCCATGGAGAGGCCGGCGCGGAAGGCGTCGGCGATGTAGAAGATGCGCTCGGCACCGGCATCCTGCAGCTCGTGACGGATGCGGGTCAGGGAGTCGGGGGCGTTCAGGTCAACCATGGGGTCGAAGCCGGTCTTGCCGGTCTCGAGACCACGCAGGGCCTTGTGCAGGGACTCCTGGAAGTTGCGGCCGATGGCCATCACTTCACCCACGGACTTCATCTGAGTGGTCAGACGGTCGTTGGCGCCGGCGAACTTCTCGAAGTTGAAGCGCGGCACCTTGGTCACCACGTAGTCGATGGCCGGCTCGAAGGAGGCCGGGGTGCGACCGCCGGTGATGTCGTTCATCAGCTCGTCCAGGGTGTAACCGATGGCGAGCTTGGCGGCGATCTTGGCGATGGGGAAGCCGGTCGCCTTGGAGGCCAGCGCAGAGGAGCGCGACACCCGCGGGTTCATCTCGATGATGACCATGCGGCCGTCTTTGGGGTTGATGCCGAACTGGACGTTGGAGCCGCCGGTCTCGACACCGATCTCGCGCAGCACCGCCATGGAGGCGTTGCGCATGATCTGGTACTCCTTGTCGGTCAGCGTCTGGGCTGGCGCGACCGTGATGGAGTCACCGGTGTGGATGCCCATGGGGTCGAAGTTTTCGATGGCGCAGACGATGATGCAGTTGTCGTTGCGATCCCGCACCACTTCCATCTCGTACTCTTTCCAGCCGATGAGCGACTCGTCGATGAGCAGCTCCTTGGTCGGGGAGAGATCCAGACCGCGTTCGCAGATCTCCACGAACTCTTCGGTGTTGTAGGCGATGCCGCCGCCCGAGCCACCCATGGTAAAGGAAGGACGGATGATGCAGGGGAAGCCTACCATCTGCTGCACGCCCCAGGCCTCTTCCATGTTGTGGGCGATGCCGGCACGGGGGCACTCGAGACCGATGCTGCGCATGGCCTTGTCAAAGCGGGAGCGATCCTCGGCCTTGTCGATGGCGTCGGCGGTGGCGCCGATCATCTCGACACCGAACTCCTTGAGCACGCCATGCTGCTCCAGCGCTAGGGCGCAGTTCAGCGCAGTCTGACCACCCATGGTGGGCAGGATGGCGTCCGGGCGCTCTTTCTTGATGATCTCGCGCACCACTTCCCAGGTGATGGGCTCGATGTAGGTGGCGTCGGCCATCTCCGGGTCGGTCATGATGGTGGCCGGGTTGGAGTTCACCAGGATGACGCGGTAGCCCTCTTCTTTCAGGGCCTTGCACGCCTGGGCGCCGGAGTAGTCGAATTCGCAGGCCTGACCGATGACGATGGGGCCGGCGCCGAGGATCAGGATGCTCTGTAGGTCGTTACGTTTTGGCATGGCTCTCTTTATCCTCTTAGGCGCGATACTGCTTGATCAATTCAATAAAGTGGTCGAACAGACCGGCACAATCGTGCGGGCCCGGGCTCGCTTCGGGGTGACCCTGGAAGCTGAAGGCCGGACGGTCGGTGCGATGGATGCCCTGGAGCGACCCATCGAACAGGGAGACGTGGGTGGCACGCAGGCACTCGGGCAGGGTCTGCTCGTCCACCGCAAAGCCGTGGTTCTGGGCGGTGATCATCACGGTGTTGTCGTCCAGACTCTTCACCGGGTGGTTGGCACCGTGGTGGCCGAACTTCATCTTGATGGTCTTGGCGCCGGAGGCCAGGCCCAGCAACTGGTGGCCCAGGCAGATACCGAACACCGGGGTGCTGGTATCAAGGAAAGCCTTGATAGCTTCGATGGCGTAGTCGCACGGCTCGGGGTCGCCGGGGCCGTTGGAGAGGAAGATGCCATCCGGGTTCATCGCCAGTACCTCGGCGGCCGGGGTCTTGGCCGGCACCACGGTCAGGCGGCAGCCACGGTCCACCAGCATGCGCAGGATGTTGCGCTTCACGCCGAAGTCGTAGGCCACCACGTGGTATTTCAGCTCATCGGCCGCCGGGATGACGTGACCCTTGCCGAGCTGCCAGCTGCCTTCAGTCCAGCTGTAGGATTCGCTCACGGTCACTTCCTTGGCCAGGTCCATCCCCTTCAAACCGGGGAAGGCGCGGGCCTGTTCGAGGGCATGGGCTTCATCGAGCTGCTTGCCGGCCAGGATGCAACCAGCCTGGGCGCCTTTTTCACGCAGGATGCGGGTCAGCTTGCGGGTGTCGATGTCGGCGATGCCAACGATGTTGTGGGACTTGAGGTAATCGGAGAGGGATTGCTGATTGCGGAAGTTGGAGGCCAGTATCGGAAGGTCCCGGATGATGAGGCCCTGAGCATGGACCTGACTGGACTCTTCATCTTCGCTGTTGGTGCCGGTGTTGCCTATATGGGGGTAAGTGAGGGTAACGATCTGACGGGAATAGGAGGGATCTGTGAGGATTTCCTGATAACCCGTCATCGACGTGTTGAAAACCACTTCACCAACGGAACATCCCTCGGCGCCTATCGACACGCCTTTGAACACAGTTCCATCTTCCAGCACTAGCAATGCAGTGTGATTCAAGACAACCTCCAGTTATTTAGCTTTAAATTCAGCAATTTACCTGGGTGTTGCGGGCTCGGTTCCGGTCTTTGACAGGACTCGAACCCGGCAGATTTCTGGCAAATTGGGCGCATTCTACTTAAAAACGATCTCATTTCAACGTCTTTTCTCGTTTGAAATGCATCTAAATTCAATAAAAAAGCAACATTACCCATTATCTATGCACTCACTCGCTTTGCAACCCCCTCTTCAAAAAGAAAAGCCAAACACAGACAACAAAGCGGCTCCCGATGCCATGCAACGTACAAAAAACCAAATTTACCACTTAATAAACAGCAAGATAGAAAATTAAAAAATAAACAACACAACAGCAAAAATACCATTTGAAGCCAGAAAAGTGAACGCCAAGAATAGAAAACGTTTTTCTTGGATTGCATTTTTAGTCTATTTCACATCAAGGCGAAATGCCCCCCGCAGGGGAATATTGAGACCCAAACCCGTTACCCCTTGATGACATTTTTGTCGCAAGAGGGTGGCAGGCTTGTAAGAATGGCAGGATTTAGCGAGGTTCACTCAAAAAGTGATGATTAAGGCTCATTTCTACAAAAAAGTGACAAAAAACCCCGGCGGACCGGGGTTTGGCAACCAGTACGGGAGTCTGCACTCCCCCTGAAGACGGTTTATTTCAGACCGAGCACATCCTGCATGTCATAGAGACCGGCCCCTTGCTGGCCGAGCCACTTGCCCGCCCGCACTGCACCGTTGGCGAAGGTCAGACGGCTGGAAGCCTTGTGGCTGATCTCGACCCGCTCGCCGATGTCGGCGAACATGACGGTGTGCTCCCCCACCAGATCGCCGGCGCGGATGGTGGCAAAGCCGATGGTGTTCCGATCCCGCTCACCGGTGATCCCCTCACGACCATAGACGGCGCACTCTTTGAGATCCCGGCCCAGGGTTTTCGCCACCACTTCTCCCATGGAGAGCGCGGTGCCGGACGGAGCATCCACCTTGTGTCTGTGGTGCCCCTCGATGATCTCGATGTCGGTGTACTCCCCCATCACCCTGGCCGCCTGCTCCAACAACTTGAACACCAGGTTGACCCCGACCGAGTAGTTGGAGGCGAAGACGATGCCGATCTGCTTGCCGGCCTCGTGCAGGGCCGCCTTGCCCGCCTCGTCAAAGCCGGTGGTGCCGATCACCATCTGCTTGCCATGAGCCAGTGCAAAGGCGAGGTTCGCCAGGGTCACCTCGGGGCGGGTGAAGTCGATGATGAGATCGAACTCGTCCTTCACCTTCTCCAGACTGTCGCTGATGATGACGCCAAGGCGCCCCAGGCCGTTGAGTTCACCCGCATCCAGACCGATCACGGCAGAGCCCGGTCGTTCCAGCGCCGCTCCCACCACCACGCCCTCGGCGTTGGCGATAGCCTCCAGCAGCACCTTGCCCATACGACCATTACAGCCCATCACGGCCACACGGATCGGATTGTCCATCTCCACCCTCTCATCTCTTTATTATGGAAAGAGACCGTTTTACCAGCCCGCGCCCCCTTTGAAAAGCCCGATCTGGCCCGCCAAACCACCCCGACATTTAAACGATAAATTCATTAAAAACAGAATAAATAACGGAATAACCAGACAAGTCAGAATCACGAAGCAAAAAGCCCCATCCATCTGGACGGCTATCTTGACCCGGGCGGGCCGACTCACTACTGTTGGCCCCCCATGGTGGCAGGATGCCCGCCCTGTGCCCACCCCGGAGGCGCCACAGGCAACGACAGGAGGTCATTGTTCAAGTTTCGAGGAACACATGATCCAGACCCAACCCCGTGCCAGAGCCCTGCTGCCCCTTCTGGTCTTTCTTGCCCTCTTCATCGGAACCGGTACCTGGCTGACCCTGCAGGGGGTCGAGTTTGCCTTCTACCAGCTCCCCGCCCCCGTTGCCTCCCTGCCTGCCGTCATGCTGGCCCTGCTGATGGGACGCGAGGGGTTCAACAAGAACCTCGAGACCTTCTTCAAGGGGGTGGGCGAGAGCAACATCATGGCTATGTGCCTCATCTATTTGCTGGCGGGCGCCTTCGCCACCGTGGCCAAGGCCACCGGTGGGGTGGATGCCACGGTCGCCCTCGGCCTCTCCCTCATTCCGGGCTGGTGCCTGCTGCCGGGGCTCTTCCTCATCTCTGCCTTCATTGCCACCGCCATGGGTACCTCCATGGGCACCATCGGCGCCGTGGCACCGGTGGCGCTGGGCGTCGCCCAGGCCGCCGGCATCGATCCGATGCTGATGGCGGGGACCATCCTCTCCGGCGCCATGTTCGGGGACAACCTCTCCATCATCTCCGACACCACCATCGCCGCCACCCGCAGCCAGGGCTGCGAGATGAAGGACAAGTTTCGCGAGAACATCAAGATTGCCGCCCCCGCCGCCGTGCTGGTGATCCTGCTCTATCTGGTGCTGGGCTCCACCGGTGAAGCGCCGGCCCCCACCGCCGGGGCGGACTTGCTCAAGGTCGCCCCCTATCTGCTGATCCTGGTGCTGGCCCTCTCTGGCATGAACGTCTTCATGGTACTGGGGCTCGGCATCCTGGCGGCCGGTGGCGTGGGGCTGCTTGGCAGCTACTCCCTCGGCCAGTTCAGCAAGGACATCTATCAGGGCTTTACCAGCATGCAGGAGATCTTCCTGCTCTCCATGCTCATCGGCGGTCTGGGTGCCCTGATGGAACGCCAGGGGGGGCTCGCATGGATAAGTGAGCGCATCGCCGCCCTGATTGCCCGCTTCACCCGCCACCACGATGGCGAGCAGAACGAAAAGGCGGCCGAGCTCGGCATCGCCGGCGTGGTGAGCCTCACCAACCTGTGCACCGCCAACAACACCGTGGCCATCATAGTCGCGAGCAAGGTGGCCAGGGATCTGGCGGACCATCACGGGGTCACCCCGCGCCGCGCCGCCTCCATGCTGGACATCTTCTCCTGCGTGGTACAGGGGCTGATTCCCTGGGGCGCCCAGGCGCTGCTGCTGGGTTCCATCTTCGCCCTCTCGCCGATCCTGGTCGTGAGCATGAGCTTCTACCCCATGGCGCTGGCCCTGGCCGCCATCGTGGCCGTTTTCCTCAAGCACCAGATGGGCGCAGTGGCTCCCGCCCCCCACCGTTCCTGACGCCCGACCTCAGGGGCCGCCCGGCTGGCGGCCCCGCCATCGGCTTTTCATCCCGTCGGCCCCTTGCTAAGGTAGCGCCAGCCCACCTTTGCCCAGGAGTCCCCATGCCGGATACCCAACCCGAACGCCAGAACCTGCGCCAGCTCATTCGCCAGCGCAGAAAAAGCCTTAGCCAGGCCGAGCAGCAGGCGGCGGCCCAGCAGCTGGTCGAGCGCTTCCAGGAACACCCCGGCATCCTCGCGGCCAGGCGCATCGCCCTCTATCTGGCCAACGATGGGGAGCTCGATCCCCTGCCCGCCATCCACTGGCTGTGGGCCCGGCAAAAGGAGGTCTACCTGCCGGTGCTACACCCCTTCACCCCGGGTCACCTGCTCTTCTTGCGCTACACCGCCACCACCCCCATGACCCGCAACCGCTACGGCATCGCCGAGCCCGAGCTCGACGTGCAGCAGGTGCTGCCCCACAGCATGCTGGACATCATCTGCACCCCGCTGGTGGCCTTCGATGAGGCTGGCAACCGCCTCGGCATGGGGGGCGGCTACTACGATCGCACCCTCGCCTGCTGGCACGAGCACCAGCTCGGCCCAAGACCTCTGGGGCTCGCCCACGACTGCCAGCAGGTGGATGCCGTCCCCCGGGAGCAGTGGGACGTGCCGCTCCCCCAGATCATCACCCCCAGCCGCAGCTGGCACTTTGCCTGATGAGGCGGGGGCGCCCCCTTCGGTTCAATAAACAGGCAAACGATTTACATCTTGAGGATTTTTGCGCCGGAACGTGAGCACCATGGTCGCTCTGGGGGGGATGCTTGGATATAATGCGCCCGCTTTTTCCATAAGGATCCATCATGACTCAAGATGAAATGAAGAAGGCGGCCGGTTGGGCTGCGCTCAAATACGTGGTACCCGGCACCATCATCGGGGTGGGCACCGGCTCTACCGTCAATCACTTCATCGACGCACTGGCGACCATGAAAGACCAGATCAAGGGCGCGGTGTCGAGCTCCATCGCCTCCACCGAGCGCCTCAAGGGTCTCGGCATCCCGGTGTTTGACCTCAACGACATCGATGCCCTCTCCGTCTACGTGGATGGTGCCGACGAGATCAACGCCAGTCGCGACATGATCAAGGGGGGCGGTGCCGCCCTGACCCGCGAGAAGATCGTCGCCGCCGTGGCCGACCAGTTCATCTGCATCATCGACAACACCAAGACCGTCGACGTGCTGGGCACCTTCCCCCTGCCGGTGGAAGTGATCCCCATGGCCCGCGAATACGTGGCCCGCGAGATCCGCGCCCTTGGCGGCAACCCGGTGTGGCGTGAAGGGGTGGTGACCGACAACGGCAACATCATCCTGGACGTCAAGGGCATGGCCATCACCGATGCCAAGGCTCTGGAAACCCGCCTCAACAGCATCGTGGGCGTGGTCACCAACGGCCTGTTCGCCCACCGTGGCGCCGACGTTGTGCTGATCGGCACCCCCGAGGGTGTGATCACCAACTAAGGCCCGCTCCCCGGACCTCTCCCTCCGGGCAAGCCCCCGCCCGGGTCAGTCAATCTGACTGCCCCAAATGGACAACGGCGCCTCATGGCGCCGTTTCTGGTTATCCCTCAATGGCTTGTAGCAGCACATCTGCAACAATCGTTGATAACTTCAAAGAATTTGACTTTCGTCACAAATATTCCCTCTCCCAAACGTTTTTGCTACTTTACGGTTTTCTTCACACTGCAAGCCTGAACGCATTTTTCAAAACAATAGAGGGAACGTCATGACAGCCAAGTTTTCGCTGGACAAGGATAAGATCAAGGTACTGCTGCTGGAGGGAGTCCATCCCAATACGGTGGAGACCTTTCGGGCAGCCGGCTACACCAATGTGGAATATCTGAAGACGTCCCTGTCGGAAGAGGAGTTGATCGAGCGCATTCGTGACGTGCATTTCGTGGGCCTGCGTTCACGCACCCAGATCACCGAGAAGGTGCTGGATGCCGCCACCAAGCTGGTGGCCATCGGCTGCTTCTGCATCGGCACCAACCAGGTCTCCCTCAACGCCGCCCACGTGCGCGGCATCCCCGTCTTCAACGCCCCCTTTTCCAACACCCGCTCCGTGGCCGAACTGGTACTGGGGGAGATCCTGCTGCTGCTGCGCGGCATTCCCGAGAAGAACGCCAAGTGCCATCGCGGCGTCTGGGAGAAGCTGGCCAACCGCAGCGTCGAAGCCCGCGGCAAGAAGCTCGGCATCATCGGCTACGGCCACATCGGCACCCAGCTTGGCATCATCGCCGAGATGATCGGCATGAAGGTCTACTACTACGACATCGAGAACAAGCTTTCCCTTGGCAACGCCATCCAGGTGCCAAACTTGGTGGAGCTGCTCAACATGTCTGACGTCATCAGCCTGCACGTACCGGAAACCGCCTCCACCAAGGATCTCATCGGTGCAGAGCAACTGCGCATGATGAAACCGGGCGCCATCTTCATCAACGCCTCCCGCGGCACCGTGGTGGACATCGACGCCCTGGCCGACGTCATCAAGAGCGGCCACCTCTCCGGCGCCGCCATCGACGTCTTCCCGGTGGAGCCCAAGTCCAACGACGAGGAGTTCCTCACCCCGCTGCGCGGCCTGGACAACGTGATCCTGACCCCCCACATCGGCGGCTCCACCCAGGAAGCCCAGGAGAACATCGGTCTGGAAGTGGCCAACAAGCTGGTCAAATACTCCGACAACGGCTCCACCCTCTCCGCGGTCAACTTCCCGGAAGTCTCCCTGCCCGGCCACAAGGGCTCCAGCCGCCTGTTGCACATTCACCGCAACCAGCCCGGCGTGATGAACCAGATCAACCAGATCTTCGCCGACGAGGGGATCAACATCGCCGGTCAGTACCTGCAGACCAGCAGCGAGATCGGTTACGTGGTCATCGACGTCGAAACCGAGCACAGCGAGAAGGCCCTGGCCCGTCTCAAAGAGATCAATGGCACCATCCGTGCCCGGATCCTGCACTGATAAGCCCTTATCTGCGCAGCAAAAAGCCCGTCGTGATGACGGGCTTTTTTATGTCAGGAGAAAGGTTGCTCTCGCAACCTACCACCAGCCCAGCAGGTTGCGGCCCACCAGGGCGCCCCACACCAGGGCATTGAGGGCCAGGGCGATGAAGACGGCGGCGGAGCCCAGATCCTTGGCGCGGCCCGAGAGTTCGTGATGCTCGGAGCCGATGCGATCCACCACCGCCTCCACGGCGGAATTGAGCACCTCGACGATCACCACCAACCAGCTGATGCAGACGAGCAGCAGGATCTCGTTGAGGGAGTCACCTATCCAGAATGCCAGCGGCATCAGCAGCAGGATGAGCAGCAGCTCCTGACGGAAGGCGGCCTCGTTGACCCAGGCCGATTTGAGACCTTTCATGCTGTAACCGGTTGCGTTGATGATGCGGGTGATCCCGGTCGCGCCTGGCTTTGCCACGATAACTACCTCATTTGAAATGGCTTTTGGGTTCACATCCTATCAGAGCCGCCCAAGGTTTCCATCGGGTGACTTTTGCTTTATTTTATTCCCTTGCATTTTGGCATCCCGCCCACCTTATCCACTCGAGAATTGAGTCGTATGTCCATTCACACCGATGAATTGCGCACCCGTCGCCTGGAGGCCCTGATCACCCCCAGCGAGCTGGCGCACGCCTTCCCGTTAACCGACACCATCGCCCAGAACCTGCTGGATGCCCGCCGCCAAGTGGAAGCCATTCTGTCCGGTGAAGATCAGCGCCTGCTGGTCATCGTCGGCCCCTGCTCCATCCACGATCCTGCCGCCGCCCACGAATACGCTCTGCGTCTGAACACCCTGCGTGAAGAGTACAAAGAGAGCCTGTGCATCGTGATGCGCACCTACTTCGAAAAGCCGCGCACCATCGTCGGCTGGAAGGGGCTCATCAATGATCCGCGCCTGGACGGCAGTTTCGACGTCAATGAAGGGCTCAAACTGGCCCGCAAGCTGCTGGTGGACATCAACGAGACCGGCATGCCCACCGCCACCGAGTTCCTCGACATGGTGACCGGCCAGTACATCAGCGATCTCATCACCTGGGGCGCCATCGGCGCGCGCACCACCGAGTCCCAGGTTCACCGGGAGATGGCCTCCGCCCTCTCCTGCCCGGTGGGGTTCAAGAACGGCACCGACGGCAACACCCGCATCGCCATCGATGCGGTGCGCGCCGCCCGTCACAGCCACATCTTCTACTCCCCGGACAAGGACGGCAAGATGACCATCTACCGCACCGCCGGCAACCCCTACGGCCACGTGATCCTGCGCGGCGGCCACAGGCCCAACTACGACACCGCCAGCATCGACGAGGCGTGCGAGGCTCTGGCCCAGGTGGGCCTGCCGGAGCGCCTGGTGGTGGACTTCAGCCACGGCAACAGCATGAAGGATCACCGCCGCCAACTGCTGGTGGCCCAGGATATCTGCGATCAGCTGCGCCGCGGCCGCACCGGCATCGCCGGCATCATGGCCGAGAGCTTCCTGGTGGAAGGGCGTCAGGACGTGGAGAACGGCTGTGCCGCCACCTTCGGCCAGAGCATCACCGATGCCTGTCTGTCGTGGAGTGACACCGAAACCCTGCTGGCCATGCTGGCAGAAGCCGCCCAGGTGCGGCTGAACAAGCAGAAAGCCTGAGCAACCGCTCAACGCTCTCTCTACCAAAAGAGCCAGGCATCACGGATGCCTGGCTCTTTTCATGTCCACAGTGATTCACTCGCCCCCTTGGCTTCACTCAGCCTCTGCCGGTTTTCAATGCTGTATCCGTAGTCGACGGAACGGCTCCCTTCTCCCACTTGTTTTAAAAGAATGGGAGAAGGGCTGGGGATGAGGGGGAAGACCGCCTCAAAGACTCGGCATAAACCAGATGCGGCCGGCCGCCTCGATACGATCGGTGCGGATCTGGAACACCCGCTCCAGCAGCGCCTCGTCGATGATCCCGACGTCCCCTTCCCCCACCACGCGGCCCTGTTGCAGGCAGAGCACGCGATCCGCCCAATCGATGGCCAGATTGATGTCGTGGATGGCCACCACCACCAGCAATCCCTGCGCGGCCAGTTGCTTGAGCAGCCGCAGCAGCGCCATCTGGTGATGCAGATCCAGCCCCGCCAGGGGTTCGTCCAGCAGCAGCACCCGCCCGATCGGATTGAGGCTTGGCCACAGTTGCAGCAGGGTGCGGGCGATCAGCACCCGCTGCTGCTCCCCCCCGGACAATCGGCTGAAGTCCCGTGCCAGCAGAGGCGCCAGTTCCAGGGCGTCGCACACATCCGCCACCGCCTGCGCCTGGGCATCGGGGCCCCCCTCCTCCAGCCCCAGGCTCAGCACCTGGAACACCGGGATGTGGAACAGCTGGGGCTGGCGCTGGGGCAGCATGGCGCGCCGCGTTGCAAGCTCGGGCCAGCTCAGGGTCGTGATGGCCTCTCCCCCCAGCAAGACGGCGCCATCGGCGGGCAGCAGGCCCGCCAGTGCCCCGAGCAGGGAGGACTTGCCGCTGCCGTTGGGGCCGAGCAGGGCCACCAGCTGACCGCCGGACCAGGTGAGATCCAGGGGAGCGAGGCGATGGGGGATGGCCAGGGCGCGGGCCTCCAGCCGCCAGGGGGCGGGATCAGCGGGACACATCGGCATCTTGCCTCAGCAGCAGATAGATAAAGAGCGGGGCGCCCACCGAGGCGGTGATGACCCCGATGGGCAACTCACCGGCGTGCAGCGCCGAGCGGGCCACCAGATCGGCCCCGAGCAGCAGGGCGCCACCCCCAAGCGCCGAGGCGGGCAGCAGGAAGCGCTGATCGCTGCCACCGCACAGGCGCAGCAGGTGAGGCACTACCAGGCCGACGAAACCGATGACGCCGCACAGGGAGACCGCCACCCCGGTGAGCAGGCAGACCGCCAGCACCAGGCGTACCCGCATGCTGTCCACGTTCAACCCCATAAGGCGGGCCTGGGTCTCCCCCAGCAGCAGTTGTTGCAGTGCCCGCCCCTGCCAGCAGAGCCAGCCGAGGGTGAGGGGCAGCACCAGCCACCACCAGGCAAGCTGCTGGCTGCCGTAGGCGAGGCTGCCCATCATCCAGAACATGAATTCCCGCAAGGCGCCGTCGTCGGCGAAATACATCAGCCAGGTCATGGCCGCATTGGTAAGGATGCCGATGGCGACCCCGAACAGCAGCAGCCGCCCATGGCCGAGCCGTGCCCGGCGTGCGAGACGGATGAGCAGCATGGTCACCACCAGGGCGCCGCCAAAGGCCGCCAGCGACAACCCCCAACCTGGCAGATAGAGCCCGAGCCCCTTGGCCACCGCCATCGCCACCATGGCGGCGAGGCCAGCGCCGCTCGAGACGCCAAGCAGGCCGGGTTCCGCCACCGGGTTGTGCAGCATCACCTGGAGCACGGCACCACCGCAGGCAAGGGAGGCCCCCGCCAGCAGAGCCAGCAGGGCGCGGGGCAGGCGCAGTTCCAGCAGGATGCGCAGCTCCAGATCCCCCAGCGGCTGCCAGGGGAGCAGCACGAACTCCCCGAGGGCGAGGGAGAGCAGGAACAGGGCCAGGGTCAGCAGCGACAGCAGGAGCAGCCAGCGGCGCTGCCAGCGCTGCTGGCGACGGATGAGGGCGAGATACACGGGATCCCCAAGAAGTGAGGCCCGCCGGGGGGCAGGCAGGAAAGCTGCATGATAACAGCGCGTTACCACCCAAGGTCAAGGCTGGTAGGGCTTGGCCAGCGCCGCTATCTCGCCGCTCTCCACCATGGCTTGCAACGCCTGCGCCAGCTTGGGGCCCAGCTCGTGGTGGGGTGAGTGCTTGCTCATCCCGAGGTAGAGCACCACCGGGTTGGGGGGCTGGAAGGGTGCCTTGACGAGGCCGGCGTCGTTGCGCTGGCTCAGGGCGTAATCCACCTGGCAGTCGGTCCCTATCATCAGGGGCAGGTGGCCCCGCTCCACCATGCGCTGCAACTGGTCTTCGGTGGGGACCCCGTGCTTGTCTAGCTGGGTGTCGCCATCGAAGGGGGGGAAGTAGGCGGAGTTGAGCACATAGCCTATCTCGCGGCCTCGCAGATCCTCGTAGCCCCTGAGACCTGCCACGGCGGCGGGCTTGCCATAGAAGGCAGGCCGGCACTGGTAATAGGACGGCTGCAGGTAGTCGATGAAGGCGGCCCGCTCCTCGGTGTGAGCCAGCCCTATCATCAGATCCACCTGACCGGTCTGCATCTGTTTGAGTGCCCGTCCCCAGGGCACCCGTTTGAGGGTGAGCACAATGCCGCTGCGTGCCTGCAACTGGCGCAGAATGTCGATATCCAGCCCCTGGAAGTCGTCGTTCTCTGCCAGCATGCGAAACGGCGGCCAGACATCGGTGGCCACCGTCAGGGTCGGCGCACCTTGCGCCCAGCAGGCAAACAACAGACAAAGCGCACCCCAGCTTGTCTTGCCCATCCAGCTTTCGCCTTCTTTTGTTACATCCTTGTGAGCTAAAAATACCCTCAAGCACCACTTATGAAAACCCATGGAGTCGAGATAAAATGCATTGATTTAAAAGGAGAACCTAATGAACCCCATCATGACCAGTATCGGCCTGCTCATCTGCAGCAACGTCTTCATGACGTTTGCATGGTACGCCCATCTCAAGAGCATGAATCACAAACCCTGGATCATCGCCGCCCTGGTGAGCTGGGGGATAGCCCTGTTCGAATACCTGTTGCAGGTGCCCGCCAACCGCATCGGCCACACCGTGCTCTCCGTCGGCCAGCTCAAGATCCTGCAGGAGGTGATCACCCTCACCGTGTTCGTTCCCTTCTCCATCTTCTATCTGAAAGAAGATCTGAAGTGGGACTACCTCTGGGCGGGTCTGTGCATCCTGGGCGCGGTCTTTTTTGTGTTCCGCGAAAAACTGACCGGCGCCTGAGGCTGTACACTCAAGCCATTCATCATCCCCCAGCCCTTTGAGCGACGAGGCCCCTCATGGAATTGAGAGACATGCTGCAGATCCTGGCCAAACAGGACGGTTCCGATCTCTATCTCTCCACCGGCGCCCCCCCCTGCGCCAAGTTCAACGGCGCCCTGCGCCCCCTCACCCAGAAGCCCCTGGGGCCGGGCGAGGTGGCCCGCATCGCCTACGACATCATGGATCTCGAGCAGAAACAGCAGTTCGAGAAAGAGCTGGAGATGAACCTCGCCATCTCCCTGCCCCAGATAGGCCGTTTTCGGGTCAACATCTTCAAGCAGCGCAATGAAGTCTCCCTGGTGGCGCGCAACATCAAGACCGAGATCCCCCGCTTTGAGGATCTCAAACTCCCTCCGGTGCTCCTCGACACCATCATGGAGAAGCGGGGTCTGGTGCTCTTCGTCGGCGGCACGGGGTCCGGCAAATCCACATCGCTCGCGGCCCTCATCGATCATCGCAACCGCAACAGCGGCGGCCACATCATCACCATCGAGGATCCGGTGGAGTTCGTCCATCGCCACCAGAAGAGCATCATCAACCAGCGGGAGGTGGGGGTGGATACCCGCAGCTTCCACGCGGCCCTGAAGAACACCCTGCGCCAGGCGCCGGACGTCATCCTCATCGGTGAAATCCGCGATCGGGAGACCATGGAGCATGCCCTCGCCTTCTCGGAGACCGGGCATCTGGCCATCTCCACCCTGCACGCCAACAACGCCAACCAGGCGCTGGATCGCATCATCAACTTCTTCCCGGAAGAGCGCAGACCCCAGCTGCTCAACGACCTTGGCAACAACCTCAAGGCCTTTGTCTCCCAGCGGCTGGTGAAGACCACGGACGGCGGGCGCCGGGCGGCGGTGGAGGTAATGCTAGGAACCCACACGGTGCGCGATCTCATCAAGCGCGGCGAGTTTGGCGGCCTCAAGGAGATCATGGAAAAATCCAGGGCCCTTGGCATGGTGACCTTCGACAGCACTCTGTTCGATCTGGTGGTCGAGGGGGTGATCGACGAGGAGGAGGCGGTGAAGAACGCGGACTCCCAGAACAACCTGCGCCTCAAGATCAAACTCTGGCGGGAGAAGGGTCAGATAGGCAACAGCGCGGCGGCGAGCGGCTGGAGCCTGGAGCCCACCAAGGACGAGGGCGGCCTCTTCTAAGACCGGACCCGGCGGCCACGAAAAAGGGAACCCTCGGGTTCCCTTTTGCATATGGGCAGGCGTCAGCCCTTCTGGACCAGCCCTATCTGGCCGGGCTCGCACCACTCGAACGTCACCTCTTCGTGCTTGCCGCAGCAGGAGCCGCCACACAGGCGGCTCTCCCGCTTGGCGACGCGCCCCTTGCGCATCCAGACCCCGAGCATGGCCTCTACCGCATCCTCGGAGGTGTGGAAGTGGCGGGCCAGCGCCCGCCGGCTCACCTTCCTGTGCAGGGCCAGATAGTCCCCCAGTTCACGCAGGATCACAGAATACCCTCCCTCTCGGCGCACTCGCCCCTGACCATGAGCCCCTTCACAGGGTCACCACCTTGCGGGCGACGATGTCGCCGTGACGACGCCCCAGCCACCAGAGCAGCACCAGGGAGAGCAGATAGCTCAGGCTCCAGGCAAGGCTCTGCGCCGGGTGGGCGGCGAAGGTCGCCAGTTGATAGAAGAGGGTGGCGCACAGGAAGGCGACGTAGTTGCACCAGGCGGCGGTGAACAGGGCCCACTGGCGACCGGTCTCTCGCACCAGAGCCCCCATGGCGGCGGCGCAGGGCATGTAGAGCAACACGAACAGCAGGTAGGCAAAGGCCCCGGCCACGCCGTCGAAGTGGGTCTGCATGTTGCCGTAGGTGGAGGTGTCCACCTCCTGGGCCTCGGCGGCCGCCTGCTTGTCCTCCAGATCCCCCACCTTGAGCCCCATGGGATCGGCGGGGTCGATGTCCGCCAGGTTGGCGGGAATGGTGGCCAGCGCCGCTTTCAGGCTGCCCAGCAGGGAATATTCACTCTCCTCCTCATCACCGGCGCCGCCGGCGTAGAGGCTGTTGAGGGTAGCGACCACCGCCTCCTTGGCAAAGATGCCGGTGAGGATGCCCACCGTGGCCTGCCAGTTGTCGTCCCGCACGCCTATGGGATGCAGCACCGGGGTCACGGACTGGCTCAGCTTGCTCAGCACCGAGTTCTCCTGATCCTGGTTGCCGAAGCTGCCGTCGGTGCCGAGGGAGTTGAGCACGCTCAGCACCGCCACCATCAGGACGATGGTCTTGCCCGCGCCGAAGATGAAGCCCTTGAGTTTCTGCCAAGTGCGCAGCCCCACGTCCACCGGACGGGGCCACTCGTAATCGGGCATCTCCATCACCATGGAGTCGCTCTTGCCCGGCAGCAGGGTGCTGCGCAGGAAGAGGCCGGTGAGCACCGCCACCAGGATGCCGAACAGATAGAGACCGAACACCAGGTTCTGCCCCGACTCGGGGAAGAAGGCCACCGCGAACAGGGCGTAGACCGGCAGACGGGCACCGCAGGACATGAAGGGCGCCATGGCCGAGGTCATCAGCCGCTCGCGCTCCGACCCCAGGGTCCGGGTTGCCATCACCGCGGGCACGGTGCAGCCAAAGCCCATCAGCATGGGGACGAAGGCCTTGCCGGGCAGGCCGAGGCGACGCATCAGGGCGTCCACCACGAAGGCGGCGCGGGCCAGATAGCCGGAGCTCTCCAGCACTGCGAGGAAGAGAAAGAGGCAGCCCACCACGGGGATGAAGGTCGCCACCGTCTGCAAACCGGCACCCACGCCGTCCGCGAGCACGGCCCCCAGCCAGTCGGGGGCACTCATCAGCCCCAGCAGATGGTGCACCCCATCCACGAAGAGAGCCCCCCCGAGGATGTCGAAGAAGTCGATGAAGGCGCTACCCACCTTGATGGCGAACATGAACATCAGGTACATCACCAGCAGGAAGAAAGGGATGCCCACCCAGCGGTTGAGCAGCACCCTGTCCAGCCGTTCGCTCTGGGCGACGGTGAGCTTGTCCTGATGACGGCACGCCTGCTGGCACCAGTGGTGGATATGGCCGTAGCGCAAATCAGCGAGTTGCAGGTCGATGTCCTGGGCGTGGTGGGCGCGGCTCACCACGTTGTCGGCCGCCGCCTGCTGCCCCGCCGCCAGGGTCTCCTGCATGGCGATGTCTTCCTCCAGCAGGCGCAGGGCGCGACCACGGCGATGCAGATGATGGGGGGCGAGCAGAGTCTCCAGCTCGGCGATGTCTCCCTCGAGGGGCTGACCGTAGTCGAGCACCAGGGCGGGCTGGGACTGGCCGATATACTGGTGGATCCCCTCTTTGAAGGCCGCCACCTGCTGGCGATTGTGGGCCGAGAGTGACACCACGGGGCACCCCAGCGCCTTGGCGAGCAAGGCCTCGTCGATGGTGATGCGCCGCTTTTGCAGCAGATCCATCTTGTTGAGCACCACCACCATGGGCAGCCCCAGCTCCCGCAGTTGCAGGGTAAGGTAGAGGGAGCGCTCCAGGTTGGCGGCATCGATGACGTTGAGCAGCAGATCCGGCTGCTGGCGCTGGACGAAGCGGCTGGCGATCTGCTCGTCCAGGCTCGCCTCCTGGTTGGCCAGGGCATAGATGCCGGGCAGGTCCACCAGGGTGTATTCCTGCCCGCGGGCAGCAAAGGCCCCCATCTTCTTGTCGACGGTGACCCCGCTCCAGTTCCCCACCTGCTGGCGGGAGCCGGTCAGGGCGTTGAACAGGGAGGTCTTGCCGCTGTTGGGATTGCCCACTGTGACCAGGTTGTAGCTCATACCGGCTCCACCTCGATTTGCTGGGCCAGACTCCGCTGCATGGAGAGGCAGATGCCCTGGCACTGGATCTGGAGCGGGTCCCCCAGGGGGGCGGCCCGCAGATAGAGGATCTCGGTCTGGGGCAGCAGCCCCATCACCATCAGCTTGCGCCGCAAGGCGCGGCCAAGGTGGTTCATGTGCGTGATGCGAGCGCTCTGTCCCGGCGACAGCTCTGTGAGTACCATGACGGGCTCCTGAAGTTAAACAAGAATAATTCGCTTTTAATGGGGGGATTATAAGCTGTGCCCTCAACATTTATTTGCGTAAAATCAAACTCCGCTTAGCTAACCGACAAAGTAATGCCATGAGTCACGACAACAACAGCCGCCTGGTCTATAGCACGGACGGCGGCATGATCAAGGAATCCGCCCCCGCCCAGCACGCCTCCCCCTTCCCCGCCGACGGGGTCGTGCGCATCCGCCGCGAGACCAAGGGACGCAAGGGGGCCGGGGTCATCAGCATCCACGGCGTTCCCGCCGACCAGCAGAAGGCCCTCGCCACCCTGCTCAAGAAGAAGTGCGGTACCGGCGGCGGTCTCAAGGAGGGGGTCATCGAGATCCAGGGGGACAAACGGGACCTCATCAAGGCCGAACTGGAGAAGGCCGGCTTTCAGGTCAAGCTGGTGGGGGGATAATTCCCCATCCCGCGCCTTGCCTCACCGGGGGTTTTTCCCTAGAATGCCCGCTCCCATCGAGGGGGAGTAGTCTCGCCACGGACCCGTTCCGTGCGCGATCCTGATCAACATACTTGGTGCCAACTCACCATGGTCAGGGTGATCCGGGCAATGCCGGATTTGACAAGACCTTTGACGGGCCAGTGCCAAAACCGGGGACGGATGGCGCAGGCTTGTCTTTGGTTTATAACAATTCCGTCCCCCGGTCATTTTTATGGAAGCCTTGTTAACCTCCACCATCAGCGTTGCCATCGCCGAGATCGGCGACAAGACACAGCTGCTGGCCCTGTTGCTCATCTGTCGTTTTCGCAAACCCTGGCCCATCATCGCCGGCATGCTGGCTGCCACCCTGCTCAACCACGCAGGGGCCGCCTGGATAGGGGAATTCATCAGTCGCTGGATGGATCCCAAGGTGATGACCTGGCTGGTCGCTGGCGCCTTCATCGCCATGGCCGCCTGGATCCTGGTGCCGGACAAGATGGACGATGAAGAGAGTTCCCTGGACAAGTACGGCCCCTTCATGGCCACCTTCGTGCTCTTCTTCATCGCCGAGATCGGTGACAAGACCCAGATAGCCACCGTGCTGCTGGCAGCCAAGTACGACTCCCTGATCCAGGTGATCACCGGTACCACCCTCGGCATGATGCTGGCCAACGTGCCCGTGGTGCTGCTCGGCAAGCTCGGGGCCGACAAGCTCCCCCTCAAGGGGATCCGCATTGCCTGCGCCATCCTCTTTGCGGGGCTTGGCATCTCCACCCTGATCTTCGCCTGACCTCCATAGAAGCCGGCGGGGGATCAGCGTGAGCACTGATCGCCACCGCCGCCCCGGATGTCCTTCAGGCCCCCTCCTCACGGCGGGGGCCTTTTTAGTGCAAAGACATGGCCCCGTGCCGCGACCTGTGTCGCAGCGCCGACGGCGCCCCTGCCCCAAGACGCGTCGCCGTGCCATAATGCCTTATCTTTCAGGCATCACGGCTTCAGGAGCCCCCATGCACCTCACCTCAAGACAGACCCTGCTCGACTGGGTCAGGCGCGGCCGCCTGCCACGGGCCTCGCTGCCTGCCGCCCTGGCCCTGTGCGATCTGCCCCCCGGCCCTGCCCGCTGGCAGTGGCTGTTCGACAGGCTGCTGCTCTGGCTCGGCTGCCTCTGCCTTGGCGCCGGCCTCGTCTTCTTCGTCGCCTTCAACTGGCAGGCCCTTGGGCGCCTCTCACGTCTCGCCCTGCTGGAGCTGCCGTTGCTCGCCATGCTCCTGGTGCTCTGGCGCAAACCCATGAGTGATACCCCGCGCCAGGCCCTGCTGCTGGCCCTGGCCCTCAACCTCGGCGCCCTGCTCGCCCTGGTGGGCCAGACCTACCAGACCGGCGCCGACTCCTGGCAGCTCTTCGCCACCTGGGCCCTGATGCTGCTGCCGCTGGCGGCCCTTGGCAGAAGCCCGCTGCTCTGGACCCTGGCCTGGCTGCTCGGTCAGCTCGCCCTGGTGCTCTACTGGCGGCTCGGCCTTCTCGATCTCTTCTTCTCCTTCAACGAGGAGGCCCTCGGCTGGTGCCTGACCCTGCTCAACGCCGCCCTCTGGGGTCTGCTCATCCTGGTGCCCGCCCGCTACGCCCTGATGCCCTCCTGGCTCGCGGGGCTGGCCGCGGGGCTCGGCATCACCCTGCTTACCCTGCTGGCCCTGTTCGATGCCGCCTCTCCCTGGGTCTGGCCTGCCTGGCTCGCCTGGCTCGGCGCCGCCTACCTGCGCTGGCACCACAGGTTCATCGCCGGGCTCGCCATGGGGTGCCTGAGCCTCATCGCCGTGATCCTCGCGGCCCTTGGCAAGTGGATGGAGCCGGACATGAACGGCTTTTTGCTGCTGGCCCTCATCGCCATCGGCCTGTCGGTGATGGCCAGCCGCTGGCTGCAACAACAACGGAGGCAGCATGTCTGATCTCACCCCCTGGGAGCGCCTGCGTGCTGCCCAACTTGTGGAAGGGGATGCCCCCCGGGATGAACAGCCCCACTGGTCGGGCCGTTTTCTGCTCGGCATGGTGGGCTGGATAGCCGCCCTCTTCCTGCTCTTCTTCCTCTTCATGGCCTTCGAGCAGCTGACCCGCGACCCCAACAACGCCCTCACCATGGGGATGGTGCTGATGGCCGCCGCCCTCGGTCTCAACCGCATGGCGACCCGCAGCGATCTCTGGGATCAGTTCGTGCTGGCGCTGGCGCTGGCGGCAGATGCCTGGCTGCTCTACGGCCTGCTGGACAGGCTGGATCTGAACGTCGCGTGGCTCTGGTTCGGTCTGACCGCCTTCTCCCTCGGGGTGGCCGTCCTGTTCGAGCACTGGCTGATCAGGCTGTTCCACAGCTTCGCCGCCGCCATCCTGCTCACCCTCGCCCTCGCCTGCCTCGGCCTGCACCTGCTGGCCCTGCCGCTGGTGATGGGCGCCGTCGCCCTGTGCTGGCTGCAGGCGGAGCGCGATCCCGCCCGCCATCTGCTCTATGAATCCCTCACCCTGGGGCTGGCACTCTCCCTGCTGGTGCTGGGACGGCTGCACCACCCCCTGTGGGAGGGAGGCACCAGCGTGCTCAATGAGCTCGGCAGCTCCCGCCTGCCCCTCTGGCTCAATCCCCTGCTCTGCGCCGCCCTGCTGCTCGCGGTCATGGTTCGCCTCAGGCTGCCGCTGCGCTACGGGCTGCCGCTGGTGGTGATCAGCGCCATCATTCCCGGCATGGGGGCTGGCGCCCTGGTGCTGGTGCTCGGCTTCTACGCCGGCAGCCTGGCCCTGATGACCCTGGCAGGCCTCCTGCTGCTCGGCTTTGGCTCCCTCTATTACTACGATCTGGGGCTGACCCTGATGACCAAGTCCTGGCTGCTGCTCGCCTCGGGGGCCCTGCTGCTCGGTACCCGTCAGTGGCTCAAGCACCTTCACCACAGGAGCCCCTCATGAGACGCCTCGCCTTTTTGCTGACCGGTCTTGCCCTGCTCGCCGGCATCAACGCCACCGTCTGGCGCTTCGAGCACGCCATGAGCCAGGGGGAGGTGGTGCTGATCGAGCTGGCACCGGTCGACCCCCGCTCCCTGATGCAGGGGGACTACATGCGCCTGAACTACGCCCTCGCCCGCCAGCTGGCGGGCCGCCAGGCCGCCGTCGGCCCCCACACCCTGGTCGTTCGCCTGGATGAACATCAGGTTGTGCACTGGGTGGAAGGGGGCAAGCCCGAAGCCCCTGGCCCGGGGGAGCGTCTGCTCAAGGTGCGCCAGCGCGACGGCCAGTGGTTTATCGGGCCTGACGCCTTCTTCTTCGAAGAGGGCACGGGAGATCAGTATGAGTCGGCCCGCTACGGCGAGTTTCGCCTGCAAGAGGATGGCAACACCCTGCTGGTGGGGCTGAGGGATGAGGCGTTCACCCCCCTGGGTCACACCCGCCCGGCCTGGTAAAAAGGGGGCGCCGACCCGGTTGTGAGTGGCAAGATGATGACGGCCCCCGGCGGATAACGCCTGCGCCGGGTGGCGAAACGCCGTGACTTGGCAACACTTGAAACTGGGCACTCGGCAGCAGGACAGTCAGGATGAACATAGACATTGCAGTCCCCCTTCGCAGACTGGTCGCCTGCGCCGCCCTCGCGGCCATGGTCTGGGGCACTCCCGCGACCCAGGCCAGCCCGGCGCTCGCCAGCCTGCACTACCTCACCGAAGAGTACAAACCCTACAACTTCACCGGGGAGGATGGCGCCCCGACCGGCTTTGCCATCGACCTGCTGCACCTGGTGTGGCAAAAGACCGGCACCCCTGTCCAGCCCGTCAGCATCCTCCCCTGGGCCAGGGGTTACTACCTGCTGACCCAGAAACCCAATGTGGTGCTCTTCTCCACCGCCCGCACCGAGGCACGCAATCCCCTGTTCAAGTGGGCCTGCCCCATCGGCTATGCCGAGATAGTGCTGATGGGGCTCGCCAGTCGCCCCTGACCCTGACCAGGCTGGAAGATGCCCAGCGCTACACCATAGGCGCCGTGAGATCCGATGTGGGGGAGCAACTGCTGCTCAACGCAGGCTTCGACGAGCAGAAGATCATGACCGCCAACCGCCTCTCCCAGGCCCTGCGCATGCTCACCTCAGGCCGGGTCGAGCTGATTTCCAGCAACAAATCCACCCTGCTGGATCTCATCAAGACCCAGCAGCTGGATCCCGCCCAGTTCGAGGTGCGCTGGATGTTGAGCTCCGAGCAGTACTGCTTCGCCTTCAGCCACCCGGTTGACGATGCCCTGGTCAGGGAGTTCCAGATCGGCCTGACCCAGGTGCTGGCCAGCAGCTCCAACACAAATACTTCCCCTCCCCCTGACCCCTTCCCCCTCCGGGGCCGCCAAGGCCCCGGCCCGCCTTTGAGCCAGCGCACGAAACCCGTTTAATGTTCACCACTTGCAACGACAAGGGGTGACGCAGACCGTCCCGGGTCCGTAATATAGGGTGTAGGATCCTGTTGGCCCCTTTTTCACGGCAAGGGGCAGGGCGCACGGTGGCAGCGACAGTCAGGGGCGGCAGCGTGCCCACCGACCGCCTTCATCGGGCAGCGCCGCGCTCACGCCCTTCCCCGCCATCTCTCCGATCTCTTGGGAACACACATGCACAACACAGCGAAATGGTTGATGAGTCTCTCGGTCTGCGCCCTTCTGATGGCCTGCGGCGGTGACAAGACCACCGGCAAGGCCTGTCTCGGGTCAAACAACGACACCCTGGTGGAGGGGATGCAGGACAAATGCAAGGCGGGGGACATTGTCGCCACCAAGCACCCGGCCTATTTCTGCGATTTCAACTACGCGGTCACCTTCAACAGCTACAACTCCGCGATTTGCGTCTACTCCGGCGGTCTGAAACCGGAGAGAACCACGGAAAAATCATAACTGGCGACCCATTTACCCAGTCTGACACGAAGAAGGCGGCAGTATATGTGGTCGATGCCCGAGCGGCGGTGCCGCGCAGGCCATCCGGGGGCGGCTTCGCCCCTATTTCACCCGCATCAGACGGTGATGCTGCCCGGCGCACTCGAGCTGGAGCACCTGGGATCGGGCCATGGCTTCCACCCTGGCCAGCATCTCGGCGCTGTAGCCCTTGCGGCGCATCCATTGCAAGGGCTCCTCGAAGCCCCCTTCGTTGACCACGAAGGTATCTGTGTAGGACTCCTTGACGATGCTGACCACCCAGATGCGCTGCTGAAACTCGCAGAGTCCGGCCACCAGGGTGGCCGCCCGCCCGGCAAGGGCGCGCACACGGCGGGCAAGAAGATGAACCATGGTATGGGCTCCGAACTGATAAAAGGGAAAACAGACTGGCACCCGGGTGGACGCGCCACCCTGTGCCCTCTCAACCCGCCCCGCTGCTATCGCGGGGCAGACACCTGACTGGAAGGAGGCGGGTTCCCGCCCTCCCCTGCGGCCCGGCGCTGGCGCTTGACCGCATACATGCTCGCATCGGCCCGGTTCAGCGCCTCCTCGACGCTGACCTCGGCCGGCATCACGGCCACCGCCCCCACGCTGGCACCGGG
Organism: Aeromonas sp. QDB63; assembly: GCF_027707425.1. Taxonomy (NCBI): domain Bacteria; kingdom Pseudomonadati; phylum Pseudomonadota; class Gammaproteobacteria; order Aeromonadales; family Aeromonadaceae; genus Aeromonas; species Aeromonas sp. QDB63. The sequence goes on from NZ_JAPCIS010000007.1 coordinate 168,238, forward strand.
ATAATGGATCACCTTGTCCCCCACCGGCAGTGACAGCACGCTGTGCTCGAACAGGCGCTGGCGAAACGCCGCCACCGCCCCGTCCAGCGTGTCGGCGTCCGGGAAAGGCCCCATGCCCACGGCCACGAACTCGTCCCCCCCAAAGCGGGCCAGCAGATCGCCGCCACGCAGGGTCTCGCTCAGTTGCCGCGCCATGGCGGTGAGCAGCCTGTCCCCCGCCTCGTGGCCATACTCGTCGTTGATGGCCTTGAAGCCATCGAGATCCACAAAGGCGATGAGCACCGGATGCCCCGCCCGCTCCGACAACGAGAAGAGGCGGGTGAGCTCCAGCATCAGGGCGCGGCGGTTGGGGAGCCCGGTGAGGGGATCGGAGAGGGCCAGGCGCGAGAGCTCGTCGTTGGCCTGCTGCAATTGCCGCAGCAGTTGCTCCCGCTCCACCTGTTCGGCAATCAGGTGCGCGAAGAAGGCGATGAGCTGCTGCGCCCCCGCCACCGCGGGTTTTTGTTCGGTACTGGCGCCGCACAGGGTGCCATAGAGGGAGCCGGTCGAGGTGCGCACCGGGCTGCTCAGATAGGAGCGAATGCCGAGCTCGCTGGCCGCCTGGGAGTCCCCCCACAGAGCGGCGACGTCATCGGTGTAACCAATCTCTTCGTCGATGGCACGGCGACACAGGGTATCGCTCCACTCCACCGTCATCCCCTCGGGGATCTGCAGCCCGGCCACATTGCGGGCAAACAGAACATGCTGGCTGCTTTGCCCGAGGTCAATCTCGGTGAGATAGGTCGACTCCAGCCCGGTCACCGACGCCAGCATTTCCAGCAAAGGGCGGGTCAGACTCTCCAGATCCCGCGCCTTGATCACTTGCTCCGAGAGCGCCAGCAATAACTTGTCCATGCCTACCTCCACAACTGCGTGCATCTGATGGGCGACCACCTTAGCCAACTCGGGGCGGGCCCGACAAGCGGGAGACCACGATTGACCGGGGGAAAGATCGATTTGTTCACATTTTGGCATAACCGGACCCCAAGCGGCGTCGCCATGCGAAACGGCGTCGCCATGCGAAACGGCGTCGCCATGCGAAACACAGGGACACAACCCTGCCCTCGCCCCTGGGTGCCGGGTCGATTCCCGCCGCGTATTCGCCCACGGTCACCATCCCCTCTCCCCTTGGGGGAGAAGGTCAAGGTGTGGGGTCACTCGCCGTCATTTGGCATTGCTACGCCTCTAGGGTCGGTAGGGTCGGTAGGGTCGGTAGGGTCGATTAGCGAAGCGTAATCGTCCGCGGTAACCATCCCCTCCCCCCTTGCGGGAGAGGGTTAGGGTGAGGGGTCGGTAACGTCATTGCCTGGCGAATGCCGCCCCACGTGTGAATGGCATGGCTTCGCCATGCAGGACACGAGGACTCCGTCCTCGACGGGGTTTCGCCCGCCAGCCTCGGAGACTTCGGTTTGCTCCCCTCTCACCTTGGGGGAGAGGGCTAGGGTGAGGGGTGGGTAACGGCATTGCTTGGCGAAATATCGCCGTCTAATTGGCATGGCTTCGCCATGCAGGACACGAGGACTCCGTCCTCGATGGGGTTTCGCCGCCGCTGCGCGGCTTGGCGAGTGACTTTTCTTTGCGTGGCCAAAGAAAAGTCACCAAAAGAAAGGCCACCCCTACTTGTTCGCCCTCCTGCGTCGGGTTCCCTCGGCTCGGGCAAAAGGTCTGGCAGAACGACGCAGACGGTACATCCCTGTACCGCCTGCGTCTGCGCCGTCGTCCATGACGGCGCTCCTGACCTTGTGCCCTCACCTCGGCGAACAACAGGGGGGCAACACCCAACCCGCAGCACCGAGGCCAGTTAATTGACCATGACCTTGTGTTTGCGGGGTCAGGGTCGGGAGGGCTGTTCTCTCAGAGCCAACCCCTCGCCCACCCCATGGCGAGATCAGATTGTCGCACCTATGCAACAGACCTCATCAAGATGGTTGCATAGGTGAAAAAATCTTGGTGAGTACAGCGACAAGTGGTAGATATGCCTATTGGGAAACAGCTTTATATCGAATGCCCGACAGTGAGTATTTCACCGTAATAACACCTTATTTCTCGAACGTCCGATTACGCCTCACAATCGAATACAACAGGTTTATCTATAGGTATTTATATATAAAACATCTAAAGCAAGGACTATAAGATGGCTTCACTTTTTGAAAAAAACATAGGAAATAGCTCGTTAAGCTGGCTACCTCTTGACGAGATCGATCAGTCTTGCGATGAAATATTCAATTCTTGGTGTTCTGCAAGTTTTTTATTTAAAGAGCTAGATGATAGCAAAAAAACAAAAGGGCTTAGGCCACCTCAAATTGGTGGCATTTTTGCCGCGCTTGGGTTTGCCAAATCAGAAGAAAAAGCAGCAGCAACGATTGTAATGCCCACAGGAACAGGTAAAACAGAGACAATCCTCTCCATCGTTGTTGCTGGAAAATTCAAAAAAACACTAGTCATTGTCCCCTCTGATGCTTTACGAGAGCAGACAAAAGAAAAATTTATACACCTTGGCTTACTTCGACAACTAAATAGCTGTTCCGAATAGTAGATCACCGGAGGAAGGGAACTCAGTCCAGTTTGTGCGATCTGATTAGTCGCTAA
>NZ_JAPCIS010000008.1:0-150875 GCF_027707425.1 Aeromonas sp. QDB63
ACCACGGGAATTTCTGCGCAGTCGGGTATCACAACCCTAAGCGGGAAAAAGTGTCTGGACCTATGGGGTCAAATCCACAGGGACTTGTTCGCACCTTCCCTAAATACTAGCGAGAGATGTGTATTTACATCAAATTATACAGCGTTCTATCGTGATGATCTTGATGGAGTATTCGCAGTGCTTGATGAACTGGCTGCTGAATGTTCTATGTCATGATTGATTACTCGTTACAGTACCGTAGGGTGCAATGAAATTGCACCCTACGTGTCTCTTTGTCAATTCGATGGGAGTGACATAGCTGAGCGCCATGCCTTGCCAAAGCAATAAAAGGGGGTGATCTGCACCCCGATTCTTCTTATGTCCCCGTTTTATATCGCCACACGCTTATCTGGCGCAGTCGGATTGTCTGCTGACTCACTACCAAGATTCCTGTTCTCCTCATCAGGCCGGGCAGAAAAGGCCGAGTTCACTCATACCTTGCCGCTTCCCAGGCGTGTATCGCCTGTTTGCGGGTCTCGCCCCAGTGATAGCCGCCGAGCCTGCCGTTTTGCTGGATGACTCTGTGGCAGGGGATCATCAAGGCGACGGGGTTGGCACCCACCGCCAGCCCCACGGCGCGGGCGGCCTTGGGGTTGCCAACGGCGCTCGCCACCTGGGCGTAGCTCACCACCTTGGCGGGCGGGATCTGCAGCAGCGCCCGCCAGACGCTGATCTGGAAGTTGGTGCCGCTCACGTGCAAGGAGATGGGGCGATCCGGCGCCTTGCTGCCATCGAACATGGTGTGGATGACCCCCTGGGTGCGTGATGGCGCTTCTCGCAGTTCTGCCTCAGGCCAACGCTGGGCGAGGGCACTCAGCGGCGTTTGTGGGGCCTGCTCATCGAGAAACGAGAAGTTGCATATTCCCCGTGGGGTCAGGGCGACAAACGCCTGGCCGAAGGGGGTGTCGTGCACCCCGTGCTCGATAACCAGACCGGCCCCGCGCTGCTTGTATTCGCCCGGCGTCACCGCTTCGAGCTGTACGAAGTGATCGTAGAGCCGCGAGCCGCTGCTAAGGCCCAGGGTATCGGCCACCTCCAGCAGCGGGCGAGACTCCTGCAGCAGCGCCTTGGCCCGCTCCAGGGTCAGCACCTGCAAATAGCGTTTGGGCGTCACCCCGGCCCAGCGGCTGAACAGCCGCTGGAAGTGAAAGGGGCTTAAGTGCACGTGCGCCGCTATCTCGTCCAGGGTGGGCTGGTGCGCCACCTGGCTTGCGATAAAACGGATGGCATCGGCGATGCGGGCGTAATCAGACATAAGGCGCTCTCACGATAAGGTTGCGGTCGCAGGATCTTGGGGCGACAAGGTCATGTGCGACAAATAGATACCCCACCATCGGCCAGCAGAGCAATGCCGGTGGTAAAGCTGGATGCATCGGACGCCAGATAGAGGGCCGAGCGGGCGATCTCCTCCGGTTGGGCCAGCCGTTTGAGGGCGTGGAGTTGTTGCACAAAGGCGAGACTCTCCGGTGTATCGGTAAAGGCCCGCCCCATGGGGGTGTCGGTGCCCCCCGGCAGCAGGGCGTTGACCCGCACCCCTTGTGCCCCATATTCGGCGGCCAGCACCTGGGTCAGGCCGATGAGGCCTGCCTTGCTCGCGGCATAGGCCGCCATGCCGGGCAGCCCCAGGGTATGGCCGACGAAGGTGGAGGTAAAGATAAGCGAGCCGCCCCCGCGTGCCTGCATGGCGGGGATCTGGTACTTGGCCCCCACAAAGGCGCTGGTGAGGTTGGTATCCAGGGTCTCTTGCCACTGCGCGAGTTCAAGCCCCGGCACGCTGCCCGGTGTCCCCGTGGTGCCGGCGTTGTTGAAGGCGATATCGAGTCCGCCGAAACGGGTCAGTGCGAGATCCACCAGGGCGCGGGCATAGGTTTCGCTTTTCACATCTCCCGCCAGGCTCACCGCCTGCCCCCCCTCATGGCGGATCTCCTCCACCAGCGCATCCAGCTCGGGCTGGCGGCGGGCGCCGACGACGACGCTGGCTCCTTCCCGGGCAAACAGGATGGCGCTGGCGCGACCAATACCGGAGCTGGCTCCCGTGATGATGGCGACCTTGTTGGACAGTAATGACATGGCAGTTCCCTCGCGAGATGTACATGGCGCCAGGTGGCGACGCTCATGCAGGGTTGGCAGACAAGTGGATGGGTTCAACCCCCTCCTGGTTCAAACCTCCTTTGGTTCAACCCTCCTTTGGTTCAAAGCTTTGGGGGGGGTCGAAAGCACTGTTGGTTTGAAAGCACTATGGCGGCGAACCTTTGTCACGACGACCCGGATCTTGCTCACTTGTGCCATCGGCGATGGCTCATCACGGCATCAGGAGATATCCGCGTTTTATGAAGGGAGTGGGAAGGGAGCGGGGCTGTGGCGCCGCTTTCCCAGGTGGTGGTGACCTAGGTTTGCAAGGGCAGGGTATGGAAAACAGTGCCACCGGTGTCGGCGGCACTGACGCAAAGCCTGGTGGGGTAACGCTCTTTTAGGGGTTATCAGGCCTGGGCGGGGCTGGATGTGGCGGCGCAGGGCAGGGCGGCCAACTGTGCAAGGTGCTCGCCCAGGGAGACACCGGCGCCGGTGGCGTTGACCGTCTCGAAGTAGTCGTGCCAGCCCGATGCGGCTATTCCCTGGACGAGGGCCTCGATGGCTGCGGCATCCGGCCCGCGCCAGATGGCGAAGAAGGGGTGGGGCGCACCATGGAGGGTGGTAGCATCGGTCTCGCCCAGGGCGATGGGCTCCACCCCGAGGGCGGCGAGGTTGGCCATGCCTGTGCCAATGGCCTCGAAGAACTGCTGACGGGCCGTCTGGCTCAGTGCCAGCCAGGCGGGAGTGGGGGTGTAGAGCTCTGCCAGATAGTGGGTCATAGGGGTTCCTTCGGGAGTTGGCCCTTGCGCAAGGTGCGCAAGGCGTGTTGACAAATCCGGATTGTCGCGGGACTGGGGCTTTCGCGAGACCAGCGCGCGCAGAGGTCAGTGACCCACTGTGGCCTGTCTTTGCTCGCATCGTTCAGCCAGTTGGCAACGGAGTCCTGCACATAGGGGGCGGGATCGGCCTTGAGGGGCTCGAGCAGCATCAGGGCCTGCTCCGGTGCTTGTCGCAGGGACGCAAGATGGGTACACCAGACGCCGCGGGGCCGGGTCGCTTCGCTGGCAAAGCGTCGCAGTCGCTCGGACGGCTCCGCCGTCCAGGGCACCAGGGCGGCAATGGCCACCTCCAGCTGCGCAGCAATGGTCGTTCGCATTGCGAGCCAGGCCCACTCGCGCACCCCAAAGTGCAGGTCATCGGCGAGGGGGCGAATGAGGGCCAGGCGGTCGCTGAGCGACAGCCCCTCGCTCGCGCCCACCATGAAACAGGCCCAGCCCCGCACGGTATCGGAGGGATGACGGCTGAGCGCCGCAAGATCCCTCATGCCGTTCTCGGTCAGGAGCAGCCTGGCGGCCAGGGCCATGCGCCGGGTAATGCCCTCCCCGGATGCGGCGTGCATCGACGCCAGCGCCTGGGGCTCGAGCGAAGGCAGGGTGCACTGCATCAGGGCGGCAAAATCCACCGCCAGGCATTCGGTCAGGTTGCTTGCCTCTATCTCTCCCCGGTTGAGCTGGGCGAGGCGCGAGGGGGCGATATCCGTGATGCGGCTGCGTGTCATGGGTGCTCCTCTGTGGCGGCCTCTGTGCAGCCTGCCCGGGATGAGATGACGTTGAGCCAGGCCCGCTTGAGCAGGGTACTCAGGGTCTCTCGCTCTGCCTGATCGAACCCGGCAAACAGGGAGCCTATCCACTGGCTGTGCTCATCGAGCAGGTGCTGCGCCAGGGCCTGGCCCTGCTCTGTCAGGCGCACCGAGATCTTTCGCCTGTCCTGGCTGTCGCTGTGGCGAGCCAGCAGGCCGTCCCGTTGCAGCCCGTCGAGCAGGCCGGTGATGGTGGCCCGTGTGACCCCCGCCTTGTCGGCAAGCTCGTGGGGGGCCAGCCCTTGTGGCAGGTCGCGCAGCAAAAACAGCAGCACGAACTTGCCTTCGGAGAGGCGGTGAGGGGCCAGGCGCGCCGCGCACGCCTGATCGATGGCAGCGGCGAGGGTCAACACCTCAAAGCAGACGCGTATGTTTTGGGTGTCCGCGTGTCCGCGGCGCTCTGCATCCTCGAGCAGGGCGAGGTGTTTCTGTTCCAACGTGATCATGATAGTGAGTCTCGAATGACTTTGTATGGCGCCATACTATATGGCGCCAACCAAATGTTCAACCACCCAAGCGCGACCGGGATGGTTCATGGCAACGGAGAGCGGGAATGTGGCGATGGGGGGCCTTTGCAAGAGAAGGCGTTGCAAGAAAATCGGCCATCTTTGGCCGTCATTCCCTATAATGCCCCTCCTTTGTGGTCTGGGGGGAGTGCCCCGCAGTGAGCCACCGCAAGCCCGAATGTTGATAGAGACGATCCCATGCATACCCTGGAACAGCTTCGCGCAGGCGAACTCTGCGGCGCCCGCCACCTCAAACTTGCTGAAAACCTCGCGGTGTTCCCTCCCGAGATCCTGAGCCTCAAGGAGACCCTGGAGGTGCTGGATCTCACCGGCAACCAGCTGAGCGAGTTGCCTGACACGCTGGCCGAATGCAAGAAGCTGCGCATCCTCTTCTGCTCCGAGAACAACTTCACCGAACTGCCCGAGGTGCTGGGGCGCTGCCCAGCGCTCACCATGGTGGGCTTCAAGGCCAACCGCATCGCGACCGTCCCGGCCGCCTCCCTGCCCGCCAGATTGCGCTGGCTGATCCTGACCGACAATGCCATTGAACGACTGCCGGACGAGCTGGGGCAGTGCGACGCCCTGCAAAAGCTGATGCTCTCTGGCAACCGGCTACATGAGCTTCCCGAGACGCTTGCCGGTTGCCACCGTTTGGAGCTTTTGCGCATCGCCGCCAACCGCCTGCCAGCGCTGCCGAGCTGGCTGCCCTCGATGCCGCGTCTGTCCTGGCTGGCCTTTGCGGGCAACCCATTCTGTGATGAGCAGGCGTGTCTGAACGGCACATCGGAGCTCACTACCGAGATCCCCTGGCAGGCGCTCTCACTGGGGGATGTGCTCGGGGAGGGAGCATCCGGCGTCATCTATCGCGCCGAGTGGGCGGGTGCCGAAGGGCCCGGGGCGGTGGCGGTCAAGCTCTTCAAGGGGGCCGTCACCAGCGATGGCTTGCCCCTGAGCGAGATGACTGCGTCCCTGGCCGCCGGTCGTCATCCAAACCTGGTCGGTGTGATGGGGAGAGTGAGCGATCATCCCTCCGGCATCCCGGCACTGGTGATGCCCCTGATAGACCCCGCCTTCGCCACCCTGGCGGGCCCCCCGAGCCTGGACTCCTGCACCCGGGATGTCTATGGGGAGGATCTGAACTTCACCCCGGCCCAGGTGATGGCCATGGTGCAGGGGGTGGCTGCGGCCGCCCGGCACCTGCACGAGCGGGGCATCCTCCACGGCGATCTCTACGCACACAACCTGCTGTACTCCTTGCAGCCCGCGATGCCTCACTCGTCGCAGGAGGCGCCGGGCCGGGTGCTGCTCGGGGACTTTGGTGCCGCCTCCTGTTACGACCGCGCCGATGAGGTGCTGGCCGGGCGGCTGGAGCGCCTGGAAGTGCGGGCCTTTGGCTGCCTGCTGGCCGAGCTGCTGGCGCGCTGTAATGGGGGCGACGCCGACCTTGACCCCCTTCATCGACTGGCCAGAGAGTGCGGCTTTGAGGTGCCTTCCCGGCGACCCACCTTCGCGCAGATCCTGACCCGGCTGGCAGCGATGGCGACAAGCCTGCCTGGGGTCGTGGCCTGAGGCCTGCCCATCGTGGGCGTTCTCTTGCACAGGGGCGGGATCATGGGGCTTGCGCCACTTCGGTGAAGTTGTGATAGTGATGCACCATTGCAGATGACGAGAGGAAGATGATGGAAGCGGCATTTTGGCACCAGAAGTGGAAAGAGAACCGGATTGGCTTTCATCAGGCAGATTTCAACCGCTGGCTGCAATCCTGGTGGTCGGCCCAGCAAGGGAGCGACCCCGTGCTGGTGCCCCTTTGCGGCAAGTCCCGGGACATGCTCTGGCTGCGTGAGCAGGGGCATCCGGTGGATGGCTTCGAGCTCTCCGAGCTCGCCATTACCCAGTTTTTTGACGAGAACAACCTGAGTGCAGAGAGAAGCGAGGTGGGTCCCTATCAGTGCCACCGGCACGAGGATCTGCGCATCTATCAGGGGGACTTCTTCGCCGCTCCGGAGCTTGGTCAGCGTTATCGCCTGGTCTATGACAGGGCGGCCCTCATCGCCTTGCCGGGCGCCATGCGCCGCCAGTATGCCGCCCTGATGAGCCGCCTGGTGGAGGCGGGAGGGCAGGTGTTGCTGGTGACCCTCGAGTATCAGCCCGAGCAGCAGCTACAGCCGCCGTTCTCGGTGGGGGAGATGGAGGTGCGCACCCTGTTTGAGCGCGACTTTGGTGTCGAGGTGCTGGGCCGGGGGGCTGAGCTGGATCACCCCAGGGTGCTCTCGGGGCAGCTCTCCTATTTCGACGAGGTGGCTTACCGGCTTATCCGCCGGGGCTGAGGAGGGCGCGAGGCCGCTGCCAACGAGGGAAGTGGCGCTTGTTTTACCTCCTTTGACATAGATCAACGTGGAAAATCAGGGAAATGCCTAAGATGAGGCTGTTTCTCAATCACTGCTGGTGCCGACCGATGAGCTCTGGTTTGAACGCCGGTCGAACATCAACCCAGTGTCTGATTTTCACGCTCATGTTCACTTTTGGCGGCTCTGGTCGCAATTGATTATGGTTTTTCCAGCCGACCCCACAGGGTCGGCTTTTTATTGCCTGCGCGTTGCCAACAGGGGAGGTCAGCCTTCGAAGGTGGCGGCGTTGAGCCGAAATGCCCGTGGATCGTCGATAAACTGGCCGGTGATCCGCTCGTCATGTTCGTGCCCCTGACCATAGCTGCAGAGGATCAGCCGATCGGAGGTGCGCGATCGCAGCTGGGTGATAAAGCGCACCAGATCGGCGCGGCTCAACTTGCCCACCTCGTCGCAGACCCGTTCCCGCTGATCAAACCCCAGATCCTTGTTGCCGATGCTGACCCAGAGCCGCTGGCCGCGGCTGCGCAGGTTGGCATCCCGCTCGCTCAACTGGGCTTGCAGCCCCGCCTTGCTCTCTTGCCACTGTTGCTCGGTAAATTCGAGCATGGCGAGCGGGAAGAGGTCGATAAACTCCTCCACCGCATCGAGCAGGATCTGCGGTCCCGCCACCGGCGACTGGATATAGAAGATCAGCCCCGGATGGCGATTGAGAGGCAGGTTGCCGGCGCCCACCACATACCCCAGTTGCTGGCGGGTGCGCAGCTCGTGAAAGAAGGTAGAGGACATGATGTGGTTCGCCAGGGTAAAGCAGGCGAGATCCCGCGCCCGGGTGGTGCGGGACTGGTAGTAGACCAGCAGCGCCGAGTCCTCGTGATCGCACCCCTGCTCGCGAATGAGGGTGCCTCTGTCCTGGATGGAGATGAGGGGGCGGCGGGTCTCGGCGCTGGGCTGGCTGTTGGCACCGAGGTGGCGCTCCAGCAGGGCCGCGAGTTCGAGGGCCTCGGCGGCCGTCCAGTCTCCGTGTACCAGGGCCTCCAGATGCACCCTGGCAAAGAGCTCGGAGACGAAGCCGGGCATCTCCCCGAGTTCGACGGTGCGCAGGTGGCGCAACAGCTGCTCGAAGGGCGGGTTGTTGGGTTGCAGCAAACTGGTGAGCTGGTTGAACAACTGGGAGATGGGGCGGGTCTTGGACTGGTTCTCCCAGTTGCGGATAAGCTGCTCCTTGATCTCGCTAAAGCGGGCCGGATCCGGATACCCCAGGGTGCGGTTGCCGAGGATCATGTCGAGCAGCAGCGGTTGCTTGTCGGCAAAGCCGCTGAGGTTGATGGTAAAGCCCCCCTGATGGGCATAAATCTGGTAGCCAAGGCCCGCGAGCTCCGCCGGGTAGGTGAGGGCGTTGAGGTGATCCGTGAGCAGTTCCACGGCCAGACGCGCCATGGCGATGTGACGCGGGCTCTTGACCGCATGTTCGCTGTCGACGGAGATATAAAGGCTGCCCTTGGGCACGCTGAACTGATGCTCATGCAGGTGCCAGAGCCGGAAACCGGGCCTGTCGATGAGGCAGGACGGCATGTCGGCGGGCAGCGCCGGCAGACGGGCGTCGAGGCGGGTGCTGATGAAGGGGTTGGGCGCCGGCAGGTGCAGGGCGGGATCCGGTTCACTCTGCTGCCAGCGGATCTTCTCGGCCTCGCTGATGCTCTGGACGCTGTAGGGTGTCTGGTACCAGCGGGCGAGGCGATCCGTGCTCGCTTCCGGGGCCTGGATGGTCACCCGCAGGTTGTGGGGGGTCAGCTTGGCGAGGAAGCGCCGGATCAGCGGCTCATCGAACTCGCGCATCATGTAGTCGCCGTAGAGCAGATCGTCCGGCCCGTAGCTGAACAGGTTGAGCACGAGGCCGGAGACGGTGTCGAGGGCCCGGCCCCGCTCCTGGAAGCGGAAGGCGGATTCCAGCACGCTGCGCTTCTCCTCATAGCGCCAGGCCTGCACCCCGCCCCGCTCGATGAGCTTCAGATAGCCAAACAGGGCGGCGATGATCTCGTCTACATGCTCAAGCCCAAGGGGGGTGAGGCCAAAGCTCACGCCAAAGTCCTTGAAGTTGGCGCCGCTGATGCCGCCGCCGGCGGCGAGCTGATTGACCCAGCCCCGCCCCTTGAGCAGGGAGAGCAGGCTGCCTTCCCCCTCATAGCCGATGAGGTGGCTCAGGAAGGTGAGGGGTTTTTTGTCGTAATACTCATCCACGCACGGCAGCGGGAAGGTCAGCGCCAGCTTGCGGGTCTCCTTGACCGGGGTCAGCTGGATGCGAATGCCGAGATCATCGAGCCGATAGAGAGGATGGCTCAGTACCGGAGGGCCGAGGCGGCGATCCGGAATGGCACCAAAGAAGCGATCACACCAGGCCAGCTGGGTCTCGATGGGTGCCGGTGAAAGCATGACCAGCGCCATGCGATCCGCACTGTAGTGGGTTTCGTAGAACGCAATGAGATCCGAACGCAGATCCCGGCCGGGGAGATCCGCCAGGGTGTCGAGGTTGCCCACCGAGAATTTGGAGAAGGGGTGGTCCGGATTGACCGTCTCCTTGTGCACCTGGTAGCTGCGGCGCACGTCGTCCTGCAGCTTGAGGCGGTACTCGGAGTCCACCGCGTTGCGCTCCTTGTCGACCCACTCCGGTGCAAAGGTGGGGCAGATGAAGAACTGGGAGAACCGGTCGAGCCCCGCCTCGAAGAAGCCGTTGTCGATGTCGAAGAAGAAGTTGGTGAACTCGGTACCGGTCCAGGCGTTGTTGCTGCCCCCGTGACGGCTCATGAATTGCTGGTACTCACCGGGTTTGGGGTAGGTGCGGGTACCGAGAAACAGCATATGCTCGAGGAAATGGGCCATGCCCTGGCGATCGGCAGGATCGTCGAAGTGGCCGGTATTCACCGCCAGGGAGGCGGCGGATTTGTCGGTCTCGGGATCACAGATCAGCAAGACCCTGAGCCGATTTGCCAGCTCCAGATAGTGATACCGCCGATGGTCATTGGGACTGGCATATGGGCTCATTGGGGAGGGGCTCGCGGTGAATTTATTTGAATTTAAACATGATTATCGACCCCGCTATCTTGCGAGGCAAACCCTTTTCTGAGAGGTGGCGCAATTGTTTCCCCCGGCATGGCGGGGTAAGATCCCCCCGCTATTTAAACAGGCCCCCTGGGCGAGGTTGTAATGAAAATCTACATCATGCGTCATGGCCAGGCTGGCATGAACGCAAAGACTGATGAACAGCGTCCACTGACCGAGCAAGGCATCGAAGAGTCCATCCACATGGCGGGCTGGCTGGCTCCCCAATTGGCAGGCTCCCTGAACCTGGTGATCCACAGCAACTATCTGCGTGCCAGACAGACCTGGCAGGCCATCGCCCCCGTGTTGCCCAAGGCCCTCAAGGTCGAGGAGAGCGGCGACATCACCCCCTACGGGGATCCGGCTTTCGTGGCAAGCTACCTCACGGAGCTGGCGGCGGAGCATGACAACATCCTTATGGTCAGCCACCTGCCGCTGGTGGGGTATCTGGTCCAGAGTCTCTGCCCGGCGGCAGGGGCCCCCATGTTCGCGACGTCCGGGCTGGCCTGCATAGAATGGCAAGATGGCAAAGGAGTCTTGCTCTGGCTGGAAGGACCGCATACAATACGGTAAAAGTTAATAATAAGTTACAGTTTGGTTTTTTGGGGAAGAGAGAGTCGAATTTTCCGGTTTTTTATATAAATTTAACGGAATTATTTCGCATAAGCTGCTGTCATACGGATACAACTTCAAGAGGTTGCAAACGATGAGAGTGTTCAAGAAGTACCTGCCACTGATGGTGGCAAAACATGTCAAAACCTTCTTCAAGGGGCGGATTTACATCCACGGCAGGGGGCGCTTCGATTTCCAGTCGGGCTTGCTGATGATGCCATTGCAAGCCGACATTCCCCATCGCCAGACGGTGCTCGAGGTCAATGAACTGATTTCAAGGCTCCACATGGATGCCGCCTGAGGCGCCTCAGGCTGACCCTGGTCCCCCTCATGCCCGCCCCTGTGCGGGCATGATTGTTGATGGCGCCTGGGCGCGGTGCCAACCGTTCGCGTCATGGCGCTTCTTCCTGCGTTGGCAGGCTTGCTTATCCTGATTGCCTCTCTATACTCGCGCGCAATACCCGCCTTTTTATTCTGGATATCGCAATGCCCCTTGCCTTCCTGTTTCCCTTCTCCTGCATGGCCATCTGGGCCGGCAATGGCATCGTCAGCAAGCTGGCGGTCGGGGTGTTGTCTCCTGCGGCGCTCGCCTGGTCGCGCTGGATGGTGGCGGCCCTGGTGCTGACCCCGTTTCTGGCTCACCGGGCCTGGCGCGAGCGTCGCAAGCTGCGGGCCGGTTTCTCGAAGCTGGCGGTGCTGGCCCTGCTCGGCATGGTCTTGAACCAGACCTTTGGCTATTACGCGGCCCAGACCCTGGGGGCTACCGAGATTGGCCTGATGATGGGGCTGACCCCCTTGATGACAGTGCTGCTCAGCATCTGGTTGCTGCGCGAGCGGCCCACCTGGGGGGCGCTGCTGGGAGGCGCCATCTCCATTCTGGGGCTGGCGATTTTGTTGGGGCAGGGGGATCCGGCCCGGCTGCTGACCCAGGGCATCCATATCGGTTCCGTTTACATGCTGCTCTCGGCGGCCACCTATGCGCTCTACAGCGTGCTGCTCAAGCGCTGGGATCTGGGGCTGGACAACTGGTCCATGCTCTACGGTCAGGTGCTGTGCAGCCTCCTGTTCCTCACCCCCTTCTATCTGCTGGTGGACGGGCACTGGCCCGATGGCAGCGCCCTCTGGCTCATCTTCTATGCGGGGATCCCGACCTCGGCCCTTTCGCCCTGGCTCTGGATGCAGGGCATTGCCCTGCTCGGGGCGAGCCGCACCGCCATCTTCATGAACCTGTTGCCGGTCATGACGGCAGCCCTTGCCATCAGCTGGCTCGGGGAGCGGCTCACCAGCTATCACCTCATCGGTGGCGGCATGACCCTGATGGGGGTGCTGCTGGCGCAGTTGCTGGTCAGGCCCGTGACGGTGCGAAGGGGCGCCCGGCTTGCAGTGGCGGGCTGTCAGGAAAAGTAGGAGAAAAAGACCGCCCTCGAGGCGGTCTTTTGGTTCGGTGCCCAGCGTCACTGCGCCGTCAGATAGAGATCCTTGGCATAGACAAGGTCTTGCGGGTTCTGGTAGGGGTAGCCCTTGACGTTGGGTTTGAGCAGCCGTGATTTCACGTAGAAGTAGACAGGGGCGATGGGGGCCTCCTCGTCGATCAGCACCTCGGCCTGCTGATAGAGGCGGTTGCGCTCGGCGGGGTCCTTGGCGTCATGGGCCTTGGCCAGGAGGGCGTCGTATTCCTTGTTGAACCACTTGCCGCTGTTGGCGCTGCTGCTGGAGGTCATGATGTCGAGGAAGGTGGAGGCATCGTTGTAGTCTCCGTTCCAGGAGTAGCGGCTCACCCCGAAGTCACCCTCGTTCAGGGCCGACACCATGGTCTTCCACTCCATGTTGTTGAGCTCCGCCTTGACCCCCAGGTTGTGCTTCCACATGGAGGAGATGGCGAGCGCTATCTTCTTGTGCCCCTCGTTGGTGTTGTAGAGGATGTCCACCGTCAGCGGCTTGTCCGGGCCGTAACCCGCCTCGCCGAGCAGCGCCTTGGCCTGCTTGATGCGCGCTTCCTTGCTCATCAGCTCGCTGGCGGGGCGTTTGAGCTCGAAGCCGTCCACGCTCGGCGGGGTCAGGCTGAAGGCGGAAAGCTGCCCCTGTCCCAGGATCTTCTCCGTGATGGTGTCCCGGTCGATGGCAAGAGAGAGTGCCTTGCGCACCCTGACGTCGTCAAAGGGTTTGCGCTGGGTGTTGAACACGTAGTAGTAGGTGGCGAGCATGGGGGCGCTCACCAGCTCCTCCGGGCTCTGGCGCTTGATCTGCTGATACTGCTCCAGGGGATAGGTAGTGTAGTGCAGCTCGCTCGCACGATAGCGGTTGTAGGCCGCGGTATCGGAGACGATCTCTAGATATATCACCTTGTTCAGCACGGTGTGCTCGTTGTCCCAGTAGTGGGGGTTGCGCTCGGCGATGAGGCGCTCGTTCGGGGTCCACTCCTTGAGGGCGAAGGCGCCGTTGGAGACGATGTTGGCCGGTTTGACCCACTCATGACCGAACTTCTCGATGGTGGCCTTGGGCGCCGGGAAGGTGGTGTAGTGGGAGAGGGTCTTGAGGAAGAAGGGGACCGGATTTTTCAGGGTGATCTGCAGGGTGTAGTCATCGAGCGCCTTGATCCCCAGGGCATCCGGGCTCTGCTTGCCCTGCACCACGTCGCTGGCATTGGCGACGCCGGTCAGCTCGATGAACCAGGCGTAGTTGGAGGCGTTCTTGGGATCCGCCGCCCGCTGCCAGCCATAGACGTAGTCCGCCGCCGTCACCGGCTCGCCGTTGGACCATTTGGCATCGGGTCTGAGCTTGAAGGTGTAGACGGTGCCCGTGGCATCGAGCTCGTAGCCAAGGGCGCCCGCCGCCTGCAGCTTGCCGTTGCCATCCAGGGTATAGAGCCCCTCGAACAGATCGTTGACGACGTCGCTGCCCGCGCTCTCTTCCACCATCTGGGGATCGATGGAGGCAGGCTCGGTGCCGATGTTGCGCACGAACACTTGCTGGGCGGCTGGCAGAAGCTGGGTGCCTTCAGGCACCTGGGCGGCGAGGGCGGGGAGGGTGAGCAGAGCGGCAACCGCCCCGGCGATAAGCGACTTTTTCATTGAATATCCTTATGTTTTTTTGCTTCCAAAGCGCAGCCAGTGTGCGGGATTGGGGGGCAGATCTCAAGAGGGGCGCCTCTGGCGCAACATTGCCGGGCGCCAGGGGGAGCAAGGCGGGCAGCCGCGTCGGCCCGGATGCATTCTTGTCACGAATTAACCCCCCAAAAGATGCCGGATGGCCCCCTTGTTTCACGGCGAAAGCCCGTGGTGGCGCGGCTTTCTGGCGATTTAAAGAACGGCTTAATTCGCTGCAAAAACAAAAAACAGGCGTTACATTGGGTTACAAAACAACGCTGCCGGGGATCGGCACTTTTTTTGCCGACACTTGCAAACGTTTTCAACGGCCAACGGAAACGATCTTAAAGGAACAAGAATGCGAAACATGATCACCATGGGCGAGTTCATCGTCAAAAAGCAGGCGGACTACCCGACCGCGACCGGCGAGCTGACCTCCTTGCTCAGCTCCATCCGCCTGGCCGCCAAGGTGGTGAACCGGGAGATCAACAAGGCGGGTCTGGCGGACATCATCGGTTCCATCGGCGCCGAAAACGTGCAGGGCGAGGTGCAGCAGAAGCTGGACGTCTATGCCAACGAGCGCTTCAAGGCGGCGCTGGAGGCCCGTGGCGAGGTGTGCGGCATGGCCTCTGAGGAGGAGGAGGACTTCGTCTCCTTCGATTCCGAGCTCTCCCGTCACTCCAAGTACGTGGTGCTGATAGACCCCCTCGACGGCTCCTCCAACATCGACGTCAACGTCTCGGTCGGGACCATCTTCTCCATCTATCGCCGGGTCAGCAAACCGGGCGCCGGGGTCACTCTGGAGGACTTCCTGCAGCCGGGTCACCGTCAGGTCGCGGCGGGCTACGTGGTCTATGGCTCCTCCACCATGCTGGTCTACACCACCGGCTTTGGGGTCAACGGCTTCACCTATGACCCCTCCATCGGCTGCTTCTGTCTCTCCCATGAGAACATCCGCATTCCGGAGGAGGGCAAGATCTACTCCATCAACGAGGGCAACTACATCAAGTTCCCGGACGGGGTGAAGAAGTACCTCAAATACTGCCAGGAGCGTGACGAGGCGACTCACAGGCCCTATACCTCCCGCTACATCGGCTCCCTGGTGTCGGATTTCCACCGCAACCTGCTCAAGGGGGGCATCTACATCTACCCGTCCGGCACCAACTCCCCGAACGGCAAGCTGCGCCTGCTCTATGAGTGCAACCCCATGGCCTTCCTGGTGGAGCAGGCCGGTGGCAAGGCGTCCGACGGCTTTGGCCGCATCATGGACATCCAGCCTACCGCTCTGCACCAGCGGACCCCCTACTTCGTCGGGTCCACCAGGATGGTGGAGCGGGCCGAGGCCTTCATGCGGGAGTTCTCCGCCCACGAGGATCCGGCCAACCAGGGCTGAGCCCGGGCCAGCGTCCCTTCGTCACGGGAGCCGTCAAGGCTCCCGTTTTTATTGGCGTGCAGGCGGGTGTAGCCAGGTTGATATGCTGACGGACTGACGGACTGACGGACTGACGGACTGACGGACTGACGGACTGACGGACTGACGGACTGACGGGCTGACGGACTGACGGACTGACGGACTGACGGACTGACGGACTGACTCGACGCCTCGGCGGTCGCGGTGCAATGGCTGGTGGCCCCCTTGCCGGGATACCTGGGCGGGATATCTGGTCTGGATACCTGGGCGGGCTAAATACGGCACGGGCCATCTGCGGGGCTATCGAGGCGCGATGAGCCCGTGTGTTTCCCACAATCATCCCCACATCCATCTGTTTTTCAGATGGGTTGTGACTCAATACATCGCATCAGTGGATGGATTCGGCGGCAAAACGGTGCTGCCAGGAGGGCGAACCGAGGCATCGGGGGCAAGAAGGGGGGCCGGGGGCGAGATGGCGCCCCTTGCCAGCAACGAAACGGGAGCCCTGGGGCTCCCGTTGTTATAGGCGGCAGGTCGCGCCCTGCTGACGTCATGCTTCCCCTCAGGGGGTGGCATGGCGGGCGAGATCTGCCAGCAGGCCATCCACCAGTTTGAGGCGCATGGCCCTGTCCTGGGTCGGCACCTGGAAGCGCAGCCGGGTCGGTCCGTCCATCTTGTAGATGCGCGGCTGCTCGGAGAGCAGCTTGACCAGATAGGCCGGGTTGACGCGGGTTTCCTGGGTAAAGTCCAGATAGCCGCCGCGCTCGCTCATCTCCACCCGGCGAATGCCCAGCGCCGTGGCGCGCTGGCGGAAGGCGGCCAGCTCCATCAGCGTCTTGGTCGGCTCCGGCAAGAGACCGAAGCGATCGATGAGCTCCACTTTGAGCTCCCGCAGCTCCTGCTCGTCGGCGGCACTGGCGATGCGCTTGTACATGGAGAGGCGCATGTTGACGTCCGGGATGTAGTCGTCCGGGAGCAAGGCGGGCAGGCGCAGCTCCACCTCGGTGTGCTGGCTCATGAGCTGCTCCAGCGACGGCTCCTTGCCATGTTTGAGCGCCTCCACCGCCTGCTCCAGCATCTCCATATAGAGGGTGAAGCCCACCGATTCAATCTGGCCGCTCTGATCGTCGCCGAGCAGCTCGCCCGCGCCCCGGATCTCCAGATCGTGGGTGGCGAGCGCAAAGCCGGCGCCGAGATCTTCGAGGGATGCGATGGCCTCCAGCCGCTTGGCCGCATCCTTGGTCATCAGCTTGGGATGGGGGGTGAGCAGGTAGGCATAGGCCTGGTGGTGGGAGCGCCCCACCCGGCCCCGCAGTTGGTGCAGCTGGGCCAGACCGAGATGATCCGCCCGGTCCATGATGATGGTGTTGGCGCTCGGCACGTCGATGCCGGTCTCGATGATGGTGGTGCACACCAGCAGGTTGAAGCGCTGGTGGTAGAAGTCCGACATCACCCGCTCGAGCTCCCGCTCGCGCATCTGGCCGTGGGCGATGCCGATGCGCGCCTCCGGCACCAGCTCGGCAAGATCGGCGGCGCACTTCTCGATGCTCTCCACGTCGTTGTGCAGGTAGTAGACCTGGCCGCCACGCTTCAATTCCCGAAGTACCGCCTCGCGCACCACCGCAGGTTCGTGCTGGCGCACGAAGGTCTTGATGGCGAGCCGCTTGGCGGGCGGGGTGGCGATGATGGAGAGATCCCGCATGCCGGACATGGCCATGTTGAGGGTGCGGGGAATGGGGGTCGCGGTGAGGGTGAGGATATCCACGTCGGCGCGCAGCGCCTTGATCTTCTCTTTCTGGCGCACCCCGAAGCGGTGCTCCTCGTCGACGATGAGCAGGCCCAGATCCTTGAAGGTGAGCTCGGCGCCCAGCAGCTTGTGGGTGCCGATGATGATGTCCACCTTGCCCTCGGCCATCTCCTTCATCACGGCGCTCTGCTCCTTGGCGGAGCGGAAGCGGCTCAGTACCTCCACCCGCACCGGCCAGTTGGCGAATCGGTCGCGGAAGTTGTCGTAGTGTTGCTGGGCCAGGAGGGTGGTGGGCACCAGCACGGCCACCTGCTTGCCGCCGTGCACGGCCACAAAGGCCGCCCGCATCGCCACTTCGGTCTTGCCAAAGCCCACGTCGCCGCACACCAGGCGGTCCATGCTCTTGGCCTGGCACATGTCGCCGAGCACAGCGTTGATGGCATTGAGCTGATCCTCGGTCTCCTCGAAGGGGAAGCTCGCGGCAAACTGGCGGTAGGCCTCCCGGTCGTGTTTGAAGGCAAAGCCGTGACGGGCTGCCCGCATGGCATAGACATCCAGCAGCTCGGCCGCCACGTCCCGCACCTTCTCCGCCGCCTTGCGCCGCGCCTTGACCCAGGCCTCGCCGCCGAGCTTGTGGCTGGGCGGGTTGTCCGAGCCGGTGTAGCGGCTGATCAGGTGCAAACTGGTGACCGGCACGAACAGCTTGTCGCCGCCGGCGTATTCGAGGGTCAGAAACTCGGTGGGCAGGCCGCCTGCGTCTATGGTCTCGAGCCCCAGGTAGCGACCGACCCCGTGATCCAGGTGCACCACCGGCTGGCCCTGGGTCAGCTCGCCCAGGTTTCGGATCACCGCATCGGAGCTCAGGTTCTTGCTCTTGTCCCGCTGGCGCTTGCTGCGGATCTTGCCGCCCAGCAGTTCGGCCTCGGTGATGAGGGCAAGGGGCGTCTGGCCGGGCTCTTGCAGCAGGAAGCCCCGCTCCAGGGGACAGACCAGCAGCCCGTGGCGCGCATCGCTCGAGAGGAAGGCGTCGAGGGAGGCAAACTCCCGGGGTTGCAGGTTGATCCGTGCGAGCAGATCCCCGAGCCCCTCGCGCCGCCCCTCGGACTCCACCGCAAACAGGGTGCGCCCGGCAAAGCCTTGCAGGAAGCCGTCAAGAGCCAGCAGGGGTTGCTCCTTGCTGTGGTCGAGCTGCAGATCCGGCAGGGGGGCGAGGGGCAGATCCTGCTGACCCGCTCCGCCGTCAACGGTCGCCTCCTGCAGACGCACGGCGCCATAGTCCCCGAGGGCGGCGAAGAGCAGCTCCACCGGCAGATAGATCTGCTGGGGCGGCAGCAGGGGACGGGTGTTGTCCCAGCGCCTGTCCTCATAGCGCTGGCCGATGTCGTTCCAGAAGCGCTGGGCCGCGGGGTAGATCTCCCCCACGGTGAGCAGCAGGGTGTTGCCTGGCAGGTAGTCAAACAGGCTGGCGGTCTGGTTGAAGAAGAGCGGCAGGTAGTATTCGATGCCGGCGGGCCAGCGCCCCTTGCTCACCTCCTGATAGACGGAGCCCTCGGCGCGGGAGATCTCGAACTGTTCGCGATACTGGCCACGAAACAGCTCGATGGCCCCCTCGTCGGTGGGAAATTCCCGGGCGGGCAGGAGGCTCACCGACTTCACCGGCTCGCTGGAGCGCTGGGTCTCGGGGTCGAACGGGCGGATGGAGTCCACCTCGTCGTCAAAAAAATCAATGCGATAGGGGCGGCTGCTCCCCATGGGGAAGAGATCCAGCAGGGAGCCGCGGGCGGCGAATTCGCCATGCTCCAGCACCTGTTCCACCGCCACGTAGCCCGCCTCGGCGAGGCGCCCGCGCAGCTGCTGCAGGTTGAGGCGCTGGCCGCTTGTGACCATCAGGCTGTATTTGTCGAGATAAGCCTGGGGCGCCGTGCGCAGCATCAGGGTGGAGATGGGCACGATGAGCACGCCGTGGCGCATCTGCGGCAACTGGTAGAGGGTCTCGAGGCGCTGGGAGATGATGTCCTGGTGGGGAGAGAAGCTGTCGTAGGGGAGGGTCTCCCAGTCCGGGAACAGCAGCACCGGGCAATCCTGATCCGCCAGCAGGAACCCCAGTTCCTGTTCAAGGCGCAGGGCGCTCGGGGTATCGGCGGTGACCAGCAGGACGGGTCTTCGGGCTTCCCGGGTGAGGCGGGCGGCAACCAGCGCCAGGCTGCTGCCGACCAGCTGGCCGAACGTTGTCTTCTGGCCCGCT
The DNA here is from genome assembly GCF_027707425.1 of Aeromonas sp. QDB63. Classification (NCBI taxonomy): domain Bacteria; kingdom Pseudomonadati; phylum Pseudomonadota; class Gammaproteobacteria; order Aeromonadales; family Aeromonadaceae; genus Aeromonas; species Aeromonas sp. QDB63. The sequence goes on from NZ_JAPCIS010000008.1 coordinate 18,803, forward strand.
TTGGCGGGCAAGGCGGGGAGGGTCATTGGCATCATCGGAGTCTTTTACTGTTGGCGTTCTTTTGACATGGACCTGGGTTAGCGCTGACGTTCCTGGGCACGCAGCTTGAGCTGTTTCGACTGCACATGCAGGCTGGCGCGCACCAGCAGCTCCCGGTCATCCTCGCGGATGCGCACGTAGTCGAGCACCACGTGGGTGCCGTGCTCTCCGGCGTCCCGCTGCACGACCTCGCCGTAGCAGTAGACGGCGGAGGCCTCTTCCCGCAGGAAGATCTTGAGCCGCACGATCTGGTGCAGGGCGGGGACCTCCCCGTGCCCCTGGTGGGGGTGCAGGTAGGTGAGCTGCCCGGCGCCAAAGCGCAGGGTGTGGAAGCGGTGCTCGGGGTGATCCTGGGCCGCCAGCACATAGCCCATGATCATGTCGATCTTGCGGGACTGCTGGTTGATGATCTCCACCAGATCGTGCATGGACTCGTTCTGGCTGCGCAGCAGCCGGCTGCTCACCAGATCGATGGAGGTGATGGCGGAGGCGATGCGAAACGGCTCGGGCAACTCGGCCTCCAGGGCCTCCAGCGTCGGCAGACGAAAGTCGGCCGGCATGGGGATCACATTGACCGGCGTGGCATGGGTGACGCTGAAGAACTGTTCCTGCATGGAGGCTATCCCTTGTTGTCATAGACGGTTTCCCTTTATTATCCGGTATCTTATTTCGTTGGCAACGTAGATATCCTTGAAGACCGGACTTTTTCAGCCACTGTCGCTGGCCATCGGCCTGCGTTATGCAGGCTCGCGACGCAGTAACCGCTTCGTCTCCTTTATCTCCCTGTTCTCCACCTTTGGCATCGCCATCGGGGTCGCCGCCCTGATGGTGGTGATCTCGGTGATGAACGGGTTCGAAGGACAGCTCAAGGGGCGCATCCTCGGAGTGATCCCCCATGTGGTGGTGACCAATCAGGCTGGACGCATCGAGGCCGAGCCCGAAGGTCTGCCCGATCTGGCCCGCCTGCCCCACGTGGTGGCCACGGCCCCCATGCTCGACAGCGAAGGCATGCTGCAAAGCCCGGGTCAGCTCACCGGTGTGAGCGTGCAGGGGATTGATCCCGCCCGCTGGCCCAAGGATGACATCCTGCACGCCCAGATGCTGGGTGGGCGCCTTGACAGCCTGCAGGCCGGTGAATACCACATCGTGCTGGGGCAGGGGGTGGCCAGCCGCCTCAAGGTCTCCATCGGCGACCAGGTGCGTCTCATCCTGACCGAAGGTACCCGCTTCACCCCCTTTGGCCGGGTGCCGGCCCAGCGTCTTTTCACCGTCTCCGGCATCTTCGGGGTCGGCGCCGACGTGGACAGCCAGGTGGCCCTGATTGCCCTGGGGGATGCCCAGCGCATGCTGCGCCTGCCCGCAGACAAGGTGGGCGGCATCCGCCTCTGGCTGGACGATCCCTTCGCCGCCGACGAGGTGGTGAAGACCGCGTTGCCGGACGGGCTGGAGTGGCAGGACTGGCGCCGCGAGCGCGGCGAGCTGTTCCAGGCGGTGGCCATGGAAAAACGGATGATGGGGCTGATGCTGGTGCTGATCATCGCGGTCGCCACCTTCAACATCCTCTCCGCCCTGGTGATGGTGGTCACCGACAAGGAAGGGGAGGTGGCCATCCTGCGTACCATGGGCATGAGCGAATCCGGCATCGTCAAGATCTTCATGGTGCTGGGGGCGTCGAGCGGCGTCATCGGCGCCCTGTTCGGGGGGCTGGCGGGGCTGGCGCTCTGCTTCGGCCTCAATCCTCTGCTCAATGCCCTTGGGCTCAACCTCTATATGGCGGCGGGGGGCAGCGGTCTACCGGTCATCGTCGAGCCGGCCCAGGTCATGACCATTTTGCTGGGCGCCGTGCTGCTCAGCTTCAGTGCCACCCTCTACCCGGCCTCCCGCGCGGCCCGGGTCAAACCGGCGGAGGCGCTGCGTTATGAATAATTCATCTTCTGTTGTTACTGGTGCAAGTGGAGCCCCCGTTATGAATCAATCCGTCTCCTGCGAGCCGCTGCTGCGCTGCCAGGCCCTCAATCATGTCTACAAAGAGGGCAATCTGGAGACCCAGGTACTCAAGGGGATCGAGCTGGACGTTGCCCCCGGGGAGATGCTGGCGGTGGTGGGGAGCTCGGGCTCCGGCAAGACCACCCTGCTGCACCTGATGGGGGCGCTGGACAACCCCTCCAGCGGCGCCGTGCTGTTCAAGGGGCAGGACATCCATGGCTGGGACAGCCGCACCCAGGCGAGGTTTCGCAACCAGGAGCTGGGTTTCGTTTACCAGTTCCACCACCTGCTCTCGGAATTCAGCGCACTGGAAAATGCGGCCATGCCGCTGCTGATCGCCGGTGAGTCGGTGGCCAGCGCCACCGAGAAGGCGAGCAAGATGCTGGGGCGGGTGGGGCTCTCCCACCGTCTCAACCACAGACCGTCCGAGCTCTCCGGTGGCGAGCGCCAGCGGGTGGCCATCGCCCGAGCCCTGGTCAACGAACCCAGCCTGGTGCTGGCGGATGAGCCCACCGGCAACCTGGATCACGCCAGCGCCACCGCCGTCTATGAGCTCTTGTGCGAGCTCAATCGCGAGCTTGGCACCGCGTTCGTGGTGGTGACCCATGACTTGAGCCTGGCGGCCAAGCTCCACCGCCGGGTCACCCTGGTGAGCGGCATCATGGCGGAGGTCGCCTGATGTTCAAGCCGCTGCCCCTGTTCCTGGGCCTGCGTTACAGCCGCTCCCGCCGTCGCAACGGCTTCATCGCCTTCATTTCGGCCTCCTCCCTCATCGGCATCGCCCTCGGGGTGATGGCCCTCATTCTTGGCCTCTCCGCCATGAACGGGTTCGAGCGGGAGCTCAAGAACCGGGTGCTCTCCGTGGTCCCCCACGGCGAGCTCATCGGCATGGAGGCGCCACTGCCTGACTGGCCGCGGCTCAGGGACTACCTGCTGGCTCAGCCCGGGGTGGAGGCGGCTGCCCCCGTCATTCGCCTGGACGGCCTGCTGGAGCACGGCTCCGCCCTCAAGGGGGTCCAGCTGCGTGCGGTGCTGCCGGAGCTGGAAGCCAATCTCTCCGATGCGGGCAACTTCATGACGGGTCGGGGCCTTCGCGAGCTGCAGGCGGGTGAACACGGGGTCATCCTCGGCAAGATCATCGCCGACAAGCTGGGGGTCAAGACAGGGGACACCGTCACCCTGCTGCTGCCCCAGGCGGGTGATGCCGCCGGCATCAAGAACCCGAAACGGGAGGCGCTCACCGTGGTGGGGCTGCTCGAGATCGGCGGCCAGCTCGACGGCCTGCTCGGCTTCATGCACCTGGCGGACGCCCAGGCCATCACCGGCATGGGCAGCGCGGTGGAGGGGTTCAGCCTCAAGGTGAACGACGTGCTCAAGGCCCAGTCCATCACGGTGGCGGCGGCCCAGAAATTCCCGCACTACGTCTATATCAGTAGCTGGATGAGCCGTCAGGGTTATCTCTATCAGGACATCCAGATGGTGCGCACCGTGATGTACGTGGTGATGCTGATGGTGGTGGCGGTGGCCTGCTTCAACATCGTCTCTACTCTGGTGATGGCGGTGAATGAGAAGCGCAGCGAGATTGCCATCTTGAAGACCATGGGGGCGAGCCCGGGCCAGATCCGGCTTACCTTCGTCATCCAGGGGATGGTGAACGGGGTGGCGGGAGCCTTGCTCGGCGCCCTGCTTGGCGGTCTGCTCTCCAGCAAGCTGACCCAGATCCTGAGCGCCATCGAAGGGGTTATCGGGCACCGTTTCCTGAATCCCGACATCTACTTCATCGACTTCCTGCCGACCGAGCTGCACATGCAGGACTTGCTCATCGTGACCGGCGCCGCCATCCTGATGAGCCTGGTGGCGACCCTCTATCCTGCCTGGCGGGCGAGCGGCCTGGTGCCGTCCCGGGAACTGGGGCATTGATGCCCATGGATGTGATAAAGGGCCCTGCGGGGCCCTTTTTATTGTCACTCTTTTGTGGGGAAACCCCCGACGTGGCGGTTATCGGGGCAATACGCAGGAGGAGATGATGCCCGGTGCCGTGTTGATGGCATCAATGGGCATTCAACTCATCGAGAGGCAGTGAAAAACTCCCCACGAAGACATCGATGAAGTAGCGCATGGCGGGGTTCATCCTGGCGTCCAGCATCTGCTCGAGGCGCTTTCGCGCGGGCTCGAACTCCCGGTTGCCGACGCTCAGCTCCTCCAGACACTTGGTGTAGGCGCAGAGGGTGTCTGCATCCTTCACCAGGCTGGTGAGGGCCTCGTCCTGGGCGCCGGAGTCGAGCAGGGGGCGAAAGTCCTCTACCAGCTCAGGCGGCAACATGCCCAGCAGGCGCTGCTCGGCGGCAAGCTCAATCTTCTTGTATTCGCGGGCGATTTCGGGATTGAAGTACTTGACCGGGGTGGGCAGATCCCCGGTCAGCACCTCGCTGCTGTCGTGGTAGAGGGCCATGACGGCGGCCCGGTCTGCATCCACCTGAGCGCCGAACAGGCGATTGCTGATAAGACCGAGGGCGTGGGCCACCATGGCGACCTGCAGGCTGTGCTCGGCGATGTTTTCGGGCTGGATGTTGCGCATCAGGGGCCAGCGGTAGATGAGGCGCATACGGGCGAGGTTGGCAAAAAAATGGCTGGGCAGCATGGAAGACCTCGAATGGGGCAATGAAAAAGGGCAGACCCTAGTCTGCCCTTTTTTCCACCCGCAAGGATAGCCTGAGATGGGCCCTCAGCGGATGTAGCGACCCGATTCGGCCTCGTGGTTGGTCACTATCATCTGGCCGATGGGGGCCAGGCTGATGAGGGCCAGCTTGAGGTGCTGGATGCCGAACGGGATGCCGACGATGGTGACGAAACAGGCCAGCGCCGAGGCAATGTGGCCGATGGCCAGCCAGACCCCGATGAGCACAAACCAGAGAATGTTGCCAATCAGCCCCAGGGCGCCGGTGCCGATGTCGCTCTGGCCCGTCATGCTCTTGCGGCTCACCGCCTGCTTGCCAAACGGGAAGAAGGTGAAGGTGCCGATGACGAAGCAGGCGCGTCCCCAGGGGATCCCGATGAGGGAGACGAAGCAGAGCAGCCCCGCCAGCCACCAGGCCAGCCCCATGAAGACGCCTCCCAGCACGAACCAGAGCAGATTGAACAAGAAGCGGAAAAAGGACATGTGGGTGACTCCAGCAGCACGTGAATTGGCTGTCACCATAGCGAGCCCTGCCGGGGGACGCAATGGCACAGGCGAGAAGGTGGACAATTTGGGTCGCAGCACGCCATTTTTGTGCCTGATTGGCGGCGGATGGCGATCAAAATGGCCCGTTCGCCGTGAAAAAGAGTGAGCCAGTGCAAATTATTGCGGATGGAATGCTTGAACTCGGTGCAAGGCTTCCCCATATAGGAGAAAGTCTTGCGCAAATTGTGCTGTCTGTGCCCCGGATGGGGGATGTGCGGCTCGACGCGACCACTGCACGCCGCTATAATGTCGCGTCATATTTTCTCATCACAAAGACAGTCGTTGTCTTTATAAACAGGAAGACTCCGGGCTTGCCCGGGGGCAATAAAGGGTCAGCACGCAGTGCTGAGTTGAACGAGGTAAAAGAATGCAAGTTTCTGTAGAGACAACCCAGGGTCTGGAACGCCGTCTTACCATCACTGTACCGGCCGCTACCGTTGACGCCGCCGTGCGCAAAGAATTGAATGGCCTGGCCAAAACCCGTCGCATCGACGGTTTCCGTCCTGGCAAGGCTCCGGTTGCCATCATCAAGAAGATGTTCGGTGCCATGGCTCACGCCCGCGTTGCCGATGAAATGATGCAGAACAACTTCATCAAGGCCATCATCGAGAACAAACTGAGCCCGGCTGGCGCCCCGACCATGGATCCGAAAGAGATCAAAGAAGGTCAGGATTTCGAATTCACCGCCACTTTCGAAGTGTATCCGGAGTTCGAAGTTGCCGGTCTGGAGAGCATCAAGGTCGAGAAGCCGGTTGCCACCGTGAAGGACAGCGACCTGGAAAACATGATCGACACCCTGCGCAAGCAGCACGCCACCTGGACTGAAGCCGCTGTGGCTGCCGCCAACGGCATGCGTGTGACCATGGACTTCGTCGGTTCCATCGACGGTGAAGAGTTCGACGGTGGCAAGGCTGAAGGCTTCACCCTGGAACTGGGCGCTGGCCGCATGATCCCGGGCTTCGAAGACGCCATCCTGGGCAAGAAAGCGGGCGACGAGTTCACCATCGAGGTGACTTTCCCGGCTGACTACCACGCCGAAGCCCTGAAGGGCAAGGCTGCCAAATTTGCTTCCAAGCTGCACAAGGTTGAAGAGCAAGTGCTGCCCGAGCTGACCGAAGAGTTCGTCAAGCGTTTCGGCATCGAGAGCGGCAGCGTTGAAGAGCTGAAGGCAGAAGTGCGCAAGAACATGGAGCGCGAACTGGTCCAGGCCCTGAAAAACAGCGTGAAAGAGCAGGTACTGAACGGCCTGGTTGAAGCCAACCAGATCGATCTGCCGAAGGCTGCCGTTGCCCAGGAAATCGACACCCTGCGTCAGCAGGCTCTGCAGCGCTTCGGTGGCTTCCAGGGCGGCAACGCCCCCGAGCTGCCGGCCGAGCTGTTCCAGGCCCAGGCCGAGCGCCGTGTCCGCGTTGGTCTGCTGCTGGGTGACGTCATCCGCACCAACGAGATCAAGGCTGACGACGCCCGTGTGACCAGCATCATCGAGTCCATGGCCACTGCCTACGAAGATCCGAAAGAAGTGATCGAGTACTATCAGCAGAACGAGCAGATGCTGAACGGCGTGCGCAACCTGGCCATTGAAGATCAAGCCATCGATCTGATCCTGTCCAAGGCGCAAGTCACCGAGAAAGAAGTTGCCTTCGACGAAGTGATCAACAAGTCCGGTGCCGCTGCCTAAGAACATTTGACTTAAGGTCAAAACTGTTAAGTATAATGGCTCGTGTGATCTCCACTCGGGCCATTTTATTTTAGGGACAATGCCTTATGTACAAGAACTATAACGATGTGACTGAATCCCCACGCAATGCGCTCATCCCGATGGTGGTAGAGCAAACCGCGAAAGGGGAGCGTTCCTACGACATCTATTCCCGTCTGCTGAAAGAGCGGGTGATCTTCCTGACCGGTCAGGTCGAGGATCACATGGCGAACCTGGTGGTGGCCCAACTGCTGTTCCTGGAGTCCGAGAACCCGGATCAGGACATCAGCATCTACATCAACTCGCCGGGTGGTGCCGTCACTGCGGGTATGTCCATCTATGACACCATGCAGTTCATCAAGCCGGACGTGAGCACCGTCTGCATGGGGCAGGCCTGCTCCATGGGGGCCTTCCTGCTGGCCGGTGGCGCCAAGGGCAAGCGTTTCTGCCTGCCCAATGCCCGAGTGATGATCCACCAGCCGCTGGGCGGCTTCCAGGGGCAGGCTTCTGACATCCAGATCCATGCCCAGGAGATCCTGAAAATCAAGAATACCCTGAACGATCGTCTGGCGTTCCATACCGGTCAGGACATGGCCACCATCGAGCGCGACACCGACCGTGACAATTTCATGTCTGCCGAGCAGGCCGTTGCCTATGGTCTGGTTGACGGCATCCTGAGCCAGCGCGGCTGAGCAGGGTACCCCGTCCTGTTGTAAACTCAACAGGACGATCCATCCTCTATTGATAAAACGAGGTCGCTGAATGACAGAGAAACGCAAGGGTGAGGGCGACAAGCTGCTGTATTGCTCTTTCTGCGGCAAAAGCCAGCATGAAGTGCGCAAGCTGATCGCTGGCCCTTCCGTCTACGTATGTGATGAGTGTGTCGAGCTGTGCAACGACATCATCCGCGAAGAGATCCGCGAGATCTCTCCCAAGCGCGATGGTAGCGAGCTGCCGACCCCTCATGAAATCCGCGCCCATCTGGACGACTACGTGATCGGTCAGGAGTACGCCAAGAAGGTGCTGGCAGTGGCTGTCTACAACCACTACAAGCGTCTTCGCAGCGGCAGCGAGTCCGGTGGCGTGGAGCTGGGCAAATCCAACATCCTGCTGATTGGCCCCACCGGCAGCGGCAAGACTCTGCTGGCCGAGACCCTGGCTCGTCTGCTGGATGTGCCCTTCACTATGGCCGATGCCACCACCCTGACCGAAGCCGGTTACGTGGGCGAGGACGTGGAGAACATCATCCAGAAGTTGCTGCAAAAGTGCGACTACGACGTGGAGAAGGCCCAGCGTGGCATCGTCTACATCGACGAGATCGACAAGATCTCCCGCAAGTCGGACAACCCCTCCATCACCCGCGACGTCTCCGGGGAAGGGGTGCAGCAGGCACTGCTGAAACTGATCGAAGGCACCATCGCCTCCGTGCCGCCCCAGGGCGGTCGCAAGCACCCGCAGCAGGAGTTTTTGCAGGTCGACACCTCCAAGATCCTCTTCATCTGTGGTGGTGCTTTCGCGGGGCTGGACAAGGTGATCGAGCAGCGCTCCGTCAAGGGCACCGGCATCGGTTTTGGCGCCGAGGTGAAATCCAAGAATGCCAAGGCAACCCTGAGCGAGAACTTTGCCAAGGTGGAGCCGGAAGATCTCATCAAGTACGGTCTCATCCCCGAGTTCATCGGCCGTCTGCCGGTGGTCGCGACCCTGACCGAGCTTGACGAGGCTGCCCTCATCCAGATCCTGAAAGAGCCGAAAAACGCGCTGACCAAGCAGTATGCCGCGCTGTTCGCCCTGGAAGAGGTGGAGCTGGAGTTTCGTGACGACGCGCTCAATGCCATTGCCCGCAAGGCCATGGAGCGCAAAACCGGTGCCCGGGGTCTGCGTTCCATTGTCGAGGCCGTACTGCTCGACACCATGTATGACCTGCCCTCCCTGAAAGGGGTCAGCAAGGTGGTGATCGACGAGACGGTGATCAAGGGAGACTCCGCGCCCCTGATGATCTACGACAATCCCGAGACTCAGGCCGCAGCCTCAGAGTAACTGTCTGATTTTTAATCACATAAAGGGGCTTTTTGCCCCTTTCATGCTTTTTACGGCCAAGGCGATTGAATCTCATCTTTGCGCCCCCATATACTCAGCCAAGCCTTTGCCAACGGTATAACAAGCCGAGAGGACATATATGAACCTAGAGCGTTCAGAACGCATCGAGATTCCCGTCCTGCCTCTTCGTGACGTGGTGGTCTATCCCCACATGGTCATTCCACTCTTTGTGGGGCGGGAAAAATCCATTCGCTGTCTGGAAGCGGCCATGGAGCAGGACAAGAAAGTCCTGCTGGTGGCCCAGAAGGATGCGTCGACTGACGAACCGACGGTGGAGGAAATTTTCTCCGTCGGGACAGTGGCCAATATTCTGCAGATGCTCAAGCTTCCGGACGGCACCGTCAAGGTGCTGGTGGAGGGGGGCCAGCGTGCCCGCCTTGAGCGGATGATCGACGATCGCGACTTCTTTGTCGGGGAGGCCCAGTACATCGCGTCCGCCCCCATCGAGGAGAAGGATCAGGACGTGCTGGTGCGCTCTGCCATCGGCCAGTTCGAAGGTTACATCAAGCTCAACAAGAAGATCCCGCCCGAGGTACTCACCTCGATTTCGGCGATTGACGATGCGGCGCGCCTGGCCGATACCATGGCTGCCCACATGCCGCTCAAGCTCGAAGACAAGCAGAAGGTGCTGGAAATCGCCTCCGTGTCCGAGCGCATCGAGTTTCTGATGGCCATGATGGAGTCGGAGATCGACCTGTTGCAGGTCGAGAAACGCATCCGCTCTCGGGTCAAGAAGCAGATGGAGAAGAGCCAGCGGGAGTATTACCTCAACGAGCAGATGAAGGCCATCCAGAAAGAGCTGGGTGAGCTGGAAGACAGCCCGGATGAATTCGAAGCCCTCAATCGCAAGATTGAAGAGGCCGGGATGCCGGAGGATGCCCGCGAGAAGGCCCAGGCCGAGCTCGCCAAGCTCAAGATGATGTCCCCCATGTCGGCGGAAGCCACCGTGGTGCGCAGCTATGTGGACTGGATGGTGCAGGTGCCCTGGAAGGCCCGCTCCAAGGTCAAGAAAGACCTAGGCAAGGCCCAGGAGGTGCTGGATGCGGATCACTATGGCCTGGACAAGGTCAAGGATCGCATCCTCGAATACCTGGCAGTGCAGGCGCGTGTGAACAAGCTTAAGGGCCCCATCCTCTGCCTGGTCGGGCCTCCCGGGGTGGGCAAGACTTCCCTGGGCCAGTCCATCGCTAAGGCCACCGGCCGCAAGTATGTGCGCATGGCCCTGGGTGGGGTGCGTGACGAGGCGGAGATCCGTGGTCACCGCCGTACCTACATCGGCTCCATGCCCGGCAAGCTCATCCAGAAGATGGCGAAAGTCGGCGTGAAGAACCCGCTGTTCCTGCTCGACGAAATCGACAAGATGAGCTCGGACATGCGTGGCGATCCCGCTTCCGCCCTGCTGGAGGTGCTGGATCCCGAGCAGAACAGCAGCTTCAACGATCACTATCTGGAAGTGGATTATGACCTGTCGGACGTGATGTTCGTGGCCACCTCCAACTCCATGAACATACCGGGTCCGCTGCTGGACCGGATGGAAGTGATCCGTCTGTCCGGTTACACCGAGGACGAGAAGCTCAACATTGCCAAGCAGCACCTGGTGGCCAAGCAGATCCAGCGCAACGGCCTGAAGCCATCCGAGATCACCATTGAGGATTCGGCGCTGATCGGGGTGATTCGCTACTACACCCGCGAGGCGGGTGTGCGCAGCCTGGAGCGTGAAATCTCCAAAATCTGTCGCAAGGCAGTCAAACGCATCCTGCTGGACAAGAGCATCAAGCATGTTCAGGTCAACCAGGAGAACCTCAAGGAGTTCCTGGGGGTACAGCGCTTTGACTATGGCAAGGCCACCGACCAGAACCAGATTGGTCAGGTGTGCGGGCTGGCGTGGACCGAAGTGGGGGGCGATCTGCTCACCATCGAGACCACCAACATGCCGGGCAAGGGCAAGCTCACTTACACCGGTTCCCTCGGTGACGTGATGCAGGAGTCCATCCAGGCGGCCATGACGGTGGTGCGGGCCCGTGCCGAGAAGCTGCGTATCAACGGCGACTTCTACGAGAAGCGCGACATCCACGTGCACGTGCCGGAAGGGGCGACCCCGAAAGACGGCCCGAGCGCCGGTATCGCCATGTGTACCGCCCTGGTCTCCAGCCTCACCGGCAACCCGGTGCGTGCCGACGTGGCCATGACGGGTGAAATCACCCTGCGTGGCGAGGTGCTGCCCATCGGTGGTCTCAAGGAGAAACTGCTGGCGGCCCACCGTGGTGGCATCAAGCGTGTGCTGATCCCGAAAGAGAACGAACGTGACCTCGAGGAGATCCCGGCCAACGTCAAACAAGATCTTGAAATCTATCCGGTTCGCTGGATTGATGAGGTGCTTGCACTGGCGTTGCAGGACAATCCGCAAGGTTTCGAACGCGTTTCTGTCGTGTAAATGTTGATGCGCCGCAAATTTGGCGCATTCGGGGGGTGGTTAAGGCTTGCATGCACCGGACAACGGAAGTAGCCTTGACCACCGATCGGGTACTCATGATGAGTCGCAATGCGTGATGTGGCGCGGGTTTGCGCCAGATTGTCACTTGCAACTGATCAGGAGGCTTGTTATAAAACCTCCACTTGTTGTGGCCAGGGAAATCAGCGCCGCAGCGATGTTCGATAAAAGGGGAATATAAGAGTGAATAAATCTCAACTGATTGACAAGATTGCAGACGGTGCTGATATCTCCAAAGCTGCCGCTGGCCGTGCGCTGGATGCCTTCATCGATGCCGTGGGCGAAGCCCTGAAAGAGGGTGACCAGGTTGCTCTGGTTGGTTTCGGTACTTTCGCCGTTCGCGAGCGTGCAGCCCGTTCCGGCCGCAACCCGCAAACTGGTGCGACCATCGAAATCGCTGCCGGTAAAGTTCCTGCCTTCAAAGCCGGCAAGGCCCTGAAAGACGCGGTCAACTAAGCCGGTCGCTGATATCTATCGGCACCGTCCTTGGTCTCTGACCAGACAAGTGAGAGGGCTCTCCCTCATACTGCTTGACCAAGGCGCATCGCAATCGGTGCGCCTTTTCATTATTTACGCCCATCGAGTTCGGGAGCATAAGTACAAACATGATGTTGGATAAACTACGCGAAGGGGCGCAGGGCAAGGTAGCCAAGGTTATCTTGGGCCTGATCATCCTCTCCTTTGCCTTGGCCGGGGTAGGCAGCTACCTCAATGGCCCGGCACGTACCGCCCCCGCCACCGTCAACGGCAATGACATCAGTGCCCCCGCACTGGAGAATGCCTACCGCAATGAGCGGGCCCGTATGGAATCCCAAATGGGTGAGGCCTTCAACCAGCTGGCCGCCAATCCCGATTACATGAAACAGTTCCGCCGTGGCGTGCTGGACCGTCTGATCGATCAGGCGCTGATCGATGACAAGGCCCGCTCCCTGGGTCTGCGCGTCAGCGATGAGCAGATCAAGCAGGCCATCGTCGCCATGCCCGAGTTTGCCGAGAACGGCAAGTTCAGCAATGACCGCTACCTGCAGCTCATTCGCCGTGCCGGCATGACCCCCGAGATGTTCCGCGACTCCCTGCGCCAGGACATGGTGCGCCAGCAATTGATGGGCGCCGTGCTGGGATCGGAGTTCGCCCTCAAGGGTGAAGCCGAGCAACTGGATCGTCTCTACAACCAGACCCGTGACCTGCGCCTGATCCGTCTGGCCGCTTCCGCCTATGTGGACGGGATCGAGGTGAGCGATGCCGAGGTGGAGCAGTTCTACAAGGCCAACAGCGCTCGCTTCATGAACGACGAGACGGTCAAGGTCGACTATCTGCTGCTCGATGCCGCGAACCTTGGCAAGAACATCAAGGTCACCGAGCAGGATGCCCAGGATTACTACGACCAGCATCAGGATCTGTTCCAGCGTCCCGAGCGCCGTCAGGTGGCGCACATCCTGATCCCGTTTGGCAAGGATGAAAAGGCCGCCGAGCAGAAAGCCGAGGCCGTGCTGGCCAAGGCCAAGGCAGGTGACGATTTCGCCGCGCTGGCCAAGGCCGACTCCTCCGATACCTTCTCTGCGAAGAAGGGCGGGGAGCTCGACTGGTTCGAGAAAGGGGTGATGGATCCTGCCTTCGAGAAAGCCGCGTTCGCGCTGGCCAAGGCTGGCGATCTCTCCGCCGTGGTGAAGAGCCCGTTCGGCTTCCACATCATCAAGCTGCTGGGAGTCGAGCCTGCCAAGACCAAGCCCTTCGTGGACGTGATGAGCGATACCATCGCCCGTCTGCAATCTGAGAAGGCCAAGGAGCAGTTCTTCGCCGAGCAGCAGAAGATGGCCGACAGCAGCTTCGAGAACCCGGACTCCCTGGACTTGACCGCCGAAGCTATGGGTCTCCAGGTGCAGTCCACCGGCTATTTCAGCCAGGCCGATGCGCCGGCACCGCTCAATGATCCCAAGGTGCTCTCCGTGGCATTCTCCGAACAGCTGCGCGATGACAACACCAACTCCGACGTGATCGAGCTGGCTGACGGCAAGGCGCTGGTGCTGCACATCATGGGTCACCAGCCGAAGGCGGCCAAGCCGCTTGCCGAGGTGAAAGAGCAGGTGATCACCGCCATCAAGCACGACAAGGCCAGTGAAGTGGCCCGTGGCAAGGCCCAGGGTCTGCTGGACAAGCTCAAGGCCGGTGAGAACGTTCAGGCCGACCTGACCGCGCTGGGTCTGAAAGTGGATACCCATACCGGCGTATCCCGTTTCGCCCAGGAGATGGATCAGAACCTGGTGACCCAGGCGTTCCGCATGCCCCATCCGACCGATGGCAAGCCGAGCGTCGAGCTGGTGACCGAAGCCAACGGTGATCGTGTGGTGGTGGCGCTGGACAAGGTCAACGTCATCAAGGAGCCGTCCCAGATGGTGAGCCTGCTGCAAGGTCAGCTGGGTCAGGGCAAGGCACAGGCCGACTACAAGTCGCTGATCGACGAGCTGCGCAAGGCGGCCAAGATCGAATACTTCACCGACGTGGAAGCCACTGTCGAGTAAGTCAGCCTCACGGCCCCAAGTGTGAAAACGGCTCCATGATGGAGCCGTTTTTTTATCTGCACGCGGCACAAGGGAGAGCTGCTGCCCGCTCGCAGGGGGGATACGTCGTCCTAGTTTGCATCCCGCTCGGCGTTGCCAGCAGGCATAAAAAAACCGGCGCACGAGGCGCCGGTTCTGATCACTTTGCTTGAAGGCGGGGGATTACACCACACCCTGGGTGCGCAGGTAATCCTCGTAGGTGCCGCCGAAGTCGCGGATGCCGTCTTCGGTCAGCTCCAGGATGCGGGTCGCCAGGGAGGAGACGAACTCGCGGTCGTGGGAGACGAAGATCAGGGTGCCCTTGTACATCTCCAGCGCCAGGTTCAAGGATTCGATGGATTCCATGTCCAGGTGGTTGGTCGGTTCATCCATGATCAGGATGTTGGGGCGCTGCATCATCAGCTTGCCGAACAGCATCCGGCCCTGTTCACCACCGGAGAGCACCTTGACCGGCTTCTTGATGTCGTCCTGGGAGAAGAGCAGACGACCCAGCACGGAGCGCACCGCCTGCTCGTCTTCGTTCTCCTGCTTCCACTGGGCCATCCAGTCGAACACATTGAGATCGGTGTCGAAGTCTTCGGCGTGATCCTGGGCGTAGTAGCCGATCTGGGCGTTCTCGGACCACTTGATGGTGCCGGTATCCGGTGCCAGGGCACCGACCAGCGTCTTGATCAGGGTGGACTTACCGATCCCGTTGGTACCCAGGATGGCGACCTTCTCGCCCACTTCCAGCATCATGTTGAGCCCCTTGAACAGGGGACCGTCGCCATAACCCTTGGAGACGCCTTCGATCTCCAGGATGTTGCGGTAGAGCTTCTTGTCCTGCTCGAAGCGGATGAAGGGGTTCTGACGGCTGGATACCTTCACTTCCTCAATCTTGATCTTGTCGATCTGCTTGAGGCGGGAGGTAGCCTGGCTGGACTTGGAGGCGTTGGCGCTGAAGCGGGAGACGAAGGATTGCAGATCGGCGATCTGGGCCTTCTTCTTGGCGTTGTCGGCCAGCAGGCGCTCGCGGGCCTGGGTGGCAGCCAGCATGTACTCGTCGTAGTTGCCCGGGTAGACCCGCAGCTCGCCGTAGTCCAGATCCGCCATGTGGGTGCAGACGGAGTTCAGGAAGTGACGGTCGTGAGAGATGATGATCATGGTGCTTTCACGATCGTTGAGCACCTGCTCCAGCCAGCGAATGGTGTTGATGTCCAGGTTGTTGGTCGGTTCGTCCAGCAACAGGATGTCGGGGTTGGAGAAGAGCGCCTGCGCCAGCAGTACCCGCAGTTTCCAGCCCGGGGCCACTTCGCTCATCGGGCCGTTGTGCTGCTCGATGGGAATACCGGCACCCAGCAGCAGTTCGCCTGCGCGGGATTCGGCGGTGTAGCCATCATATTCGGCGACCAGGCCTTCCAGCTCGGCGGCCTTCATGTAGTCGTCGTCGGTGGCCTCCAGGTTGGCGTAGATGGCATCGCGTTCGGCGATGGCGGCCCACAGCTCGGTGTGGCCCATCATGACCACGTCCAGTACGCGCATCTCTTCGTAGGCGAACTGATCCTGGCGCAGCTTACCGATGCGCTCGTTGACATCCAGGCTCACATTGCCGCCGGTGGGTTCGAGATCGCCGCCGAGGATCTTCATGAAGGTGGACTTGCCACAGCCGTTGGCACCGATGAGGCCGTAGCGGTTGCCGCCGCCAAACTTGACGCTGATGTTCTCAAACAGCGGCTTGGCGCCGAACTGCATGGTGATGTTGTTGCTTGAAAGCACTGGAATGTCCCGGTTGGTCTGTCAAATGGCGCGCATTATGGCACAGATCCCCCGAAAGTTTTAGCAGGAACTGTGATCTGGCCCCATTGCAGGGGGGAAGATTTCACGACCAGGCCGGCAACGGGCTCCGGCCTCTCTTGCAGAGGGGAGGCGAGGGGGCGGTCATGAAAAAAGCCGGCACTGGGCCGGCTTGGATGCGTGGGATGCCACTTAGTGGGCGGAGGCGCCGGAGGCACCGAGCCCGGTCTGGGAGCGGACGAACTGCGGGAAGAACTTCGCATGCTCGTCGGAGGCTGCCTGGGACTTGTCGGTGACCGAGAAGAACCAGATCCCGATGAAGGCCAGCCCCATGGAGAAGAGCGCCGGGTATTCGTAGGGGAAGATGGCCTGGGCATGACCCAGCACCTTCACCCAGACGGTGGGGCCCAGGATCATCAGGGTCACGGCGCTGATGAGACCGAGCCAGCCGCCATAGACGGCGCCACGGGTGGTCAGGCGGGACCAGAACATGGAGAGGAAGAGCACCGGGAAGTTGCAGCTCGCCGCGATGGAGAAGGCCAGGCCCACCATGAAGGCGATGTTCTGCTTCTCGAACAGGATGCCAAGGCCGATGGCGACCACACCCAGCACCAGGGTGGTCATCTTGGAGACACGCAGCTCGTCGGCCTCGTTGGCCTTGCCTTCCTTGATGACGCAGGCATAGAGGTCGTGAGAGACCGCTGAGGCCCCCGCCAGGGTCAGCCCGGCCACGACCGCCAGTATGGTGGCAAACGCCACGGCGGAGATGAAGCCCAGGAACAGGCTGCCACCCACGGCGTCGGCCAGATGGACGGCCGCCATGTTGGTGCCCCCCAGCAGGGCGCCGGTGGCGTCCTTGAAGTCCGGGTTGGTGCTGACCAGCAGGATGGCGCCAAAGCCGATGATGAAGGTGAGGATGTAGAAGTAGCCGATGAAGCCGGTGGCATAGAACACCGATTTACGGGCTTCCTTGGCATCGCTCACGGTAAAGAAGCGCATCAGGATGTGGGGCAGACCGGCGGTACCGAACATCAGGGCCAGCCCAAGGGAGATGGCGGAGATGGGGTCGGCGACTAGGCCGCCCGGGCTCATGATGGCCGCACCATTGGCATGCACCTTGACCGCTTCGCTGAACAGGGTACCGACGTCGAAGTTGACGGACTTCATCACCATGATGGCCATGAAGGAGGCACCGGAGAGCAGCATCACCGCCTTGATGATCTGTACCCAGGTGGTGGCCAGCATGCCGCCGAACAGCACGTAGAGCACCATCAGGATGCCGACCAGCACCACGGCCACATGGTATTGGAGGCCGAACAGCAGCTCGATGAGCTTGCCGGCACCGACCATCTGGGCGATGAGGTAGAGGGCGACCACCACCAGGGAGCCGCTGGCGGAGAGGCTGCGCACCGAGGTCTGCTTGAGGCGGTAGGAGGCCACGTCGGCAAAGGTGTACTTGCCGAGGTTGCGCAGCCGCTCCGCGATCAGGAACAGGATGATGGGCCAGCCCACCAGGAAGCCGATGGAGTAGATGAGACCGTCGTAGCCCGAGGTGTAGACCAGGGCAGAGATGCCGAGGAAGGAGGCGGCGGACATGTAGTCACCGGCGATGGCCAGACCGTTTTGGAAGCCGGTGATGCGCCCGCCGGCGGCGTAGTAGTCGGAAGCCGAGCGGTTGCGCTTGGAGGCCCAGTAGGTGATGAACAGGGTCGCGGCCACGAAGATCACGAACATCACGATGGCCGAGATATTGAGGGGTTGGCGTTGCACCTCGCCGCTGATGGCGTCGGCCGCCAGCAAGGGGGTGGAGATCAGACCTGCCAGCGGCAGCAGAAACTTGCCTTTCATGATTGCGCTCCCTTGAGGATCTTCTGGTTCAGTTCGTCGAACTCGCCGTTGGCACGAAATACGTAGATACCGGTCAGCACGAAGGCCGATACGATGAGACCAATCCCGACCGGGATGCCACGGGTGATGCTGGAGCCTTCGCTCAAGGGGGTGCCAAGCCAGCCCGGTGCAAAGGCGATGAGCAGGATGAACGCCAGGTAGAGCCCCAGCATCAGGATGGAGAGGGTCCAGGCAAAACGCTGGCGTTTGGCGACCAGTGTCTGGAAGTTGGGATCTTGCTGGATCCGAAGATACGGTTGCTGTTCCATTGCAGTTCTCCATGACAGTGAATGTCAGCGGTGGATGAGGGGTTCCCTACCGGACAGCACGGCTGTCCATGTAAGCAAAATGTGAATTAAATGTTATTTCCGAACAATTAGACTTTGGGATAAGCCAGCGGGCCGCCCTGATGCAGGCGTACAAAGACAAGGGCGGCGGTGACAGCATCGCTCAGGGCGTCGTGGGGGGGCAGGGCTGGCAGCGCCAGATGGCGACAGATCGCGGCCAGGTGCAGATCGATGGCGGCGTCGGGATAGCGGCGATAGAGGTGATCGTGATAGAGGCGGCTCACCTCGATGCCGCGCTGGGGCAGGGTGAGCCCCCACAGCCGTTGGCAGGCGAGGTTGAGAATGCGCAGGTCATAGGCGATGTGATACCCCACCAGCTCACGGGGGCCGATGAACTCCAGCAGCGCGCGCAGCGCGGGCTCCAGTGCCATTCCCTGTTGCAGATCCTGATGGCGCAGGCCGTGGATCACCACGGACCCGGCGCTCAGGCTGGCGGGAGCCTGGACCCGGATGGCAAGGGCATCGCCCGTCTCTATCCGGTTGCCCCGGATGCGCACCGCCCCGATGGAGACGATCTCCGCCAGCGCCGGATCCAGGCTGGTGGTCTCGAAGTCCAGCGCCACCCACTCGTCGCCAGCAGGGCGGGCAAAGAGCGGGGCAAACTCCCCCTCCCGAAACGTCCTGCCAAGCCAGCGGCGGCGCCAGTGCATCCACATCGCTATTGCCTAAGACGAAAGTGCAAGGTGAGCCATTGCTGGAACTTCTTCACCTGGTGCAGGGCATGGCGCAGCAGATCCCGCTCTGCGGGGCCGAGGTCGGCCACCCGCACCCGTCCGTCTCCCTCCTGCAACTGGCTGCGCAGCCGAAGCCGCATGAACAGCCGGAAGGCCTCCGCCAGATTGGTGCCATAGTCCCGGCTGAGGCGTCCCTGGCCCACCAGGGCCTCGATGCGCCCCGTGGTCGAGGTCTCCAGGATCCCCGCCTCCAGGGAGAGTACCCGGACGCCGTGGACCAGAGGGAAGAGGCCGCCCCGCTTGAGATCCAGCCCCTCCGGGGCTTGCTCCAGCCTGCCAAAGAGGGTGAGGGGGGCGTGAAAGGCGACGGCGGCCCTTGCCATCTCCGCCAGCAGATCCGGCCGGTCGGCGAGGCAGGCCCGCAGGTGACGGGCGACGGGGGCGAGCCGGGCGCGATCTCCCGTGATGGCCTGGGCATCTGCCAGGGTGGCGAGCCAGAGCAGATCCGCTTCGCTGGCGCGCACACAGGCCTGCTCTATCCCTTGCAGCCAGCCGCCAAGCGGCTTCACCCAGGCCGGGTTGTTGACCATCACCCTGCCCGGGCAAGGGGGATAACCCAGGCGCGCCAGCAGGGCGCTGAAGGCGGCCAGATCCGCCGACTGGGTGGGCCACGGCAGGCCATCCGGCAGGATCAGGGCATTGTCCTGATCGGTTTTCTGGATCTGTTCGCCACGCCCCTCCGACCCCAGCATCAGCAGGCACACCTGCTCTTGCTGCGCCGCGGGGATCACCAGGGAAAAGGCCTTGGCGATCAACTGCTCGTTGATGGTGGCGATGAGCTTCATCAGGAACAGGGTGTGGATCCCCTGGGCAAACAGGGAGCGAATGAGCTGCTGCTGCTCCCGGGCGACCGCCTCGAGGGCGGCCGGGGAGTCGGCGCGGGCGATGCGCAGGGTCAACACATGGGAGTGGGTGGAGAAGAGCCCGAGCACCTGGGTCAAATGCAGGATGCCTGCCACCTCCTGCCCCTGCCAGATGACCAGGCGCTTGATGCGGTGGCGGGTCATCAGCAGCAGGGCATCGAACAGATAGCTCCCCAGTGGCAGACCCGTCAGCGGGGTGGGGGTCAGCACCGCCAGCGGCGCACTGAGCGGCAATCCCTTGAGGGTGAGGGCGTGGAGCAGGGTCTTGCGGGTGGCCAGGCTCAGGCTGCCGTCTGCTCCGGGATAGAGCAGGCAGTCGGTGCCCCTGGCCACCATGGCCTCGGTGGCGGCCAGGAGCGAGAGGCTGCTTTCCACGATGAGCGGCGCCTGCAGATGGTCGGGAGCGATGCGGGTCAGGATGAACTCCGCCAGGTTCTGCTGCCCGAGCTGGCTGCGCCGCTCCTGCTCCCGCTGGCGCTCCGCCAGGGTGGCGGTGAAGTAGCGGGCGATATGGGGGTGCGCGTCGCACAGGGCCAGAAAGACGGGGCGGGGAATGAGCTGGCAGAGGGTATCTTCCAGGGCGGCGAAACGGTGGCGGCAGTGCCCGTCAAACTGGGCACGGACGTCGAACATGTCCCCCTCGCCATAGTCGCCAAAGGATTGATGGGGGGCAGACTCTTCCACGGCCCCCTTGATGATGAGGTAGAGCCCGGCGGGCTCCTCCCCGGCGTGCTGCACCGTCTGGCCCGCGCGAAAGTAGCAGATGCTGAGGTGCTGACCGAGCCGCTGGCGTGCCTCCTCGTCCAGGCCGTCGAACGGTGGACGGGCAAAATTGAACAGAAGTGACATGAGAGGCTCCACCGTGACCATGGGGCCAGTCTGACAAAGGCTCTACCACCGGGCCAGCCGACTTTAGTCGCAGGCCCGGGGCGGCCTCCCTGTACCTGCCCATAACACTCTGGTAACGTTGTGGTATGACCAGTTGAATCAAAAGGACGAAGACGGAGATGGAAAAGCCAAGGGTCAAATGGGTGTTTCAGGAGGGGATCGCCGAGGTGATGCTCTGCCGGGGGGACAAGCTCAACGCGCTGGATCGGGCCATGTTCGACGCCATCGACGAGACGCTGAACGCGCTATCCCGGCAAAAAGGGCTGCGGGCCGTGATCCTGCACGGGGAGGGGCGGGCGTTCTGCGCCGGGCTGGATGTGAAATCCATGCTGAGGCAGCCTGTGGCGGCGCTGGAGATCCTCAAGCGCGAGGCGGACGAGGCGACCAACCTGGCCCAGCGGGTGGCCTATGGCTGGCATCAACTGCCGGTGCCCGTGATTGCGGTGACCCAGGGGGTCTGTTTTGGCGGCGGCCTGCAAATAGCGCTCGGCGCCGATTTTCGCTTCAGCACCCCGGATTGCCGCTTCTCGGTGATGGAGATCAAGTGGGGCATCATCCCCGACATGAGCGGCAGCGTCACCCTGCGCAACCTGATGGGGATGGATACCGCCATGGAGCTTGCCATGAGCGGGCGCGAGCTGGAAGCCAGCGAAGCCAAGTCCCTCGGCCTGGTGAGCCGGGTGTGCGCGGATCCCCTGGAAGAGGCGCGGGCCTTTGCCCGGACCCTGATCACCAAGTCGCCGGATGCGCTGGCGGGGATCAAGCAGCTCTACACCCAGGCCTGGGCTCGCAGTGAGGAGGCCATGCTCAAGGAAGAGACCCGGTTGCAGAGGCAGATCCTGGGGCGCCCCAACCAGTGGCGGGCGACCCTCAACAGCCTGTTTCGCTGGCGCCTGCCATTCGGACCGCGCCGCAACGCGCTTTGAACCCCTCACCCATCCAACACAAATGAAAATGGCAGCCGAAGCTGCCATTTTGCATTGTGCCGTCTGATTACTTGGCAACGGTATCCGGGTCCGCCTCGAAGGGGTGGCCGGTTTGCTCGCGCATCAGGTTTACTTCGGCGCGGTTTTCAATCCAGTAGTCCGCGTTCTTGATGCCGAGCTTTTCCGGGTGGAACACGGGATCCAGACCCTTGGCCAGCTGTGCCTCGTAGT
The DNA here is from genome assembly GCF_027707425.1 of Aeromonas sp. QDB63. Classification (NCBI taxonomy): domain Bacteria; kingdom Pseudomonadati; phylum Pseudomonadota; class Gammaproteobacteria; order Aeromonadales; family Aeromonadaceae; genus Aeromonas; species Aeromonas sp. QDB63. Next base: position 40,542 of record NZ_JAPCIS010000008.1, read on the forward strand.
CTTTCAGACAGGCGAAAGCCGGCTTTTGCAGCATCAGGATGGCACCGATGTTGAGCCAGGCCATCAGGCCGACCCCGATGTCACCCAGGCCCCAGGCCAGATCGGCGGTCTTGACGGTGCCGTAGACGGTGGCAGCCATCAGCGCAATCTTCAGCAGGAAGGTGAGCCAGGGGCGGTTAATCTTGCGGTTGACAAAAGCGATGTTGGTTTCGGCGATGTAGTAGTAGGCCACGATGGTGGTGAAGGCGAAGAAGAACAGGGCGATGGCGACGAAGTAGTTGCCAAAGCCTGGCATCATGCTCTCCATGGCGGTCTGCACATAGCCGGGGCCTGCCGCGATGCCGGCGATGCCGGTGTAGAGGGCGGCACCGTCCGGCCCCTGCACGTTGTACAGGCCAGTGATGAGCAGCATGAAGCCGGTGGCGGAGCAGACGAACAGGGTGTCGATATAGACGGAGAACGCCTGCACCAGGCCCTGCTTGGCCGGGTGGCTCACCGCCGCGGCGGAGGAGGCGTGGGGGCCAGTCCCCTGGGCGGCTTCGTTGGAGTAGACCCCGCGCTTGACACCCCACATGATGGCCAGACCCAGAATGGCGCCGAAGCCGGCTTCCATCCCGAAGGCACTCTTCCAGATGAGCAGGATCACGCCCGGCAGTTGGCCGATGTTCAGGGCGATGATGACGCAGGCCACGATGATGTAACCCAGCGCCATGAAGGGCACCACGGTACTGGCGAAATTGGCGATGCGTTTGACGCCGCCGAAGATGATGAAACCGAGCAGCAGCGCCAGACCGGCGGCGGTCACGTTGGGGTCGATGGCAAAGGCGGTCTGCAGGCTGGAGCCGATGGAGTTTGCCTGCACGCCCGGCAGCAGTACGCCGCAGGCGAAGATGGTGGCGATGGCGAAGGTCCAGGCATACCACTTCATGCCCAGGCCCTTCTCGATGTAGAAGGCCGGACCGCCGCGATATTCACCGTTGATCTTCTCCTTGTAGACCTGGCCCAGGGTGGACTCCACGAAGGCGGAGCTGGCGCCAAGGAAGGCGACCATCCACATCCAGAACAGGGCGCCCGGGCCGCCGAAGGTGATGGCAGTGGCCACACCGGCGATGTTGCCGGTACCGACGCGACCGGCCAGGGTCATGGAGAGTGCCTGGAAGGAGGAGACACCGGCATCGTTGCCCTTGCCCTGAAACATCAGGCGTATCATGCCTTTCAAGTGGCGCAGTTGCAGGAAACGGCTGCGCAGGGAGAAGTAGAGGCCTACCCCCAGACACAGATAGATGAGCGCTGGGCTCCAAATCACGCCATTGATGGCATTGACGATCTCATTCATGTACAACAACTCCTTTGTTGCGCTGTCTTGGCGAGGTCTATATGCCTCGCTCCCTTAACATTGAAATATGCGGTGACCAAGGGGGTCACTCAGGATTGTGCGGGACTTTCGACTGGTTAGTCCGCGGGATTTAACATATCGGTTTGTTCAGGGCCTTCCTAGTGAAAAGTGTTGTGGCTTTGTTAATTTGTGAATTGACATTAACAAATGGTGAATGGAACTGGACAAGATTCGGTACATACCCATCATCTGCCGCTTTGCCATGCCCAGAGGGCTGATTGAGGTAATGCAAATAGGAGGCCAGGAGTGGCAACAAGGGAAAACAGATACATCATTCGCCTCGCCGGGGAGGCGGATGGGGCCGGATTGACGGGGTTGTTTGCCCAGTTGGGCTACCCCAACCCTGACGGGGCGGTCAGCGCCAGGCTGGCCCAGCCCGATCCGGCGCGGGAGGTACTGGTAGCCCTGTGCGAGGGGATCCCGGTGGGGGTGCTGGTGTGGCACCACTTGCAACCCATGCACCTTGCACCAGCCTGGGGCCTGATCTCGGCGCTGGTTGTCGATGAGGGTGCAAGGGGCGGGGGCATCGGGGCCCTGCTGCTGGCGGCGGCAGAGCAGCGGGCGGCAGCCCTGGGGTGCGGCCAGCTGGAGCTCTCCAGCAGCCTCAAGCGCGAAGGGGCGCACCGATTTTATCTGGCGCAAGGGTATTGCGAGCGTCCGAAACGTTTTGTGAAAGCTGTCTGATTGGCAAGAGGAGTCTGTGTGTTCTGGTCCAGGTTGAAAGAGGTATTGGGTGGTGCATCTCCCCGGGAGCCTCGTCTCCCAGAAGAGCAGGAGTGGCGCGAGGCGCTGGCGGCGGTGCCCATCTTGCAGGGGCTTGAAGAAGAAGAGGCGCAGAGGCTGATGGAGCTGGCGCGCCATTTTCTCTCGCGCAAGACCCTCACCCAGATCGGGGTGGAACTGACGCCCCACCAGCAGGGGGTGCTGGCCCTGCAGGCAGTGCTGCCCATCCTGCACCTGGGGTTCGATTGGTATCGAGGTTTCCACGAGGTGATCATCATCCCCGAGCCCGTGACCCGTCGTCAGGAGGTGCAGGACGAGTTCGGGCTGGTGAGCGAATTTGAAGAGGAGAACGCCGGTGAATCCTGGCCCCAGGGGCCACTGGTGCTGGCCTGGAGCGAATTGCAGCAGGACGGGGACTGGGACGGATTCAACCTGGTGATCCATGAGCTTGCCCACAAGCTCGACATGCTGGGAGGGGATGCGGACGGTGCACCGCCCCTGCCGCGGGGCATGGATCCCCAGCAATGGACCCGGGCGCTGCAAGGTGCGTTTGACGAGATGAACGATCAGTTGACCAGAGAGGAGGTGACCGAGATAGACCCCTACGCCGCCTCGCACCCCGCCGAATTCTTCGCGGTGTGCAGCGAGAGCTTCTTCACCGATCCGTTGCGTCTGCGTGCCGTCTACCCTGCGGTCTATGACCAGTTCGCCCGCTTCTACGGTCAGGATCCCGCTGCCCGCTACCCGGCCACCCGGTTGCTGGCCGGAGATCCCGGAGCGCAGGGCTGACCGGCACTGCGTCCGGGCGGCAGAAACACAAAAGGCACCCCTGAGGGTGCCTTTTTCGTGACAGCGATGTCGCCGGGTGCTTAGGCAGCGGCTTTGAGCTGGGCGGGAGCGGCTTTCTTCTGCTCGCCGATGGGCAGCACGGTGCGACCGAACTGCTCGTTGATCACGGTGGCCATGGCCAGGTAGATGGCGCTGGCGCCGCAGATGATGCCTTCGAAACCGGCGATGGTGCCGATCAGGGTACTGCCGGTGAAGTCACGGGCAGCCAGCAGGAAGAACAGCACGGTCAGGGAGGCGAACACGAACTGCTTCACGCGGGGGAAGTTGACGGTCCCGATCAGCATGAACAGGGTGAACATGCCCCACATCAGCAGGTACCAGCCCATGTAGGCGTGCGGGGTGGCCTCGGCCAGACCCATGGTCGGCATCACCAGCAGGAACACCAGGCTCCACCAGAAGGTGCCGTAGGAGATGAAGGCGGTGACACCGAAGGTGTTGCCACGCTTGTACTCCATGATGCCGGCGATGATCTGGGCCAGACCGCCATAGCACAGACCCATGGCCAGGATCATGGCGCTGATGGGGAAGAAACCTGCGTTATGGATGTTCAGCAGAATGGTGGTCATACCGAAACCCATCAGACCCAGAGGGGCAGGGTTGGCCAATTTTTCGCTCACGTGGTGTTCTCCAACAATAGAGGTGGGGTTGATAAAAGACGCGCGATTTTAGGCAGGCTCAGGGTCCCGGGCAAGGGGGGGACACACAGAAATGGTAAAAAAAGAACACGAAAGTTTAAGTGGCCAACCATTCGTGCCATTCAGGTAGACGAGTGGTGAATGAAAAACGTTTTCAACGTTGCGATTTTGTATAAAAGGCAACTTGGCATGAAAGTCGGCAACGACGATGGTGACTGGGACTGGTGAGGGAAACGCGCCCCGGATGGTCGCGTCATGGCGGTTTGATTGAAAAATGAGTTCATATGCCATCAGACCAGAGTGTTTCCCTCCTGTTTGTGGCGCATGGACCTCCCGTATCGCTTGCCATCGCAGTGTCCGTTGCGCTCCCCATTTTCTCGTCAACCCCGCGCTCGCCACCGTGTTCCCTACACAAGGGCGGGGCGCCTGAGAAACCCGCAGGCGCGCTGTGTTGACTGCCACGGGCGAAAGGGGCGCAAGATTAACGGGCAGGATCAGAGGCTGCCCTTGTCAGAAAGCCAGAGGCGGGATGGGCCATGGGCCCAGTAAAGACGCTTCGAAATGGAAGGGGGGCGCGGGGTTGGCCCTTTGGCGTGCGCGAGAGGGTGTTCAGGATTGGCCCGATTAGACACTGTATATCTAATCGGGCCATCTATTTTGACATGCCGACATGCCGACATGCCGACATGCCGACATGCCGACATGCGGGATAACGGGATAACGGGATAACGGGATAACGGGATAACGAGATCTTTCGAGACGGCTAGCGAGAGATAAATCCTGATGGCAGGGGTCGGGGGAGGTTAGAGAAGGGGAGGCAAGCAGGGATAAGGCAGCTCCACCATGATGTCGCCGCCGCTAGGCACAAAGGGAACAGCAGGGGCAAAGCGCGGGACCAGCCACCGCCCGCTCGCTCCGGCGGGAAAGAAAGGGATGAGAAAGGGTCGAGCAACTGGCACCGCACGGGTATCTGGGCGGTGGGCACCTTAAATGGCCAGGAAGGCGTTATCCGGTGGGGGTCGGGGGTGGGAGCCCCTTGGGCCATATGCCGTCGGGGCAAACAAGAGGGGCATCCGGCGGGCGCCGGATCAGTTGTCCAGGGTCAGCACCACCTTGGCTTCCTTGTCCGTCTCCTTCACCTGGCTGTCGAGCACGAAGAGGCGCTCCGGCGCGATGCCCTGGGTATCCACCAGATACTCCTTGGTGTTCTGGGCGCGGCGCATGGCGAGGTTTCGCAGGGACTTGGCGGTGATGAGCTGCTGATCCCGTAGCAGGAGCACCGCCTGGGCGCGCAGGGCCTCGCTCCCTTCATCGAGTCGCAACCGGTCGGCCAGATCCCCGAGATCTTCGTTGAACTTAGCTTCATAGGCCTCTGCCAGTGCGGATTGCATGGCGGGATCCTGCTCCAGCAGCGTCAAATCCACCGGGCTGCCGGTGGTCTTGGCCAGCAGCCGCTCAAGCTTCTGGCGCTGGAGGATGGGGCGCTCTTCGTTGAAGTTGACCTTGCCGCGAATGTTCATGCTGAGCTTGGGCCTCTCCTTGAGGGCCTGCGCGAGGGTGGTCAGCTTGGTCTGCTGGGTCGGGGTCAGGGCGGGATCGCCAGGTAGGAAGGGGAGCTCGTCGAGATCCTTGGTGCCCCCCGTCAAGGACGCAAGCAGGGAGAAGGGGGAGGTGATGGCCTTGCCGAGGGTATTGCCGAGCACGTCCCAGAAGATGTTGCCCAGGCTGAAATCAGGCTGATCCAGATTGCCCTTCACCTTGAGGTTCATCTTGATGACGCCGTTCGAATCGCTCAGCAGGGCGATGGCGAGGCCGAGGGGCAGATCCTTGGCCTGCTCGCTCTTGACCTTCTCCCCGAGTTGCAGCTTCTTGATGGTGATGTCGTTGTCCCCCTCCAGCCGGTTGCCCTGCAGCTTGTAGTTGAGTTTCATGGAGAGCTGCCCCTTGTCGATGGCATAGCCTGCATAGGTGCTGGAGTAGGGGGTGAAGGTGGTGAGCTCCAGATTGTTGAAGGCCACGGCCACATCCAGCACGGGATCCTCGATGAGCAGGTTGGCGCCCCCCCGGATGGTGACGGGGGCGTAGCGGTCCACCTTGCCGTTGAAGGCGAGCTCGGAGCGCTGCCCCGGGGTGTTGCTGATATGGCGGCTCTGGCCGTCGAGGGAGGCGATGTCCACCACGAACTCCGGGCTCAGGCTGCGATCGGCGAAGCGCAGGTTGCCCTGGGCGGTACGGATCTGATCGATGACGATGTGCGGGGCGGGGGCGCTCTCCCTGGCGTTCGCGGCGGGTTGCGGCAGCAGCAGTTGCTGCACGTTGGTGATCCCCTCTTCGTTGATCTCGATGCGGGCATAGGGTTTGCTCAGCAGGATGTCGGCGATGCGCAGTTGCTGGCTCAGGCCATCATAGTGCAGGCCGCTCAATTGCAGATTCTCTATCTGGAGCAGGCGCTGGTTGTCGGCCCGATCCAACACGTTGAGCCCCGCGACCTCGAGTCCACCGCTTATCTCCAGCTTGCTGATGGCCCCCTGGCGGTCGGTGGCCAGGTCCAGCCTGGTGCGGCTGGCAAGCTCGCCGTCCCGTACGCTGATGCGCAGCAGATCCTGCAGGTAGGGTTGAGCCAGGGTCAGCGGCAGCCCCTGCTGGCGGATGGCGCCGTTCAGGGTGAAGGGGGTCAGCCCCAGGGTGCCGTCAAACGCCACCGTCGTCCTGGTGTCGAGGGTTGCGTTGAGGGTGAGGGGGCTGGGTTGGGCGGTCTGGCTGCCAAGGGGCCCCAGGGTGAGGGCGAGGGCGGAGATGGCCCGTTTCAGGGGCTTGCCGCTGGTGGCTTCGGTCAGAGTGAGGCTGCCCTGGTCGATGCGGGTCTGCTTGAGGGCCCATTGCCAGGGCTTGGCGGGGGTGGCCGGTTGTTTGCCCCCCTTGGGGGTCTTCTGGGGGATCAACAGGTCCGCGAGATCCAGTTGTTGCTGTTGGTCGAGGACGGCGGTGATGGCCGGGCTCTTGAGGGTGGCGGCATCGAGCTCAAGGCGCTGCTTGTTGCCATCGATGCGGATCCCGGTCAGCGCCAACTGCTTGAAGCGGGCAAATTCCTCCCCCTTGTTGCGTGTGAGCTGCCAGTTGGCCAGGGTCAGCTTGCCCTTTGACAACTGCCAGTCCAGTCCCTGCTTGCCCTGGGTGAGGCGATAGGCGAGCTCGGCGCTGGCCTCCCCTTTGGCGAGGGTCGCCTTGAGATAGGGGGCCCAGAGGGGGGCGAAGGGGGCGATGGCCACCTTGCCAAGGCTGAGGTTGCCCTTGCCGGCGCCGCTCATCATGTCGAATTCCCCTTCGGCCTTGAGGGGGCTCTTCTCGTTGACGGTGGCGCTCAGGCGATAGGGGTTGAGCACCCCCTCTGCGCTGGAAAAGCCGGGCAGGTGCAGGGCGAGCTTGTCCAGGGTGAGGGGCGGGACCCACCCCGGGCTGCTCTGCTTGCGGCTGTCCCGGTAGCTGAGCCGGCCCTGCTCGACGGACAGCTTGCCGATGGTCACCAGCACGGGCTCGGCGCTAGCTGGCGGTGTTTGCTCCGGCGCAGGGGCGAGCAGGGAGGCCAGTGCATCGGTCAGGTTGAAGCGTGCCTCCCCCTTGAGATCCTCGAGGCGCACCAGATCTGCCCTGGGGGCGGTCAGGGTGGCCTCTTCCAGTACCAGGGCGCGCTGCTGCCAGCTCGCTTTCAAGGCGGGAATGAGCTTCAGCTCTTCAAATGACACCAGTGCTTGCTGCTTGTCATCGAGCAGGGCGCTGGGCCCCAGCACGAGGGAGGGGGAGCGGATCCCCACCTCTATCTTGCCAAGGGAGAGGTGCAGACCGTAATGGGTGGCAAGCCAGCCGGGGAGATGGCGCTGGATGAGGGTCGGCGCCTGCCAGAGCAGGATGGTGATGCCGATGAGCAGGAGCGCGAGAAGATAGAGGGCATAGCGCAGCAGACGAGCGGGCAGAGGCTTGAGCATGATGGTCTCCATTTGATGCGCATATGGTAGCAATTAATCGTGCCCGGTTCATGGGAAGGACTCATGAGGTGCGCCGCACTCTGACCGGGCTGGGGAATTATTGTGCGACCAAGGCCGGATTTCCCCCGTTTGCCCCACCTCGCCGCTTGCCCAAACCGCCCAGTCTGTCCGGCATGCCGTGACGGGCGATGTGGGGAACAAGGGGGTTGCCGGGTCAGGGCCTGCCACTGCGAATATCCACTGGAAAACCGGGATACCGGGGGCGAGATACCCCCAGAGTCTGTCAATCCCCGTCGGTTTTCAAGCCGCCGAGGGAGTGGATGCAGCGCTGCTCGGCGGCATCGAGCTCGGCCATCACCATCTGGATGTCCTCCAGTTGCTGGCGCAGGGAGTGGCGTCTGGCCTCGATGAGCTGGATCATGGAGTGAAGCTGCATCCGGCTGGAGCGGTCGGTGTCGTACATGTCGAACAGCTCGCGGATCTCCGCCAGGCTGAACCCGAGGCGCTTGCCGCGCAGGGTCAGTTTCAGGCGGATCCTGTCCTTGTGGCTGTAGATACGGGTCTGCCCCTCCCGGGTCGGGGTGATGAGCCCCTCGTCCTCGTAATAGCGGATGGTGCGGGGGGTGATGTCGAACTCCTGGGCCAGCTCCGAGATGCTGTAGGTCCTCTCCTTGCCACTGGCGTGTCTGGCTCTCATGGTGCGCCCTCCTGATGAGCTGGCGGGGTCCTGGCCCCGCGGCAAGGGCCGGGTTCATGATGCATGATGGCCTCCCGGGGGGCGCTGCTCACGCTCTTGTGCGAAGCGCCGCCCCCTCCCGTGCAGGGCCTGGCCGACCCGGGAGCCGTTGGGGCGCCCCAGCAGCTCGCTCACCCACTGGCCGGTGGCGGCCAGCTGGTCGAGGTCGACGCCGGTGCTCATGCCAAGGCCGTGCAGCAGATAGACCACCTCTTCCGACGCCACATTGCCGGAGGCACCGGGGGCATAGGGGCAGCCGCCGAGCCCGGCCACCGAGCAGTCGATGGTGCGGATCCCGCGCTCGAGCGCCGGCAGCAGGTTGGCCAGCCCCTGGCCGTAGGTGTCGTGAAAATGAACCGCAAGCCGGCCCGCCGGGATCTCGTGCAGCACCGCATCCAGCATGGGAGCCACGGTGCCCGGGGTGCCGACGCCGATGGTGTCGCCGAGGGATATCTCATGGCAGCCCAGATCCAGCAGCCGCTCGGCAAGGGCGGCGACCCGTTTCGGGCGGGTCGGGCCGTCGAACGGGCAGGCGATGACGGTGGAGAGGTAGCCGCGCACCTTGATGCCGAGGCTGCGCGCCTCCTGCACCAGGGGAGCGAAGCGCACCAGGGACTCCTCCACGCTGATGCCGATGTTGGCTCGGGTGAAGCCGTCCGAGCAGGCGGTGAAGAGACCTATCTCGTCGGCGCGTGCGGCGACGGCGGCCTGCAGACCCTGCAGATTGGGCACCAGGGCGCCATAGCGGGTCGGCCCCCTGCGCGGCAGGGCATTAAAGAGTGCGGCGGAATCCGCCATCTGCGGCACCTTCTTGGGCGACACGAAGGCCCCCACCTCGATGCGCTGCAACCCGCTCTCGGCCAGGTGGGCGATGAGCGCCAGCCGCTGCGCCAGGGAGAGGGTGGCGGTCTCATTTTGCAGGCCGTCCCGCGGCCCCATCTCCACCAGGCTGACCTTGTCGTCCCGGTTCTCGTGCGTGTGGCTCATGAGCGCTCCTCCTGCGCGGTATGGTCCTCGGCAAAGCGCACCAGCACGGCGCCCTGGCTCACCTGTTCGCCCTGGCGGCACTGCAGGGCCTCAATCACCCCGTCCCGGTCAGCTTTGAGGACGTGCTCCATCTTCATTGCCTCCAGCACCAGCAGGGGTTGCCCCTTGCTGACCGGCTGGCCGGCCTCGACCTGCAGCGCCACCACGATGCCGTGCATGGGGGCCAGGATGCCCGGGACATGGCTCGTGTCGTGATCATGGTGGAGCTGATGATGCTGATCATCGAGCGAGAAGCGGATGCGCCTGCCCGCCAGGTGCAGCAAATAGGCGTCCTCGCCGAGGGGCTGCACCGGATAGCGCTGCCAATGTCCACCCTGGCACAGGCGGATCTGTTCTGACCCGAGTTCAAACGGGATCTGCTCGCCTTGCCAGAGTAGGCTGCCTGCCCGCTCGGCGAGGGTGAGAGTGCGGGTCTCCTCGCCGATGCGCACCGTGGCGCAAAAGCGGCGGGTGGGGCCCAGCCGAAAGCCTGCGGCCTGCTGCCAGGGGGAGGCATCGCGCTCGCAAGTGGCGAGCCAGAGGGTGGCGAGGGGCCAGGCGAGCGCAGGAACGGGCAGGGTGTCGGTGGGAATGGGCCACTGGGTGTGGTGGCGCATCGCCAGCACCTCTGGCGCTTCGCACAGGCGCTGCAGGAGCGGGCCGTTGTGCACCAGAGGGCCGAGATCCAGGGCTGCCAGGGCATCGGCCAGGGTGGCAAAGGCTTCGCTGCGGCTCGGTGCGTGGGCGACGAGCTTGGCGATCATGGGGTCGTAATAGGGGCTCACCTCATCGCCAGCGGTGACGCCGGTGTCGATGCGCACCCCCTTGGGCCAGGTGAGCCAGTGGATGGGGCCGCTCGCTGGCAGAAAACCGGCGGCCACGTCTTCGGCGTAGAGGCGCGCCTCCACCGCGTGGCCACGCAGCACCACCTGTTCCTGGGTGAGGGGCAGCGGTTTGCCCTCGGCCACCGCCAGCTGCCAGGCCACCAGATCCTGGCCTGTGATGGCCTCGGTAACCGGGTGCTCCACCTGCAACCGGGTGTTCATCTCCATGAAGAAGAACTCCTCCCCGCAGAGCAAAAACTCGATGGTGCCCGCCCCCCGATAGGCGATGGCCTTGGCCGCCGCCACGGCCGCCTCGCCCATGGCGCGGCGCAGGGCAGGGGAGATGTCGGGGGCGGGGGCCTCCTCGATCACCTTCTGGTGGCGGCGCTGCAAGGAGCAGTCCCGATCCCCCAGATAGATGGCGTTGCCAAGGGCATCGGCAAAGACCTGCACCTCCACGTGACGGGCGCGGGGGAGATAGCGCTCCAGCAGCACATGGTCGTCGCCAAAGGCGGCACTCGCCTCCCGCTTGACCGCCGCCAGGGCGTCGTCAAAGTCGGCCAGCTGATCGACCCGCCGCATCCCCTTGCCACCGCCGCCGCTGGCCGCCTTGATAAGGAGCGGGAAGCCCACCTGGCTCGCCTGATCGCGCAAAAAGTCGGGATGCTGATCCGCGCCGTGATAACCGGGCAGCACGGGGACGCCGGCTGCCTGCATCAGCCCTTTGGCCCCCGACTTGTCCCCCATGGCGAGGATGGCGGCGCCGCTTGGGCCGACAAAGCGCACGCCCCGCTGCTCGCAGGCGGTGGCAAAGTCGCTGTTCTCGGAGAGGAAACCGTAGCCCGGGTGGATGGCGTCGGCATTCGCTTCTTTGGCAATCTTGAGCACCTTGCCGGTGTCGAGGTAGCTCTCCCGGGCGGGGGCCGGCCCCAGATGCCAGGCTTCGTCGGCTTCGCGCACGTGCATGGCGCGGGCATCGGCGTCCGAGTAGAGGGCGATGGTGTGAATGCCGAGGCGCCGTGCTGTCTTGATGATGCGCACGGCGATTTCACCGCGATTGGCGATCAGCAGGCGCTTGATGGGAGTGTGATGGGTCATGCTGCCTCCCTGTTGTTCAAGGCGCACAAGTGCGAAGCGTGTTGATCCACACTCCCGTTATATTGACCACAGTTGGCGATCAGCAGGTGCTTGATGAGGTGGTATTGAGTCATGCTTCGTCCTTGAAACGGGGGCGCCAGGTTGGGGGGCGTTTGTCGAAGAAGGCCTGGATCCCCTCCTGGGCCTCGAGACCGACCCGTACCCGGGCGATGGTCTCGACGGTCTGCTCTTCGTGCTGGTGGCCTGGGCGCCCTTCGAGGGCGGCCAGCAGCCGCTTGGTCTCCTTCATCGCCTGGGGGCCGTTGCGACACAACCGCAGGGCCATGGCGCGTCCCTCCGCCAGCAACTGATCAGGCTGGCTGAGCCTGTGCACCACGTTGAGTCGGCAGGCGGTGATGGCATCGAAAGGCTCTGCGCTCAGCATGTAGCGGCGGGCCTGGCGCATCCCCATGGCGCGCACCACGTAGGGGCTGATCACCGCAGGCACCAGTCCCAGGGTCACCTCGGAGAGGCAGAAGCGGGCATTTTCGCTGGCCAGCACGATGTCGCAGGCGCAGACAAGGCCTAAGGCGCCGCCGTAGGCGGCCCCCTGCACCAGGGCTACCGTGGGGAAGGGCAGCTCGTCCAGTGCCTGCATCAGGTGGGCCAGCACCCGGGCGTCCTCGCGATTCTTGTCAAAGGCGCGGGGGTCGAACGCTTCCCCTGCCATCTTGCGCATCCACTCGAGATCGGCGCCCGCGCAAAAATGCGGCCCCTCGGCGCGCAGCAGCAGCACGTGGGGGCGGTCGGCGAGGGGCTGGCCGTGGGTCAGCTCGTCGAGGCAGTCGAGCAGCCCTTGCATCAGGTCGGCATCGAGGGCGTTGTGACGGGCCGGGCGGGCGAGCACCAGCTCGATCACCGGGCCGTGGCGCTCCAGGCGAAAATGGGCAAGGGGATCGTTGAAGAGCGGGTCTGACATATGAACTCCTTACATCCGGAAGATGCCGTACTGCCCGGGGCCCGGCTCGGCCCCCTGGCAGGCCGCCAGCGCCAGGGCGAGCACGGTGCGGCTCTGGGCCGGGTCGATGACGCCGTCATCCCACAGGCGAGCACTGGCGTAATAGGGGTGACCCTGGCGCTCGTACTGCGCGATCACCGGGGCGCGAATGGCGGCCGCCTCCGGCTCGCCCAGAGTCTTGCCCTCGGCGGCCAGCTTGTCCCGGCGCACCTGCACCAGCACCCCGGCCGCCTGCTCGCCCCCCATGACGGAGATGCGGCTGTTGGGCCAGCTGAAGAGAAAATCCGGTTCATAGGCGCGCCCGCACATGCCGTAGTTGCCGGCACCGAAGCTGCCGCCGACGATCAGAGTGATCTTGGGCACCCGGCTGCAGGCCACGGCGGTCACCAGCTTGGCGCCGTGCTTGGCGATCCCCTCTTTCTCCGCCGTACTCCCCACCATAAAGCCGGTGATGTTTTGCAGAAACAGCAGCGGGATCCCCCGCTGGTTGCAGAGCTGGATGAAGTGGGCCCCCTTCTGGGCGCTGTCGCTGTGCAGCACGCCGTTGTTGGCGAGGATCCCCACCTGCATGCCCTCAATGCGGGAAAAACCCGTCACCAAGGTAGTGCCGAACAACGCCTTGAATTCGTCAAACACAGAGCCATCCACTAGTCGGGCGATCAATTCTCGTGCGTCATAGGGGCGCTTGAGACTGGTGCCCACCAGGCCGTAGAGCTCCTCGATGGGGTAGTGCGGCTCATCATAGGAGGGAGCGGATGGGGCGGGTGACGCCGCCGTCTGGTTGTCACCCAGGTTGCTTACCAGGGTGCGGGTGATGGCCAGGGCATGGGCATCGTCCCTGGCCATGTGATCCGCCACCCCGGAGTGGACGCAGTGCACCTCGGCGCCGCCCAAGGCTTCTGCGCTGATCTCCTCACCGGTGGCGGCCTTGACCAGGGGCGGGCCCGCCAGAAAGAGGGTGGCCTGTTCCCTGACCATGATCGACTCGTCCGCCATGGCGGGCACGTAGGCACCCCCGGCGGTACAGAGTCCCATCACCACCGCCAGCTGGGGGATGCTCTGGGCCGACATGCGAGCCTGGTTGTAGAAGATGCGGCCAAAATGCTCCCGGTCGGGGAACACCTCGTCCTGCATGGGCAGGAAGGCACCGCCGGAATCCAGCAGATAGAGGCATGGGAGGCGCAGTCGCTCGGCAATGGCCTGGGCGCGCAGGTGCTTTTTCACCGTGAGGGGGTAGTAGGTGCCGCCCTTCACGGTGGCGTCATTCACCACCAGCATGCACAGGCGCCCCGAGACCCGTCCGATGCCGGTGAGGATGCCGGCAGCGGGCACCGGTTCGTCATAGACCTGCCAGCCAGCCAGCGCCGACAGTTCGAGAAAGGGGGAACCCGGGTCCAGCAGCTGGTCGATGCGCTCCCGGGGCAGCAGCTTGCCACGGGCCTGGTGGCGGGCCTTGTTGGCAGCACCGCCGCCCAAGGCTATCTCCTCCAGGCGGGCATTGAGATCGTCGACCAGTGCCTGCATGGCGGCACGATTGGCCTCATAGTCGGGGCTCGCGGTGTCGAGACGGGAGTGGATCCTGCTCATGCATTATCCCCCATCAGCTCGCGGCCGATGAGCCAGCGGCGGATCTCCGAGGTGCCGGCGCCGATTTCGTAGAGTTTGGCGTCCCGCAGCAGGCGGCCTGTGGGGTATTCGTTGATGTAGCCGTTGCCGCCGAGCAGCTGGATGGCATCGAGGGCCATCTGGGTGGCATTTTCGGCGGCAAACAGGATGGCGGCGGCGCAATCCTTGCGGCTGGTGCGGCCCTGATCGCAGGCGCTCGCCACCGAATAGACCAGCGCCCGGCTGCTGGCGAGACGGGTATACATGTCGGCGAGCTTGCCCTGCACCAGCTGGAACTCGCCGATGGCCTGGCCGAACTGCTTGCGCTCGCGCACATAGGGAAGCACCACGTCCATGCAGGCCTGCATGATGCCAAGGGGGCCTGCTGCCAGCACCACCCGCTCGTAGTCGAGCCCGCTCATCAGTACCTTGACCCCGCCGTGCAGGGGACCCAGCAGGTTCTCCTGCGGCACCCGGCAGTTGTCGAACACCAGCTCGCAGGTACTGGATCCGCGCATGCCGAGCTTGTCGAGCTTCTGGGCGGTGGAAAAACCGGGAGTTCCCGCCTCGACGATAAAGGCGGAAATACCTTTGGGCCCTGCAGCGGCATCGGTCTTGGCATAGATGACGAAGGTGTCGGCATCGGGCCCGTTTGTGATCCACATCTTGTTGCCGTTCAGCACGAAGTGATCCCCCTCGCGCACCGCGGTGAGGCGCATGCTCACCACATCGGAGCCGGCACCCGGCTCGCTCATGGCCAGCGCCCCCACGTGTTTGCCGCTGACGAGGGAGGGCAGATATTTCGCCTTCTGATCAGGGGTGCCGTGGCGGTGGATCTGGTTGATGCAGAGGTTGGAGTGAGCGCCGTAGGAGAGGCCGACCGAGGCGCTGGCGCGGCTCACCTGCTCCATCACCAGCACATGGGCCAGATAGCCGAGGTTCACCCCGTCATACTCCTCCGCCACCGTGATGCCGTGCAGCCCCAGCTCACCCATGCGGGGCCAGAGATCCCGGGGAAAAGCGTTGCTCTGATCGATCTCGCTGGCGCGCGGTGCGATCACTTTCTGGCAGAAAGCCTCGACCTGTTCGGTCAGGGCCTGGAGGGTTTCATCCATCAGGGCATGCATCCGTGCTCTCCTTGGTGCAGTGGACTGCCGATTTCCCCTGCCATCAGGGTGATGACTGGTCAGTCCATTCGTGATTCAAGTTTACGTTAGCGTAAACGTAAATTGATTGTTAGTCTAAGGTAAATTCGATGGCAGCCCGCCGCAAGGGGCTACCCGGGCAGAGGAGCGCAAGGAGTGAACAGGATGTGCAACAGCAACATGGATGTGGCCGGCCTGCAGTGGCCTGCCATCGCCAGCCAACGGGCTAGGAGGGGGGCATGAGCCAGCATCACACCCAGTACGGGGATCTGCCGCTCTACATCGGTGGCGAGGCGTGTCCGTCCGCAAGCGACGAGTGGATAGAGGTGACCGACCCGGCGGACCAGCATCTGCTGGCGCGTGTGCCGAAAGCTACCTCTGCGGAAATTGAGCTGGCGGTGCGCGCCGCCCACGACGCCTACCTGCTGTGGCGGGAGGTGCCGGCCCCCGAGCGGGCCCGGGTCATGTTCAACTACCAGCATCTGTTGAAAGTGCATCACGACGAGCTGGCGACCCTGCTGGCCCAGGAAACCGGCAAGAACCTGGCGGATGCCAAGGGGGATGTGTGGCGCGGCATCGAGGTGGTGGAGCAGGCCTGCGGTATTGCCAGTCAGACCCTGGGGGAGACCATGGGCAACGTGGCGCGCCGGGTGGATGGCCACTCCTGGGTGCAGCCCCTCGGGGTCTGCGTCGGCATCACGCCGTTCAACTTCCCAGCCATGATACCGCTGTGGATGTTCCCGCTGGCGGTGGCCTGCGGCAACGGCTTTGTGCTCAAGCCCTCCGAGCAGGATCCCCTCACCCCCATGCGCCTGGCCGAGCTGTTTACCGAGGCGGGGGCCCCCAGGGGCATTCTGTCGGTGGTGCACGGCGGCGCCGAGCAGGTGGATGCGCTGCTGGCCCATCCCGATGTCAAGGCAGTCAGTTTCGTGGGCTCGGCCCGGGTCGGCGGCCACGTCTATCGCAGCGCCACGTCGCAGCTCAAGCGCGCCCAGTGTTTTGTCGGCGCCAAGAATCACATGGTGATCATGCCGGATGCCAACAAGGCGCAGGTGCTCGGCAACTTGGTGGGAGCCGGAGTCGGCGCCGCCGGTCAGCGCTGCATGGCCATCAGCGTGGCGGTGTTCGTGGGGAGCGCCAGGGAGTGGATCCCCGAGCTCGCCGCCGAGTTCGCCAAGGTGAAACCCGGTGTCTGGCACGATCCCGAGGCCGCCTACGGCCCCCTCATCAGCCCGGAGGCGAAAGTCAGGGTGGAGGGGCTTATCGAGGCGGGGATTGCCGAGGGAGCCGAGTGCCTGCTGGACGGCCGTTTTTGCGACGTCCCCGGCTACCCGGTGGGCAACTGGGTGGGGCCGACCCTGTTTCGCGGCGTGACCCCCGAGATGCGCATCTACAAGGAGGAGATCTTCGGGCCCGTGCTGGCCTGCCTCGAGGTGGGGAGCCTGGATGAGGCGCTTGCCCTCATCAACGCCAACCCCTATGGCAACGGCACCTCCCTCTTCACCGGCTGTGGCGCCGCCGCCCGCAAGTTTCGCCACGAGGTGGCGGTGGGCCAGGTGGGGATCAACGTGCCCATCCCGGTGCCGCTGCCGTTCTTCTCCTTTACCGGCTGGCGCGGCTCCTTCTACGGGGATCTGCACGCCTACGGCAAGCAGGCGGTGCGTTTTTACACCGAGACCAAGACGGTGACGGAGCGCTGGTTCGACGAAGACATTCCCAGCGGCCCCAATATGACCATTCAGCTGCGCTGACGGCAGGGGTTGCCCACTTTGCCCGGGTGCCCCCATTGACAGCAACGGATCGACGGAACAAGTACAAAGGAAGCGAACAAGATGGATTTTACCCTGACCGAATCCCAACGGGCCTGTGTCGAGTCGGCCGGCGCCTTCGCCGATCTGGCGCTCAAACCCCATGCCGCGCACTGGGACAGGGAGCACGAGTTCCCCATCCCCACCATCAAGCAGGCGGCGGCGCTGGGCCTGTGCGGCCTCTATACCCCGGAGCAGTATGACGGTCTGGGCCTGAGCCGGCTCGATGCCAGCCTCATCTTCGAGCGCCTCGCCATGGGCTGCACCTCCACCACCGCCTATCTCACCATCCACAACATGGTGAGCTGGATGCTGGGCAGCTGGCTGCCTGCCGAGGTGGCCGAGGAGTGGGTACCCAGGCTCGCCAGCGGCGAGCTGCTGGGCTCCTACTGCCTCACCGAGCCGGGGGCGGGCTCCGACGCTGCGGCCCTCAAGACCCGCGCCGTGCGCGATGGCGAAGATTACCTCCTCGACGGCAGCAAGGTGTTCATCTCGGGCGCCGGCAGCACCGACGTGCTGGTGGTGATGGCCCGCACCGGTGGCGAGGGGGCCAAGGGGATCTCTGCCTTCATGGTACCGGCCCAGACCCCTGGCGTGAGTTACGGCAAGGCGGAGGAAAAGATGGGCTGGAACAGCCAGCCGACCCGGGAGGTGAACTTCAATGCCGTGCGCATTCCCGCTCGCTTCCGGCTGGGGGAGGAGGGGGAAGGGTTCAAGTTCGCCATGCAGGCGCTCGATGGGGGGCGCATCAACATCGCCAGCTGTTCGCTGGGCACAGCCCAGCAGGCTCTCAACGATGCCCTGGCCCATGTGCAGCAGCGCCAGCAATTTGGACACCCGATCAGCGAATTCCAGAGCGTGCAGTTTCGCCTGGCCGACATGGCCACCGAGCTCGCCGCCGCCCGCCTGCTGGTGCGCCAGGCGGCCGCCAAACTCGATGGGGGCAGCCCGGACAAGAGCGCCTGGTGCGCCATGGCCAAGCGTTTTGCCACCGACGTGGGTCACCGCATCTGCGACGACGCCCTGCAACTCTTTGGCGGCTATGGTTATATCCGCGAGTATCCGCTCGAGCGCTATCTGCGCGACACCCGGGTGCACCGCATTCTGGAAGGGACGAATGAAGTGATGCGGCTCATCATCGCCCGCCGCCTGCTGGCCGACCCTGGCCTGTCGCTGGAGTAGCGGGAGGGGCCTGCTCTGAGGACGCAGTCGGCGCGTCCTCAGGCTTTGTGAGCCAGGTGCAGGTTGGCTCCATTCAACCCTGTCATCATGGGGCAGGTTTTTTGACAAGGACAACGCAATGACAAGGATCAGGCTCGAATATCACGGCCACGTGGCCTACATCACCCTCGATCACCCACCCGCCAACACCTGGACGCTCGCCAGCCTGAAAGCCTTCTTACAGATGATGGTGGAGCTGGATGGTCGCCCCGACGTGGTGGCCCTGGTGATCCGCGGTGCTGGAGAGAAATTCTTCTGCGCCGGCGCCGATCTCAAGATGTTCGCCGACGGCAGCCTGGCGCATGCCCGCGAGGTGGCCGAGGCCTTTGGCCACGCCTTCGAGGCGCTGGCCCGCTTTCACGGGGTCAGCATCGCCGCCATCAACGGCTATGCCATGGGAGGGGGGCTCGAAGTTGCGCTGGCCTGCGACATCCGCATCGCCGAGCAGCAGGCCAAGCTGGGGTTGCCAGAGGCCTCGGTGGGTTTGTTGCCCTGCGCCGGCGGCACCCAGCGCCTCACCGAGCTGGTGGGGCCGGGCTGGGCCAAGCGGATGATCCTCTGCGGCGAGAAGGTGAGCGCCACCCTGGCCTACGAGATGGGGCTGGTGGAGGAGGTGGTGACCGAGGGGCACGCCTGGGAGGCGGCGCAGCAGATGGCCCAGCTGGTGGAGCGCCAGAGCCCGAGCGCCCTGCGCGCCTGCAAACAGCTCATCAATCAGGGGCGAAGCACCCACAGGGACGCGGCGCTGCCACTCGAGCGCAGCCTCTTTCTCGCCCTGTTTGACGATGCCAATCAGCGCGAAGGGGTGGCGGCCTTCCTGGAGAAGCGGGCCCCGCGCTGGCGTTACGACCAATCCAAACCGAAAGAGTGAGGGAGCGAAGGATGAATGAGGTATTGATGGCGACCCGCCATGTCGCAGGGGCAGATACCCGGTCTACGGGGGCTGCCCATGAGTGAGCCCGTGCTCATCGAGACCCACCCCACGGCGGATGGCCGCCACATCGGCATGCTGACTCTGGACAGCCCCGCCTCCCTCAACGCCCTGAGCCTTGAGATGATCCAGTTGTTGCAGGGGGCGTTGACCCGCTGGGAGCAGGATCCGGCCATCGTCTGCGTGTTGTTGCAAGGGGCCGGCGAGAAGGCATTCTGCGCCGGTGGTGACATCCGCTCCTTTTATTACCGCAAGCAGGAGGCGAGCCACTCTGAATTGTTCGGCTATGCCCGCGACTTCTTCCTGCAGGAGTACCGGCTCGATCATCACATCCACTGCTACGGCAAGCCCCTTGTCTGCGTGGCGGACGGCATCTGCATGGGGGGCGGCATCGGCCTCTTTGCCGGGGCCGCTTTTCGGGTGGTGACAGAGAAGAGTCTGTTCGCCATGCCGGAGGTGACCATAGGCCTCTATCCGGATGTGGGGGCCAGCTGGTTTTTGAGCCGGATGCCGGGGCGGCTCGGACTCTGGCTCGGCCTCACCGGTGCCCGCTTCAACGGGGCGGACGCCATCGGCCTGGGGCTCGCGGATCACGCCATGGGGAGCCGCGAGCGGGTGGAGCTGCCGGCGCGCCTCGCCGCCCTCGACTGGTCCGCAGGCGACCCCTGCGAGCAGATCGAGGTGCTGCTTACCGATTTGCAGGAGGTCCCTGGTCAGGCATTGCCCCCTCCCGTACTGCTGCCCCACCAGGCCCGCATCGATGCGCTGTTGGCTGGCCGCTCTCTGCAAGGGGTGCTGGCACGCCTCGAGGGCGCCGAGCTGGACGAACCGGCGCTGACTCAGGGGCGGGAGACCTGCCTTCGCGGCAGCCCCATCAGCCGCGCCATCCTCTGGCGCCAGTTCTGGCAGGCACGGCGCCAGTCCCTGGCCGAGGTGTTTGCCGACGAGCTGACCCTCTCGGTCAATTGCGTGCTCAGAGGGGACTTCGTGGAAGGGGTGCGGGCTCTGCTCATCGACAAGGACAAATCCCCTCGCTGGCAGGCCCCGCAGGCGGGCGAGGCCTGGCTGGATGCCTTCTATCGCTGGCCCGAGGGGGACAACCCCTTGCGCCTCCGCTGACGCGTGATCACACACAAGGAGCACACCATGACAAGGATTGGGTTTATCGGGCTTGGCAACATGGGGGGCCCCATGGCCGCCAACCTGGCCAGGGCGGGGCACAGGATGCAGGTGTTTGATCTGGTGCCCGAGAGCCTGAGCCGGGCCATCGAGGCTGGCTGCATTGCCGCCGGGAATGCCCGGGAAGCGGTGAGCGGCTGCGAGCTGGTCATCAGCATGCTGCCAGCGGGGGAGCACGTGCGCAGCCTCTGGCTGGGGGAGAGTGTCGGTGAGCGGGGTGGCCAGGATCTGCTGGCGGCCCTGTCGCCCGGCACCTTGGTCATCGACTGCTCCACCATAGACGTGGCCTCGGCCCGTCAGGTGGGGGCGGCGGCGAAGGCGAGCGGCATCCGTTTTCTCGATGCCCCCGTCTCGGGAGGGGTGGCCGGTGCGGCGGCGGGCACGCTCACTTTCATCGTCGGCGGCGAACAAGCGGATTATGAAGCGGCCAGACCCGTGCTCGCCTGCATGGGGCAGAACCTGTTTCACGCCGGGGCGCTTGGCGCCGGCCAGATCGCCAAGATGTGCAACAACATGCTGCTCGCCATCCACATGGCGGGCACCGCCGAGGCGCTGGCGCTCGGGGTCAAGGAGGGGCTGGATCCCGTCGTGCTCTCCACCATCATGGGCAAGAGTTCGGGCAACAACTGGAGCCTGGAGCGCTACAACCCCTGGCCCGGTGTGATGGAGAACGTGCCGGCGTCCCGTGGGTATGCAGGGGGCTTTATGACCCGGCTGATGGTCAAGGATTTGGGGCTCGCCATGGCGTTGGCGGAACATGCCCACAGCGCCGTGCCCATGGGGGCCCTGGCCCGCAACCTCTTCAACCTGCACGCGAGCCTGGGCCAGGAGAACAAGGATTTTTCCAGCATCCTCGAGCTCTATCGGGACAAGACAGCGCCGGGTTAAGGGCCGCTATCTACCTATTTACCCGATAGTCTTTGACTCGACAGTCACCGGCCATCTCACCAGGAGCATTTATGGATATCACACGGAAAGTCATCGCCATCACGGGGGCGGGTAGGGGGCTGGGCCGCGCCATCGCTCTGAGTCTGGCGGAGCAGGGGGCCGTGCTTGCGCTCATCGATGTCAACCGCACCGATCTGGAGGTGACCGAGGCAGAAGTGCGCAGCCGTGACGGCCGCTGCGCCCTGTTCGTCTGCAACGTGGCAAGCGAGCCAGAGGTCGAGGCGACCTTCGCCGCCATCAAGGATCAGTTCGGTGCGCTGCACGGCCTCGTCAACTGTGCCGGCATCCTGCGCGACGGCATGCTGATCAAGGTGAAGGAGGGGGCACTGACGGAGAAGATGAGCCTGGCCCAGTGGCAGAGCGTCATCGACGTCAATCTCACCGGCACTTTCCTGTGCGGGCGCGAGGGGGCGGCGCTGATGGCCACCGGCGGGGAGGGGGGCGTCATCATCAACATCTCCTCCATCGCCCGGGCCGGCAACATGGGCCAGAGCAACTATGCCGCCAGCAAGGCGGGGGTGGCCTCTCTGGTGGTCACCTGGGGGAAGGAGCTGGCCCGTCACGGCATCCGGGTGATGGGCATCGCCCCCGGCGTCTTTGCCACCGACATGACGGCGGCGATGAAGCCCGAAGCCATGGCCCGCATGCAACAGGCCATCCCGGTGGGCACCCTGGGGCAGGCGGCGCAGCTGGCCCAGACGGTGCAGTTCATCCTTGCCAACGACTATCTGTCCGGGCGGATGATCGAGCTGGACGGCGGCTTGAGGCTCTAGTCCCCCCTGCATATACCCTCTCTGACGCCCCTCCTGCAGGGGCGTTTTTGCAGGGGAAAGGCCCCAGTGCAAGGGTGCATAGCCATGCAGGTCCGGCTTTTGAAAAGCGGGGCGACATCATGAAAAGTCGTGAAATATCAACGGGTCTTTCTTAATTTGAACCAGCTCACAGGCACCCCGGGTCAGTGCTGTAAAATTGCGCGCGGTCAAGGCGGCTCATGATTGACGGCAAGAGGGATTGCGGCCGGAATAGTCATGCAATATAGTTGCCGCCTTTTTCACGGGGTACGGATTTCTAGCCCCTCCCATGTCGCGCGCTGTATGAATACGGATGCTCAGCCGCCGCCTAATAAAACAGGTTTGAGATGGACAAGAAACTGGGGCTGGGTGCCCTCATTTCGCTGGTGATCGGCTCCATGGTCGGTGCCGGGGTTTTCAGTCTGCCGCAAAACATCGCAGCGCACGCCAGTGCCGGGGCAGTCGCCCTGGGATGGGCCATCACGGGGATCGGCATGATCTGCCTCGCCCTGGTCTACCAGAATCTCTCCATGCGTCGACCGGATCTCGATGGCGGCATCTTCAGCTACGCCAAGGCGGGGTTCGGGGATTTCGTCGGCTTCAACGCCGCCTGGGGTTACTGGCTGTGCCAGCTGCTGGCCAACGTCTCCTACGCCATCGTGGTGTTCAGTGCGCTGAGCTACTTCTTCGACACGCCGGACAATGTCATCTTCGGTGACGGCAACACCCCGGTCGCCATCACGCTCGCTTCCCTGCTCATCTGGTCGGTGCATGCCCTGGTGCTGCGCGGCATCCAGGTGGCGGCGCTGGTGAACATCGTCACCACCATCGCCAAGATGGTGCCCCTCATCGTCTTCTGCGTGGCCATCCTGCTCGCTTTCAACATGGAGACCTTCACCCTGGATCTCTGGGGGCAGGGGAGTCCCGAGCTCGGCTCCGTGATGGATCAGGTGAAGTCCACCATGAAGGTGACCCTCTGGGTCTTCATCGGCATCGAGGGGGCCGTGGTGGTCTCCGCCCGTGCCCGCCATCGCAAGGACGTGGGCCGCGCCACCGTGCTGGCGCTGCTGGGGGCCCTGGCGCTCTACGTCATGGTGACCCTGTTCTCCCTGGGGGTCATGAACCAGCCGCAACTGGCGGCCCTCAAGAACCCCTCCACCGCCATGATCCTGGAAGCCGTGGTCGGCCCCTGGGGCGCCTGGCTCATCAACATCGGCCTGGTGATCTCGGTGATGGGGGCCCTGCTGAGCTGGACCGTGCTGGCGGCGGAAGTGCCCTACATCGCGGGCAAGACCGGGGTCTTCCCGGCCTGGTTCGCCAAGGAGAACAAGAACGGCTCCCCCAAGGTGTCGCTCTGGTGCTCCACCTGCCTGGTGCAGATCTTCCTCATCATCATCTACTTCCAGAACAGCACCTATCTGGCGTTGGTGAACATCGCCACCTCGGCGGCCCTGGTGCCCTATGTCTTCTCCGGTGCTTACGGCCTCAAGCTGGCGTTGAAAGGGGAGACCTACGCGGGCCAGCCCCATCAGCGCAAGCGCGACCTGCTGTTGGCCCTGGTGGCCACCGTCTATGGCTGCTGGCTGGTCTATGCCGCCGGGGTGGAGTACCTCTTGCTGGTGGCGCTGCTCTACAGCCCGGGGATCTTCATCTACTGGAAGGCGCGCCAGCACCACGGCCTGCGCAGCCTCAACCGGCTGGAGCAGGGGATGACGGCAGCCCTGCTCGGTTGCGCCGTGCTGGCGTTCTACAAGGTGATGGACGGTACCATTCCCCTGCATTAATCGGCACAATAAAGGGATGGCAAGATGCCATCTCTTTTTTTATGGGCAATGGCGGTCAAGTTGACCGCTGTTTCGTTATTGAAGGAATGTTTATGCTGTTTGTGGGCTATCTGGTGTTGGGGGCCTTCGCGGGCATGCTGGCCGGGCTGTTCGGTATCGGCGGCGGCCTCATCATCGTCCCCGTGCTGGTCCTGAGTTTTCACGCACAGGGCGTGGCGCCGGAGATCATCACCCATCTGGCCCTCGGCACCTCGCTGCCCACCATGATCTTCACCGGTTTCAGCTCCCTGCGTGCGCACCAGGAGGCAGGAGCGGTGGACTGGGGGATGATTCGGCGCCTGGGCGCCGGCATGCTGGTCGGTGCCTGGCTCGGCGGCATGACCGCCAATCTGCTGAGCGCCAGCACCCTCAACATCATCATCGGCTGCTTCGCCTGGACCATGGCCCTGCAGATGGGGCTCAATTTGAGGCCAAAAGCGGAGCGACACATGCCGGGCCCCCTTGGTACCGGGATCGCCGGCACCGTCATCGGCTGGATGTCGGCCTTGTTCGGCATCGGTGGCGGCTCGCTGACCGTGCCTTACCTCACCTGGAACTCGGTGCCCATGCGCAACGCCGTGGCCGCCTCCGCCGCCTGCAGCATGCCCATCGCCCTGGCAGGCAGCCTCAGCTACCTCTATGCCGGTTGGGGAGACGCCGATCTGCCCGAGTGGAGCGTCGGATTCATCTATCTGCCGGCCCTGCTTGGCATCGTGCTCACCAGCACCCAGTTTGCCCGTCTGGGCGCCAGACTGGCACACAGTATGTCACCCCGGCGGCTCAAGCAGGCCTTTGCCCTGCTCATGTTGCTGGTGGGTGCCAAATTCATGCTCTTTAGCTGAACCCTTGGCCAGATTGTTGAAAAATAAGGCGAACGGCTCGCGATGCGGTAGAAAGCCATTGCATTGAGGGGCCAGTTTGCCTATTCTCCTCGCCGGTGGTCCTATTGGTCCTCTCGCATTGATAACCCGTCGACCTGGTCAGGACCGGAAGGTAGCAGCCAAGGCGGGGGACTCGAGTGCCGGGATGTGGCTGGTAGGGCCACCACCTGTTTCTGCCATTCAACAAGTTACAGCTAATACCCCCTTCAGACCTCTTGGTAATCCACTTCATGTGGATGAATCAGGAGTCTTCAAAGTGCATTTTCAGCTCTCTTCACATGCTATTTGCTCTACCGCAAGGTGAGCCTGTGCCCTATGGGCGTTCATCAGGCTTCAGACCGCGCCTGGCTCAAACTTCCTCTTGATCTTCAGCACTGTCCCCTTGAGATCATGCTTTCCCTCAGTCACCTCCCGTGGCCTCTATGGCCCAGCCATCTTCTGACTTTCAGCACTGCAAGCTCTTGCAGTACGCCATCTGACGCCTCCTTTTGTTGGCGCCGGCAGAGCAGGTGAGGCCATGCGCTTGATGCGACACCATGCCGGGGCCACGCGGCAACGCGAACCCCTCTGGTGGCGGGAGCCCGGGCAGGCTATCTTGCCGTTACTGGAGACGCCGGGAACCGGTTTCATACCGTGCGACTCTCCCGTTCTGTTTTATGGATGGTGAGGCCCCGTGCAGGGGCTGCTCTCGACTCACCAGAGACCAGGCTGACAGGCGTGGCATGAATGCAGACCCCGTCAGCCTCTTTTCGCGCCCCTGAGGGGCGCCGTTTTCTGTGGTTGCTCAAAGGAGCCCTGATGATTGGCATGATCGCATCTCTACTCAAACCGGGCCTGCCCGAACACCCGGACTCCTCGCAATATCATGGGGGCCGGTTCAACAATGCCGTGACACCCCAGGCGCGAAGTCTGTGGGAAGGGGCCAGGCTCTGGTGGGACTTTCTGTTCGCCAAGCCTGAGGGCACGGTGCCGGATCGCGCCATTCCGGTACAGGTCATGACCCGGGAGGGGCTCATCGCGGCGCCGGACAACAGCGTGTGGCGCCTCGGCCACTCCACTCTGCTGCTGAAGTTGCAGGGCACGTTCTGGCTGACGGATCCCGTGTTCAGCGAGCGGGCCTCGCCGGTGCAGTGGTTCGGCCCCAAGCGCTGGCATCAACCGCCCATCACCCTGGAGGCGCTGCCCCCCATCGAGGGGGTGATCCTCTCCCATGATCACTACGACCATCTCGATCACGGGGCCATACTGGCGCTGCAGGAGAAGGTCGACCACTTCATCACGCCCCTCGGGGTGGGGGCGCGCCTCATGGCCTGGGGGATTGCGAAGGAGAAGATCCGCGAACTGGACTGGTGGCAGCAGACCCGGGTGGGCGGTGTCACCCTGGTAGCGACCCCGGCCCAGCATTTCTCCGGCCGTGGCCTCGGGGACGGCAACCAGACCCTCTGGGCCTCCTGGGTCATTCGCGGCGAGGGGGTCAACCTCTTCTTCAGCGGTGACAGCGGCTACTTCGACGGTTTCAAGGAGATTGGCAGGCGCTACGGTCCGTTCGACGTGACCTTCCTCGAGACCGGGGCCTACGACAAGCGCTGGGAGCTGGTGCACATGCTCCCGGCGCAGACGGCGCAGGCGTTTCACGATCTCGGGGGGAAATGGCTCTATCCGGTGCACAACGGCACCTTCGATCTGGCCATGCACCGCTGGAACGACCCGCTTGAGCAGATTGCCCGACTGGCTGCCGAGCAACAGATCCCCCTGACCACGCCTGTCATGGGGGAGCCTCTGGAGGTGCTGAGCCCCCATGAGGGTAGCCCCTGGTGGCGCGATTGACCTGAGTGCCTTCCAAAGACGGTGTCACCCCTCAAAGGGGCGTGCGGGAGGTTGGGGCCGGGCCCTGTGAGCGCCCCCGCTGCCTCCCCATCCTCTGCGCCGGACCCGCGACGGCCAGGCGGGGAGGGCGCACGGGAGCGCCTTGCCGCGTTATCTTCTGCCACCAGAGTCTTGCTGATACCTCACTCGGGCTGGGCGGCAACCTGGCGCTTGAAGGGACCTGGCTTGTTGGCCTTGCGGTGTTCCGAAACCAGGATCAGCAGGCGCTGCAGGGCGATGAAGCTGAACAGCAGCAGGCCGATGATGATCTTGGTCCACCAGGAGCTGAGGGTGCCGTCGAAGTTGATGTAGGTCTGGATCAACCCCTGGATCAGCACCCCGAACAGGGAGCCGAAGACGGTGCCCACCCCGCCGCTCAGCAGGGTGCCGCCGATGACAACGGCGGCGATGGCATCGAGCTCGACCCCGACGGCGGCGAGCGGGTAGCCCGCCGAGGTATAGAGCGCGAACACGATGCCTGCCAGGGTCGCCAGGGTGGTGGAGAGCAGGTAGATGCGAATGGTGGTGTGGCGCACCGAGATCCCCATCAGGGCTGCCGAGGTGGCGTTGCCGCCGATGGCGTAAACGTTGTTGCCAAAGCGGGTGCGGTTGGCGAGCAGGATGCCGAAGACCACCACCGCCAGCATGATGAGGGCCAGCAGGCTCAGGCGACCGCCCCCCGGTATCTTCCACGACAGGCTCGACAGGTAGGTGAAGGTGGGGTGATCGATGGGCAGGGACTGCTCGGAGATGAGAAAACTGGCCCCCCGCAGGAAGAACATGCCCGCCAGGGTGATGATGAAGGCGGGGATCTTCAGGGTGTCGATCAGCCAGCCCATGAGGGCGCCAAAGCCTGCCCCGAGCACCAGCACCAGAGGGATGGCCAGCACGGGGCTGACGCCCAGCTTCCCGATGAGGGTTGCCAGCAGCACGCCGGTGAAGGCGATGACGGCCCCCACCGACAGATCGATGCCCCCCGAGAGGATGACGAAGGTCATGCCCACCGCCACTATTCCCAGAAACGCGTTGTCCGTCAGGATGTTGCAGATGATGCGGGTGGACATGAAGGCTGGGAAGGAGGCCAGGCAGAGCAGATAGCCCAGCACGAAGACCATGATGGTCACCATCAGGGGGAGGTTGCGTTTAAACATGGCGAGTCCCTCGCTGGAAGAGGTGGTTGAGGGCCGGTGACTGCATGACCAGCACCGCCAGCACCACCAGGGCCTTGACGATCTGGTTCCACTGGGGCTGGTAGCCGGAGAGCAGGATCCCGGTGTTCACCCCCTGGATGATCAGTATGCCGATCAGGGAGAGGGCGAGGTTGAAGCGCCCCCCCATCAGGGAGGTGCCCCCTATCACCACCGCCAGAATGGCGTCCATCTCGAGCCAGAGTCCGGCGTTGTTGGCATCGGCACCCCGGATGTCGGCGGCGACTATCATGCCGGCGACGGCGGCCATCATGCCGCTCAGCAGGTAGGTGGCGATCACCACCATGGGGGTGTTGAGCCCGGCGTTCTTGGCGGCCTTGATGTTGATCCCCACCGCTTCGATGAAGAGGCCGAGGGCGGTGCGCTTGGTCAGCAGCCAGAGCAGCAGCGCCATGCCCAGGGTGATGATGACCGGGGTGGGCAGATAGAAGAGGGAGCCGCTGCCGATCCAGGCGAGTGCGTCGTTGTTGAAGGTGATGATCTGCCCCTCGGTGATGAGCTGGGCGATGCCCCGGCCCGCCACCATGAGGATCAGGGTGGCGACGATGGGCTGGATCTTGAACACCGCCACCAGCAGGCCGTTCCACAGGCCGCACAGAAGGCCCACCCCGATGACAGCGGCGAAGATGACCGGCAGGCTGTGACCGCCGGTGGCCAGGCTGGCCATGGTGGCCCCGCTGATGGCCATGACGGCTCCCACCGACAGGTCGATGCCGCCGGTGGCGATCACCAGCGTCATGCCGAGGGAGAGCAGGGCCACCGGGGCACAGCGGTTGAGGATGTCGATGAGGCTGCCAAACAGCCGCCCATCCTGGATGTGGATGGCGAAGAAGTTGTCGGCGACCAGGGCATTGATGAGCAGCACGCACACCAGGGCGGCGCACTGGGCCGAGCCCGTGGGCCACTCCCTGCGGGCGCGCGACCCCTTGGCGAGGGGGAGAATGGATGACGTCATATCAGGCCTCACATGCAATGGCGTTCATGATGGCAGGGACGCTCAGGGCGTCCGTCGCAAGCTCTGCCACCTGTTTTCTGTCACGAAGGACGATCACCCGATCGGCATAGCCCACCAGCTCCTCGAGCTCGGAGGAGATGACCAGCAGGGCCAGCCCGTTGGCGCAGAGGGATTCGATGAGGCGGATGATCTCGGCGTGGGCCCCCACGTCGATGCCCCGGGTAGGCTCGTCCAGGATCAGGAACTGGGGTTTGGTGAGCAGCCAGCGGGCGAGCAGCACCTTTTGCTGGTTGCCCCCGGAGAGAAACTGGATGGGCTGCTCTGGTCCCGGGGTCTTGATGGCCAACTGCTCGATGAGGCGGGCGGTGATCTCGTCCTGCTCCTTGCGAGACAGGGGATGCAACCAGCCCCGCTGGGCTTGCAGGGCCAGCACCATGTTCTCCCGCACCGAGGCCGAGGCGATGATGCCGGCGCTCTTGCGATCCTCCGGGCAGAAACCAAAGCCGTTGGCGGCCGCCTGGCGTGCAGAGCGGATGGTCACCGGCTTGTCCCGCACCCGGCACTCGCCGCTATCGCTCGGGACTATGCCGAACATCAGCTCGGCGGTCTCGGTACGACCGGACCCGAGCAGGCCGGCGAGGCCCACTATCTCCCCGGGCATGACGTCGAGACTGAAAGGGGTGATGACTCCCCGCTTGCCATAGTCCCTGAACGACACCATGGGCTGGTTGCTGCGCAGTGTTTTGCCCGCCCGCTTGAGGGCATTGTCGTCCAGCTCGCGTCCCAGCATCATCTTGACCAGCTCCAGTTGTGGCAGTGCCTGGGTGTCGCGGGTGCCGACCAGCTCGCCGTTGCGCAGCACTGTGATGCGATCGCTGATGGCGTAGACCTGATCGAGAAAATGGGTGATGAAGATGAGGCTCACCCCCTGATCCCGCAGGCGCGTCATCAGGGAGAAGAGCATCTGGACTTCGCTGGCATCCAGGCTCGCGGTGGGCTCGTCCAGGATCAGGATCCTGGCGGAGAGTGACACCGCCCGGGCGATGGCCACGATCTGCTGCATGGCGACCGAGTAGTGGTCGAGGGGCAGGGTGACATCCATCTCGAAGCCGTGGCTGGCCATGATGGCGCTGGCCTGCCGGGTCATGGCGCCCCGGTCGATGAAGCCGAAACGGCGTGGCTCGTGGCCGATGAAGAGGTTGTCCGCCACCGACATGTTCGGCAGCAGGTTGACCTCCTGATAGACGGTGCCTATCCCCAGACGCTGGGCATGGGCGGTGTCCGTCGGGGAGATGGGGACGCCATCGAGTTCGATACGGCCAGCGTCTCGCTGATAGACACCGGTGAGGGTCTTGATCAACGTGGACTTGCCGGCCCCGTTCTCGCCGAGCAGCGCCATGATCTCTCCCCGGCGCAGGGAGAAGTCCACCTGATGCAGGGCTCGTACTCCGGGAAACGCCTTGCATATTCCGCGGGCATTCAATACGACATCGTGAGTGTTCTCTGACATGAACATTGGCTCTCCGATATAGCGCGCCATACAAGTTCAATCACTTATATGGCGCGCTATGTGACAGTCTGGCGGGGGAGCGGGATTAATAACCCATGTCTTTTTTCAGCTCGAGCTGCGTCTCGGCACTCCCGGGCTCAAACAGTTTGGACTCCGTCTTGATATGTTTGGGGGGCAGGGTGCCATCTTTCTTATAGGCCAGCAGGGCATCGAAGGCCGGTCCCGCCATATTCGGCGTGAGCTCCACCGAGGCATTGGCTTCGCCTGCGATCATCGCCTTGAAAATATCCGGCACGCCATCGATGGAGATGATCTTGATATCCTTGCCCGGTTTCAGCCCGGCCTCTTTAATGGCCTGGATGGCGCCGATGGCCATGTCATCGTTATGGGCGTAGACGGCGCAAATATTCTTGCCGCTATTTTCCGCCTTGATGAAGCTCTCCATCACCTCCTTGCCCTTGCTGCGGGTGAAGTCGCCGGACTGCGTGCGGATGATCTTGATGGTGGGCACGGCCGAGACGGTGTCGAGGAAGCCCTTCTTGCGATCCAGCGCCACGCTGGCACCCACCGTGCCCTGCAATTCCACCACGTTGCACGGTTTGCCATCCTGCTGCTTGATGAGCCACTGGGCTGCCACTTCCCCTTCGTGGACGCTGTCGGCGGCGACCCCGGTCATGAAGAGACCGTCATCTTTTACCGTGATATTGCGATCCAGCAGGAAGACCGGGATCTCGGCCTCTTTCGCCTCCTGCAATACTGGCTCCCAACCAGTCTGTACCACGGGGGCAATAAAGATGGCATCCACCCCCTGGGCAATAAAGGAGCGAATGGCCTTGATCTGGTTCTCCTGTTTCTGCTGGGCATCGGCAATTTTCAGGATGATGCCGCGTTTTTGGGCTTCGCTCTTGGCGACCGATGTTTCTGCAGCTCGCCACCCGGATTCAGAACCAATTTGCGAGAAGCCCACGGTCATCTCTGCAGAATATGCAGTGGCCGAGAGAATAAGGGTGCTGATAATGCTCGCCAGTTTCACTTTTTTATACATATGACACTCCTTTGTGATGCATGGTGAAATAAACTGGAACACGTCAGGTTTTTATTGTACGGGTCAAGGTTATAGGCTCTTGAATTAAACGGCGGGAGGTGGCTCACAGAAAATTTTTAGCAGCACGATGCTTCATACAAACAGCAGAAGAGTTCATATATCGAGCCCTGCCTGTATTGATTTTTATGCATATTTATTTAATTAGGCAACCATTGTGTCCAGAGTGCCACCTGCTTTTTGCCCCCGGTATCGGGGGCGCAGGCACGCAGATGAGGGGCCCTCGTCAACGAAGAGGGGGATATTCCCCTGGCACAGGCGACCCCTCTGGGTGCACCGCTGCCAGCAGATAATCCACGAAGGCCCGGACCCGGGCCGAGAGGTGACGGTGCTGTGGATAGAGGGCGTAGAAGGGGCGGGATCGCCCCGCAAAGGGGGTCATCACCTCGATCAGCTTGCCTTGCAACAGCGCCTCGGCTGCCACGAAATGGTAGATCTGGAACAGACCGCCCCCAGCCACCGCCCAGCCCAGGCCCGCCAGCACATCGTCAAGCACCCGCTGTCTGCTCTGGACATGAAGGTCGACAGGGTCCCCCTGCTCGTTCACGAACTGCCAGGGGAAGGGGCGACCCGTGCTCGGGGTGATGAACTGGATCAGATCATGTTGCGACAGCATCTCCAGGGAGGTTGGCGCGGGGCGGCGGGCGGCATAATCGGGGGTGCAGAAGACCCCGAGGCTGGCATCCTCCAGCTTGCGGGCGATGATCCGCCCATCGCGCGGCTCCCCCAGCCGGATGGCCAGATCGTAACCATCCTCCACGAAGTCGATGTTCCTGTTGGAGACATTGAGCTCCAGCTCGACCTCGGGATAGGCCGCCATGAAGCCTGGCAGCAGGGGCACCAGACGGTGGTGGGCATAGACGGTGCCCACGCTGATGCGCAGCACTCCTCTGGGGTGGCGCTGGCGGCCGGTGATGGCCCGCTCGGCCTCGGCGATCTGCTCGAGCGCCTGCTGGCACTGTTCCCGATAGAGCTCCCCGTCATGGGTGAGGCGCACGCTGCGGGTGGTGCGATGGAAGAGTTTGACGCCGAGCCTGGCCTCGAGACGCTGGATGGAGCGGCTCACCGAGGCGGGCGTTACCCCCAGTACCTGAGCCGTGGCGGTAAAGCTACCAAGTTCGGCTGCCTTGCAAAAGAGCTCTATGGTGCCGAGCTGGACGGGGTCGAAGGCACGGGACATATGTTCATCCATGTAAATAATCAAGTTCAATGGTGTGAGTTTATTCGTCCGTGTGTAATCAGTAAATTGCTCATCGAGGGCGGCCCGGTGGCCGCCCGATCGATCACTGCCATCAAAAGGAAGATCACGATGAAGAACACCCTCAAGGCCGTGCTGGCCTCACTGCTGCTGGCGACCTCCGCTGCGGCCAGCGCCTCCCCGAAAGGCGAGATCCTGGTGCTGCTCTCGAGCGAGACCGAACTGCCGCTGCAAGGGGGCAAGAGCCTGACCACCGGCTTCTACCAGAATGAACTGGGGGTGCCTGCCGCCGCCCTGCTGGAGGCCGGTTATACCCTGACCCCGGTGACCCCGAGAGGGAACCGGCCCGTTGTCGACAAACACTCCGTCGATCCCCAGTACTTTGGTGGCAACCCGCAGGAGATGGTGCGCATCGGCGCCGTCGTGGAGGGGCTGCTTGGCGCCGGCAAGGTGCTCTCCCTGAGGGAGGTGCTGGCATCCGGTCCCGAGCGCTATGCCGGCCTCTTCATTCCCGGCGGCCACGCACCCCTCATCGATCTTGCCAAGGATCCCGAGGTGGGGACCCTGCTTCGCCACTTCCATGACAACCACAAACCCACGGCCGCCATCTGCCATGGCCCCATCGCGCTGCTGGCGGCGCAGGCGGATCCGGCCGGGTTCGAGCAGTCGGTCATTGCAGGCAAGGCAGACGGCGCCAGAGAGTGGATCTACGACGGTTACAGGATGACCATCTTCTCCGACAAGGAAGAGGCGGTGTTTGAAGGCTCCCTTGGGGGTGACAAGCTGCGCTACTACCCGGCGAAGGCCATGGCCCAGGCCGGCGGCAGCATGCAGTTCGTGGCACCCTGGCAGCCTGGCGTTGTGATCGATCGCGAGCTCATCACAGGCCAGAATCCCTTCTCCGACCACGCCCTGGCGAGCGCCTTCATCGCGGCGCTGGACAAACAGCAAGGGGCAGACTGACGCCAGGAGAGGCGCAAGTTCCCCCCTTGATCAGTGCAGGCAGCCCCCATGGGCTGCCTTTTTCATGCCCCTGCCTTGGCGAGAAACGCCTTCATGGCGGGGGTGACACTGTGTTTTCGGGTGATGAAGGCGATGGTGCCTGCGCTCGCATCGCTCAAGGGGTGGCAGGGCAATTTGAAAAGCTGCTGGGCGGTGGCGGCGATGCCGGCGCTGACCACGGCGCAGCCCAGGCCGTGGCTCACCCCGTTGACCAGGTGGAACAGGGAGTCGGTCTCCAGCACCACCCGCAGGCTGATCTGCTGGCGGG
Source organism: Aeromonas sp. QDB63 (assembly GCF_027707425.1). Taxonomy (NCBI): domain Bacteria; kingdom Pseudomonadati; phylum Pseudomonadota; class Gammaproteobacteria; order Aeromonadales; family Aeromonadaceae; genus Aeromonas; species Aeromonas sp. QDB63. The sequence goes on from NZ_JAPCIS010000008.1 coordinate 74,250, forward strand.
CGGCGGCCTCGTCCAGGTAGCGGCGAAACTGCATGGTGGTGCTTGGCAGGATCAGGGGGAGATCTTGCAGGTCCGCCAGGGTCAGCGGCCCGGTCGGAGCGCAGTGGGCAGGCAGGGGGCCCAGCAGGGCCATGGGGTTGGGGTGGCGAAGCTGGACGTCGAGGGCCCGGCGCTGATGCTCGGTGAGCAACTCGTCAAAGCCGAGCCCGATGTCGATGCGATGCAGATCCAGCTGCTCCATCAGGGTGGCATGGGTCATCACGCAGAGGTGCAGGCCCACCTTGGGGTAGGCGTCGTTGAACCCCTTAAGCAGCGGCATGATGTCGATGCTCGACTGGGGCACGACGCCGATGCGCAGCGCGCCCGACAGCCCGCCCCGAAAGAGGCTGAGTTCCTGGCGCATGGCATCCTGTTCCTGCAGCATCCGCTCGGCGTGGTGCAGCACCACTTCCCCCGCCTGGGTCAGGGCCACGAACTGGCTGTTGCGCACCACCAGTTCGGTGCCAAGTGACTTCTCCAGAGCGGTGATGCTGGCTGACAGGGTCGGCTGGGTGATGAAGCAAGCCTTGGCCGCCTTGGCGAAGTGACGGTGCTGGGCCAGCTCGTAGAAATAGTGCAACTGCTTGATATTCATCGTGGTAATGGCAGCAGACAAAGGCAATGAGCGACAAATTTAATCAATCGACATCCCTATAGCAATAGAAGTTATCTATTGGTGAATAGATTTGTTTCATTGGTTTTGGCGCGGCGGCTTATCTAAACTTGAGGCCCGAATACAGCTTATAAGCGTCTCGCATGATCCCTTTCAATTCACGGTTGCCCAGTCTGGATGAGCTGGTGGAGGAGGTGGCCGTGTCCGTCAACATCAACGGCATCAACCATGCCGTCATGATGGCCACCCCGGACGATCTCGACGATTTCGCCATCGGTTTTCTGTTTGGCGAGGGGATCATCGGGGGCAACCACGATGTACACGATATCCAGAGCACCCCGTCCGAGCACGGCATCGTGCTCGATGTCACCATCGCCAACCGCTGTCTGGCTGTGCTGGGTCAGCGCAAGCGCCGCCTGGCCGGTGCCAGCGGCTGTGGCATCTGCGGGGTGGAGGCCATCGAACATGCGTTGCCCGTGCTCACCCCGCTGACCCCGGGCGCCCCCTTCGACACCGCCTCTTTGCAGGATCTGCGGGAGCGCATCGTCCCCTGGCAGAGCAAGGCCCGCCAGAGCGGCGCCCTTCATGCCGCCCTGGCGCTGGATGATCGCGGCGAGATCCTGGCCTGCCGGGAGGACATAGGGCGGCACAACGCCCTGGACAAGCTCATCGGCATGCAGCTGCGCCAGCCGGTGCAGGCCGCCACCCTGGCGATCACCAGTCGCTGCGGCAGCGAACTCATTCACAAGGCGGTGCAATTTGGCGCCGCTCACCTCATCAGCCTTGCTTCCCCCAGCCAGCTCGCGGTGCGACTGGCCCAAAAGTACAACCTGACCCTGATCCATGTGCCCCGATCCGATGCCCCGGTCTGCTATGCCAGCCCCCGCGCCCAGGATCACGTTGGAGACTCCCATGTCCAGTCATATTGAGAAACCGGCCAAGGCCGGCGGCTTTTCCTCCCTGCAGTCCACCTTCAAGCAGGTGCTGCGCAGCCAGAAGACCCGCCAGAACATCAAGAACCTGCTGCGGGTCAACCAGACCGACGGCTTCGACTGCCCCGGCTGCGCCTGGGGTGACAACAAGCAGGGGGCTTTCCAGTTTTGCGAGAACGGCGCCAAGGCGGTGGCCTGGGAATCCACCGGCAAGACGGTGGGGGCCGATTTCTTCGCCGAGCATTCGGTGCGCCGCCTCGCCACCCAGAGCGACTACTGGCTCGAATACCAGGGGCGACTGACCGAGCCCCTGCGCTACAACCCGGCCACCGATCACTATGAGCCGGTGAGCTGGGATCAGGCGTTTGCCCTCATCGCCGACAAACTCAAGAGCTTGGCCAGCCCCGACGAGGTGGAGTTCTACACCTCGGGACGCGCCAGCAACGAAGCCTCCTACCTCTATCAGCTGTTTGGCCGCCTCTATGGCACCAACAATTTCCCCGACTGCTCCAACATGTGCCACGAGGCGAGCGGGGTGGGGCTTATCCAGTCCGTCGGGGTGGGCAAGGGCACCGTGGTGCTCGATGATTTCGACGCCGCCAAAGCCATCTTCGTCTTTGGCCAGAACCCGGGCACCAACCACCCGCGCATGATGAACGCCCTGCGCAAGGCGGCGCGCCAGGGGTGCCAGATCGTCACCTTCAACAACCTCAAAGAGGTGGCCCTCGAGCGCTTCGCGAGCCCCCAGAGCCCGGCGGAGCTCCTGACCCCGGCGGCCACCACCATCAGCCACCAATACCTCACGCCAAAACTTGGCGGTGACATGGCAGCCATTCGCGGCATGGCGAAATACATCCTGGAAGAGGAGGGGGGGCGCATCGATCTCGCCTTCATCGAGCAGCACACCGCGCACTTTGACGACTACCTGGCCCAGGTGAAGGCTACGGAGTGGACGCAAATCGAGGCGCAATCCGGCCTCGGTCGGGAGGCGATCACCCGGGCGGCGCAGATCTTCGCAAGCAGCGAGAGCGTGATCAGCTGCTGGGCCATGGGGATCACCCAGCACAAGCATTCGGTCGACACCATTCGCGAAATCGTCAACCTGCACCTGATGTGCGGCCAGATTGGCAAGCCGGGGGCCGGACTCTGTCCGGTGCGCGGTCACAGCAACGTGCAGGGCAACCGCACCATGGGGATCAACGAGAAACCCAATGCCGCCTTCCTCGATCGCCTGGAGCGCCGCTTCCCGGTGGGCTTCAAGCGCACGCCGGGGCACAACGTCTACGAGGCCCTCAAAGCCCTTCATGGCGGCAAGAGCAAGGTGCTCATCTGCCTTGGGGGCAACCTGGCAGCCGCCGCGCCGGATACCGAGTTCACTTATGAAGCGATGCGAAGGAGCGAGCTCAATGTGCAGATCAGCACCAAGCTCAACCGCAGCCACCTCATGGTGTCAAAAGATGCCCTGATCCTCCCCTGCCTGGGCCGTACCGAGCTCGATCAGCAGCGTACCGGGGTGCAGAAGATCACCGTGGAGGACACCTTCAGCATGGTGCACGCCTCCACCGGGATGAACGAGCCGGTCTCGCCGCTCTGTCTCTCCGAGATAGACATCGTGGCCCGCATGGCCGAGGCAACGCTCGGCAGCGATCGGGTGGACTGGCTGGCGCTGCGGGATGACTACGGGCTGCTGCGGGATCTCATCGAGGAGACCATCGCGGGCTTTGGCGACTTCAACCGCCGCATCGAGGAGCCCTGCGGCTTCCATCTGGAGAACAGCGCCGCCCTGCTGCGCTGGAACACCGCGAGCGGGCGCGCCGAATTCAGGGCGAGCCGTTTGCCGGACTCCATCCTGCCCGAGTGCACCAGCCACGCGGAGCAGATGGTGGACCAGCCCGTGCTGCTGCTTCAGAGCCTGCGCTCCCACGATCAGTACAACACCACCATCTATGGCATGGATGACCGCTATCGCGGCATCAAGGGGCGACGCAACGTGGTCTTCATGAACGAGGAGGATGCCAGGAGGCTGGGGCTCGCCGAGGAGCAGCGGGTGGACATGAGTGCGGTGTGCAACGATGGGCGCGAGCGGGTGGTGCGGGGCTTTAGCGTCATCTTCTACGAGATCCCGAAGGGCAACATCGCCGCCTACTACCCCGAGACCAACCCCCTGGTGGCCATCGAGAGCATAGGGGAGGGCTCTTTCACCCCCACCTCCAAATCGGTGCCCGTACTGGTGACCCCGAACGCCGCCTCGGTCGAGAACCTGGCCGTCACGCTCTGATTCTTCATATGGATACCGTCCGACCCCTGCCATGGCAGGGGTTTTTTATGGCCGGGCGGTACCCGGCAAAGTCTGGGCCATCAGCCCAGGGCCACCACCACGCAGTTTCGGCCCTGGCTCTTGGCATCATAGAGCGCCTTGTCCGCCTCCTTGAGCACGGCGGCGATGCTGGTGGCATCCGCCCCCCAGTGGGCGACGCCAAGGGAGATGGTGATGTGGCCTGCTACCTCCATGTCGTGGCTCGCCACCCGGGTACGCAGGCGCTCGGCGATCTTCTGCGCCTGTGCAAGGGAGACCCCGGGCAGCAGCAGCAGGAACTCCTCGCCGCCGCTTCGACACAAGGCGGCATCGGAACGCAGATCCTGCTGCATCAGGGTGGCGAGGGAGACGATGACGGCATCCCCCACGTCGTGACCGAAGCGGTCGTTGATGGCCTTGAAGTGATCGATGTCCAGGGCAATCACCGTCAGGGGCTGACGCTCGACCTCGTACTCGTCCAGCATCTGCTGCATGGCCCGGCGGTTGAACAGGCCCGTCATGGGGTCGGTGTGGCTGTCGGTGTGCAGCTTGTCGATCTTGGTGTTGAGCAGCCCCAGCCCCTTGAGGATGGCCTGCTTCAACTGGGCCGCTTCGAAATACCAGGCGCGGATCCCCGAGATGCTGGTGGCGGCCCCCTGCTGATCCATGAGTCCGGCCCGGTTGGCCAGTTGTCGCAGGGGTCTGGCGATGATGGTGGCCGAGAGCCAGATGACGAAGAGAATGAAGAGGGTGACCGGGATCATCCCCTTGAGGATCTCCAGCATCTGTTCATCCAGACCGGCCAGGGTGGCGCTGCGGGGGCGCTGGGCCACTATCCCCCAGCCTGCGTCCGCCACCGGGGCAAAGCCTGCCAGCATCTCGCTGCCCCGGGAGTTGAGCACGCTTTGCGCGCCATCCTGTCCCTTGAGCACCGCATCCACCACCCGGTTCTTGCCAATCTTCTGGCCGATGCGCTCCGGGTTCGGGTGGTAGATGAGGGTGCGCTGGCGGTCCACCACATAAAGATAAGAACCATCCTGGTAGTAGTGCTGCCCCAGCAGGCTGGAGAGCACGCTGGCGGACCCCAGATAGATGGTGCCGGCGACATAGCCGAGGTAGCGCTTGTCTGCCGAGAAGATGGGGTGGGAGAGGCTGATGAGGTAGTTGCCGGAGAGGGAGACAAAAGGATCTGAGATGATCGGCTTCTGCTTCTTCAGGGTGTTTCTCGCATGGGCCGAGGTCAGTTTGGCCCCTTTCACATTCAGAGTCTCGGGGGAGACAGCAACAATGGTTGCCTCGGTGTTGACCACGACCACTGAGTTGAAGGTATTGGTACGTCTACGCAGTTGGGTTACCTCCTCCTCGAGCCCTGCGATGTCATCGGTCTGCAGCAGGGGGGCAAGTTGGCTAGCGCTGTAAGCCAGTTGTTCCTGGGCTGAGTGCAGCATGGTCTCGGCGGAGGCGGCGAGCTTGGCGGCATAGACCCGGTTCGCCTCTAGCGTGTTGTCGATGAGCAGTTGCCGTTGTGCCTGATAGATGGCGTAAAAGCTGTTGCCAAAGGTAGCCAGCACACCTATGACGGCCAGCGCAAGGATGAGGCGATGCAGATCAAACCTCAGCAGCCAGTGAGAGTGCATGAACGAAACGGATCCTTGTCATGGTGTCGGGTTAGGAGGGCATTTTAAGGGGGGCGGACTGCCTAATGCCATCGTTAATGTGATTTTCGAATGATTCCCTTTCATGGGGTGTCCCAGGTGGGAGCCCCGTCCCCTGTCGTCATGAGGCCGGTGAGGGCCGGATCCGCCAGCTCCGCCACCGTCTGCCAGAAGGGGGCGACGAGGGGATTGTCGTTGCCCGGCGGGCGAATGAGCCCGATGATCCAGCTCGCGTCGGCCTCCCCGAGGGGCAGGGTCAGCACATCGGGATGCTCAATGGTGGTGGAGGAGGGGACCAGGGTCCAGGCGATGCCGGCCGCCGCGGTGGCGATGCCGGCAGCGAAGTCGTTCACGTACTGGATGTCCTGAAAGCGCAGGCCGCTCTGGGCGAGGTAATGGATGAACTGATCGTAAAAAGAGGGGGCCTTGTCCCGGCGCAGGATGGCGAGCGGCTTCTCCTGCAGATCGGCGAGCCCTGCCACCCCCTGATAGCCTGCGGGCAGCACGGCGACGAAATGGGCGCACACCACGGGCAGCACCGGCCAGCCCTTGGGTGCGGGCAGGCGGCAGAAGCCAAGATCCAGGCGACCCTCCGCCAGTGCCAGCAACTGGTGATGGGTGGAGAGATCGTTGAGCTCGATGGCGACCCCGGGGCGGCTGGCCCGAAAGCGGGCGATGGCGGCGGGCACCAGCAGCTTGGTGGCGACCCCGAAGCCGATGCGCAGGGTACCCGCGTGGCCCGCCAGCACGTCGCGGGCGCTGCGGGCGAGCTGCTCGCTCTGGGCCACCAGGGTGCAGGCGTCGGCGTAGAGGGCGCGCCCGAGCACCGTCAGCCGGGTGCTGCCGGCGTTGCGCTCGAACAGCTCGCCGCCAAGGTCCGCCTCCAGCCGGCGGATCTGCTTGCTCAGGGCCGACTGGGTGACGTGCTGGCGCGCCGCCGCCTGACCAAAGTGCAATACCTCCCCCAGGGTGACGAAGGCTTTCAGGTCTCTCAACTCCATGGTGCCTCGCTTGATTCCAGATAGGAATGATAGGTGGCCATATTTGTCATTGGACGGAATTCTAGAAGTGTTGGATGCTGGTGCCAACTCATTTCGGGCCCCTGTACGGGGTCGACGTATCACGGGATGGCCCCCGCCATCCGCGCAGAAGGAGCAACACCAGATGCATCATCACAAGTTCAACGACTTCCCGAACGGTTTCCTCTGGGGCGCCGCCTCCGCCGCCTATCAGGTGGAAGGGGCCTGGAACGAGGAGGGCAAGGGCCCCTCGGTATGGGACAGCTTTACCAAATTGCCGGGCAAGACCTTTGAAGGGAGCAACGGAGACGTGGCGGTGGATCACTACCACAGGGTGGAAGAGGACGTGGCGCTGATGGCCGAGATGGGGCTCAAGGCCTATCGCTTCTCGGTGAGCTGGCCGCGCATCTACCCGACGGGGCGTGGCGAGGTGAACGAGGCGGGGCTCGCCTTCTACGACAGGCTCATCGACGCCCTGCTGGCCCACGGCATCGAGCCGGTGCTGACCCTCTATCACTGGGATCTCCCCCAGGCCCTGCAGGATGAGTACGGCGGCTGGGAAGACAGGCGCATCATCGACGACTTCGAGCGCTATTGCGTGACTCTCTATCAGCGCTTCGCCGGCAAGGTGAAGTACTGGGTGTCGCTCAACGAGCAGAACTACAACCTGACCAACGCCTACCAGCTTGGCACCCATCCTCCCGCGGTGCAGGACAGGAAGCGTTTCTTCGCCGCCAACCACATCGCGTTTCTCGCCAATGCCCGGGTCATCAAGGCGTTTCGCCAGCACGTGCCAAACGGCCTGATCGGGCCGAGCTTTGCATACTCCCCCGCCTATCCGGCCTCCTGCGCCCCGAGCGACATGCTGGCGTTCGAGAATGCCGAGGAGTTCACCAACCTCTGGTGGCTGGATGCCTACTGCTTCGGCCGTTACCCCCAGGCGGCGCTCGCCTATCTGCGGGAGACCGGCGAGGCGCCGGAGATCCTGCCGGGCGATCTCGAGCTCTTGCGCGAAGGCACCCCCGACTACATCGGGGTCAACTACTACTACACCCTGACCTTCACCGACAACCCCCTCGGCGGCCAGACGATGCAGCGCATCAACACCACGGGCAAGAAGGGCACTACGCCCTCCAGCGGCATTCCCGGCCTCTACAAGACGGCCCCCAATCCGCACCTTGAGACCAGCAACTGGGACTGGGCCATCGATCCCACCGGGATGCGCATCGCCCTGCGTCGGCTCTCCTCCCGCTACGCCCTGCCGCTGATGATCACCGAGAACGGCCTGGGGGAGTTCGACAAGCTGGAAGCCGGGGACAGGGTGAACGACGACTACCGTATCGCCTATCTGCACAGCCACCTCAAGGCGTGCCAGGAGGCGATGCAGGACGGGGTCGAGCTGATTGGATATTGCGCCTGGTCCTTCACCGACATCCTGAGCTGGCTCAACGGCTACCAGAAGCGCTACGGCTTTGTCTACGTGGACAGGGACGAGCAGGGAGGGTCTCTTCGTCGCATCAAGAAAGAGAGCTTCCACTGGTACAGCCAGGTCATTGCAAGCGGTGGCAAGACCCTGTAACGGGCCCGGTGCGCCGCACCTCGTCTGCCCAATGCCGGAAGGCCCCCTCATCGGAGGGGGCCTTCCTTGTTTGTGCAGCAGGCAATCATGACCGCCTAGATAAACATGCCGCCCGAGGCTTCGATGCGCTGGGCTGTGATCCAGCGGCAGTCATCGGAGAGCAGGGCGGCGATGGCGCCACCGATGTCGTCGGGCTGACCCACCCGGCCAAGGGCGGTCTGGCTCGCGAGAAAGTCGTTGACCCCCTTGTTGTCGCGCACCACGCCGCCGCCAAAATCGGTCTCGATGGCGCCGGGGGCCAGCACGTTGACCGCGATGCCCCTGGGGCCCAGCTCCTTGGCCAGATACTGGGTGAGCACCTCGACGCCCCCCTTCATGGCGGCGTAGGCGGCATAACCCGGCATGGCGAAGCGGGTGAGGCCGGTGGAGAGGTTGAGGATGCGACCGCCGTCTGCCAGGAGGGGCAGGAGCGCCTGGGTCAGGAAGAAGGTCCCCTTGAGGTGGATGTTGAGCAGGGTGTCGAACTGCTGCTCCGTGGTCTGCTCGAAGCTGGCATGAATGCCGATCCCGGCGTTGTTGACCAGGAAGTTGAAATGGGTGCGCTGCCACTCCCGGGCGAGCAGTTGCGTCACCTCCTCTGCAAAGGCCGCGAAGGTGGCGCTCTCGCCCACGTCCAGAGCCAGGGCATGGGCCCGAACGCCGAGGGCGCGGGCCTGGGTCACCACCGCCTCCGCCTCTGCGGCCTGGCTGCGATAGGTGATGATGAGGTCGACGCCTTTGGCGGCGAGGGCCAGGGCCCCGTGCTTGCCAAGGCCGCGGCTGGCCCCGGTGATGAGGGCGATGGGTCTGGTCATGGTATGACTCCTGTCAGGGTGGCGGACACAGGCTCGATACGAGCCGACCGGATCACTGTATTGTTCCTTTTAAACTGGATAAATAGCGTGATAATAGAATCACTGTTCCGTTTATCGAGACAATCAGGCCATGGATCAACTGGATGCGATGAGAGCCTTCGTGCGGGTTGCCGAGCTGGAGAGTTTTACCCGCTGCGCCGAGCAGACGGGCATCCCCAAGGCGACCCTCTCTGCCGCCATCCGTCGGCTGGAGGAGCGCATGGGGACCCGGCTCCTGCTGCGTACCACGCGGCGGGTGCAGCTCACCACGGACGGCCAGCTCTGCTATGCCAGATGCCGGGAGCTTTTGGCGGACATGGAGGAGTTTGACGGCCTGTTTCGCCAGGGGGGGCAGATCTCGGGACAACTGCGGGTCGACATGCCAAGCCGGATGGCCCGTCACCTGGTGATCCCGGCCCTGCCGGACTTTCTGGCGCAGCATCCCGCCCTGCAACTGATGCTGAGCAGCACGGACAGGCGGGTGGATCTGGTGCGCGAGGGGTTTGACTGCGTGGTGCGGGTCGGGGCGCTTGAGCCCTCCAGCCTGGTGGCCAGGCCCCTTGGTCACTATCGCCAGATCAACTGTGCCAGCGCAGGCTACCTGGCTCGCCACGGGGTGCCCCGCACCCTTGGGGATCTGGCGGGCCACCGGCTGGTGCACTATGGTTCCGGGTTTGGTGCCGGGCAGGGGCGCAGCGAGCCCGGCTTTGAATACCTGGCGGAAGATGGCCACCGCGCCCTGCTGCCCATGGCGGGGGCCCTCATGATGACAGCGAGACCTACCTGGCGGCGGCGCTGGCGGGGCTTGGCATCATCCAGATGCCGCGGGTGGGGGTCGAATCCCTGCTCGCGGGGGGCGAGCTGGTGAGCATCCTGCCCCAGTGGCAGCCGCCGCCGCTCCCCATCCACGCCCTCTATGCCCATCGCCGCCAACTGGCCCCCAGGGTCCAGCTCTTCATCCACTGGCTGGCGGGGTTGCTCGCCGCCCATCTCGGGGGCGCCTCAGAGGCGGCTGCGCCTTGAGCGAAACTCCCTCGGCGAGAGGGCAAACTCCTCGCGAAAGAAGCGGGTAAAGCTGCTCTGGCGGGCAAAACCCAGGCGCTCCCCCACTGTCTGCAGGGGGAGGGCGGGATCCTGCAACAGGCGGCAGGCCTCCTCCCGGCGCACCCGCTCCAGCAGGCCCGAGAAGTGGCACCCTTCCTCCCGCAGATGGCGGTTGAGGGTCCAGCGGGTCAGTTTGAGGTGCTCGCACACCCCATCGAGCAGAGAGGAGGCCTCGGCACTCTCTTGCCACAGCTGCTGGCGGATGAGTGTCATCACCCTGTCCCGGTAGCGGCTGCTTGGGCGAAGCTGGGCCATCTGCCGGTCGAGCTCCCCGAGCAGCAGGGGTTGCAGGGGCAGGTTGCACTGCCCGTGGGCGAGATCGAGCAAGGCGGCGGGAAAGCGCAGCTCGAAGTCCGCCCCCTGTTGCAACCGCCCTTCCAGCCAGCCTGCCAGCTCACGCCACAGCCTGGGGCGTACCGGGGTGGGCAGCACCAGCAGCCCCTGGCCCGGGTGGTAGAACTGGAGCAGGGCATAGAGGTGGCAGAGGTTGGCCAGGCTGCTCAGGGCGATGACGTCCGGGTGATCGGACTCCGAGTGGTAGCTGATCCTGGCCTGCCCCTCTTCTTCTTGCAGGCGGATCTCGTCGCTCTCGCCGATGAGGGGGCGGTAGGCGAGGAAGAAGTGCAGGGCCTGGCGAAGGGTGGCGGCGTTGCAGCACAGGCTCGCCAGCGACATGAAGTCGGCAAAGAGGCCGGGGAGGGCGGGGGGCGTCCAGTCGAGGGCCAGATCCACGTGGGGGGCTGCCCCGGCCAGCAGCCGGAAGTGGCGCCCGGTGTCGAGCCGCCCCTGGGGGATCAGCAGCTCTTCGTGAGCGATGCCGCAGGGGTGCAGGAGGGCAGCAGGATCCCGCCCGCGGGCCTGCCAGTGGTTGAGGCAGTGCAGGGCAATCCGGTTGGAGACGGTCTTCACGGCAAAAATCCTTGTCAGCGGTGGCCCACCATCATCGGCCAACGGCGGCGGATTGCCGTGAGCCAGCGCCGCTTTCATGTTTCAGATTTGTAACCAAGGGTAACCCTGCAACCCTTTTCACACTTTTCAATCCTGCTCCCAACCGGCAACTTCCTGCACCCGACGGGCAAGTGAGAGGGGCCGCTTTTGCATAGAGTGGCGACTCCTACACACACAAGGAAGATAACAACAATGAAACACCACTCGCTCTCCCGAACCCGTGTCGCCCTCGCCATCGGGGCCCTGCTGCTGGCAGGGTGCAACGACAACGATTCCACCCCCAAGCCCGAGCAGCCCGTTCTGGGCCACCGCACCGTCACCCTCATCGAGCAGGACGGCCTGCAATTCAAGGATCTCGATGGCAGCGGCACCCTGACCCCCTACGAGGACTGGCGCCTCGGCGCCGCCGAGCGGGCCCGGGATCTGGTGGGCAGGCTCACCCTGGCCCAGAAGGCAGGGCTGATGATGCACGGCACCCTGGTGCTGGACGGGGCGGGGCGGGTGAACCTCGCGGCCATGGACAAGATGCTGCGCGAGGACGGGGTCAACACCTTCATCACCCGCATGGCCGGTGATCCGGCGGCCATCGCCGCAGACAACAACACCCTGCAGGCCCTGCTGGAAGGGGTGGGATTCGGCATCCCCATGACGGTGAGCACGGATCCCCGCAACCACTTCACCCATGATCCGAACGCCACCAGCATCGGTGCCGGGGCCTTCTCCCAGTGGCCCGAGACCCTGGGGCTGGCCGCCATCGGCGATGCTGCCCTGGTGCAGCGCTTTGGCGACATCGCCCGTCAGGAGTACCGTGCCGTCGGCATCCACGAGGCCCTCTCGCCCCAGGCGGATCTCGCGACCGAGCCGCGCTGGGGCCGCATCAACGGCACCTTCGGGGAAGACAACCTGCTCGCCAAGTCCCTGGTCAAGGCCTACATCGAGGGCTTCCAGCAGGGGAGCGAGGGGATAGGCAAGGAGAGCGTGGTCACCGTGGTCAAGCACTTCGCCGGGGCCGGTCCCCAGAAGGACGGGCTGGATGCCCACAACCCCTGGGGCAAGGAGCAGGTCTACCCCGGCGGCCAGTTTGCTTACCACCTGGTGCCCTTCGAGGGTGCCTTCGAGGCCAGGGTGGCCGCCGTGATGCCCTATTACGCCATGCCCCTGGGCCTGACCCAGGATGGGCAGCCCGTCGAGGAGGTGGGGTTTGGTTTCAACCGCCAGATCATCACGGATCTGTTGCGGGGCCACTTCAAGTTTGACGGCGTGGTGCTGAGCGACTGGGGCATCGTCAATGACTGTGACAGCCGCTGCGAGCAGGGGCTGACCCAGGATGAAGTCAATGCCGGGGTGAGCCCCTGGACCGTGCCCTTTGGCATGTCCTGGGGCGTGGAGAAGCTCACCAAGGCCGAGCGTTATGCCAAGGCCATCGACGCCGGGGTGGATCAGTTCGGTGGCGTGGAAGATCCGGCTCCCCTGCTGGCGGCGGTGCAGAGCGGTCTGGTGACCGAGGCGGCCATCACCACTTCGGCCGAGCGGATCCTGGCCCAGAAGTTTGCCCTCGGGCTCTTCGAGAATCCCTATGTGGATGCCGAGGCCGCGGTGGCCCTGGTGGGCAAGGCCGAGTTCCAGCAGGAGGCCCAGGCCGCCCAGGCGGCGTCTCACGTGCTGCTGAAGAACGAGGGGGCCCTGCTGCCGCTGAAGGCGGACGGCAAGCGGGTCTATCTGCACAATGTCAACGCCGAGGTGGCCAGGGCCAACGGCTATACGGTGGTGACGAACCTGGCCGACGCGGAGCTTGCCATCGTGCGGGTCAACGCCCCGGGCGAGCAGGACCCCCGCTTCCCGTTTGGCAGCATCCACTTCGGCCAGCTCGGCTTTGCCAGCAATGCTCAGGTGGTGCAGGAGACGGCCCACGAAGGGGTCTACCGCGGCGCGGATGACTATGCCGCCATCCAGGCCATCGAGCAGGCCGGGGTGCCCCTGGTGCTCTCCGTCTATCTGGACAGGCCCGCCATCCTGACCGAGGTGGCCCCGGCGGCCCGGGTGCTGCTCGCCAACTTCGGCGCCCTGGATCAGGCCCTGTTCGATGTCATGAGCGGCACCCAGAAGGCACGCGGCAAGCTCCCCTTCGATCTGCCCTCGAGCTGGCAGGCGGTGCTGGCCCAGTCCCCGGACGTGGCCAAGGACTCACAAAGCCCGCTCTATCCCTACGGGGCCGGTCTGGCCTATTGACGGACAGGGATGTTCTGTCTCTCATCAAGGCGCCTTCGGGCGCCTTTTCCATTGCCCCCATCGACAATCCCGGTTTGGCGCAAGGGGTTGGCTTGGGCATAATGGCGCCCCGGCAACGGGTGCGGTGGCCAGTGTGGCAGGCACCCGGTCACAGTGCACAGGAGATGAGATGAAATTTATCGGAGCCCACGTCAGTGCGGCGGGCGGGGTGGAAAACACCATCGCCCGGGCCAAAGCCATCGGGGCCAACGCCTTCGCCCTGTTTACCAAGAATCAGCGCCAGTGGCAGGCGGCGCCCCTCTCCGAGGCCAGTATTCGCGCCTTCAAGGCCGCCTGCGAGAAGGAGGGCTTTCGTCCCGAGCAGATCCTGCCCCACGACAGCTACCTCATCAACCTGGGTCATCCCGACCCCGACGCCCTCGCCAAGTCCCGGGATGCGTTTCTGGACGAGATGAAGCGCTGCGAGCAACTGGGGCTGTGCTACCTGAACTTCCACCCGGGCAGCCATCTCAAGCAGATCCCCGAGGCGGTGAGCCTCAAGCTCGTGAGCGAGTCCATCAACTGGGCGCTGGAGCGCAGCGAAGGGGTGACGGCGGTGATCGAGAATACCGCCGGCCAGGGCACCAACCTCGGCTGGTCGTTCGAGCACCTGGCCACCCTCATCGACGGGGTAGAGGACAAGAGTCGGGTCGGCGTCTGCTTTGACACCTGCCACGCCTTCGCCGCCGGTTACGATCTGCGTACCCCCGAGGGGTGCGAGGCGGTGTTTGCCGACTTCGACCGCATCGTGGGGTTCGAGTACCTCAAGGGGATGCATATCAACGGCGCCAAGTGTACCTTCGGTAGTCGGGTCGACCGTCACCACAGCCTGCGGGAGGGCAACCTCGGCGAGGCGGTGTTCCACCACATCATGAACGACGACCGTTTCGACGGCATCCCGCTTATCCTCGAGACCATCGACGAGTCCATCTGGGGCGAGGAGTTAAGCTGGCTGCGCAGCCTGGCCGGGAGCCCGCGCCCGGCGTGATGCCGGGGTCCACCATTGGGTAGCAAGGAGAGACGATGCACGACGAGACAAGGGCGCCCCTGCGCTTTGGCATTGCCGGGGCGGGGGCCATCGCCCGGCGTTTTTGCCGCGATGTGAACGGGCACGCCAGGGGAGCCGAGGTGGTGGCCATCGCCGCCCGGGACCAGGGACGGGCGGACGAGTTCGCCCGGGATCTGGGGCTGCCCCACGCCTATGGCAGCTATGAGGCCCTGGCCGCCAGCCCCGAGGTGGAGGCCGTCTATGTGGCGGTCATCCACCCGGAGCACGCGGGCCTGGTGAGGCAGATGCTGCTGGCGGGCAAGCACGTACTGGTGGAAAAACCGGCGGTGACCCGGGTGGCGGATTGGGACGCCCTGGTGGCGCTCGCCCACGCACGGGGCCTGCTGCTGCTCGAGGCCATGAAGGTGATGTGCTTCCCCGCCATGCGCGCCCTGTTGCAGCGCCTGCCCCTGCTGCCGCCGCCGCGCGAGCTGCGGGCGGCGTTCGGTTCGACCCAGCCCAGGGTGGGCAAGCTGTTCGATCCTGCCCTCGACGGCGGCGCCGCCTGGGACGTGGGGGTCTATCCCCTCTGGCTCCATGCCGCCCTCTGCCATCGGCTGGGGCTGGGCTGCCCCGCCCCCGAGGTGACGCTGACGCGGGCTCCGGGGGAGGTGGATCTCACCGCCAGCTTCACGTTCGATGAGCCGTTTCGGGCCGAGCTCGGGGCCTCCATCATCGAGGATCTCGAGCGGGAAGCGTCCTTGTCCGGGGAGGGGTGGCGCCTGGTCATCGAGGGCAAGTGGTGGAATCCCCAGCACATTCGCTGGCAAGGGGGGCCTGCCCCCGTCATCTGGCCGGCGGACATCTATCTGCCGGTGGAGGGGGGCGGCATGCAGCACGAGGCGGATCACTTCGCCGATTGCCTGCGCCACCGGCTGCTGGACTCCCCCTGGGTGCCCCAGGCCGTGACCCGGCAGGTGCTCGGCTGGATTGAAGGGGGACTCGCCGGCTGAGGCCGGGGAAGGGCTGAGGGTCGAGGGGAGCATCGGCTGAACGACAAGGGCGCCAATGGCGCCCTTGTCGTATCCGAAGGGGTTCTCACGCCAGGGTCTGGGCGCGGCAGAAGGCCAGGAAGCGGCGCAGGGCGACGGAGTGGAACTTCTGCTTGTGCCAGACGAGGGAGAGCTGGCGGGGGAAGCGGCGACTCGGGGTGAGGGCCACCAGGCGCCCCTGTGCCAGCCGGTCCGCCACCGCGAGGCGGGAGATGAAGGAGATGCCGAGCCCCTTCTCCACCGCCAGCATCACCGCCTCCAGGGTATTGAGCTCTATCCCCGCCTGCCAGCGGGGCAGGTGGGGCTGGAGCTGCTGCTCGAACTGCTCGCGGCTGCCGGATTGCGCCTCGCGCAGCACCCAGGTTTCCCCGGCAAGCCGGCGCAGGGGCAGCTCGAGCTGATCCGCCAGGGGGTGACCGGGGGCGGCGATGATGAGCATCTCGTCCTCCAGCCAGGGTTCGCTCACCAGGTCCGGGTGGTGGTTCTCCCCCTCGATGAGGGCGAGATCCAGCTCGAAGTGGGCGAGGGCATGGCACAGGAGGTGGGTGTTGGCGATGGTGACCCTGGGGGCGGCTCCCAGCTCCTGGGCCCCCTCCGCCAGCAGGGCGGGCAGCAGGTAGTTGCCGATGGTCTGGCTGGCCCCGAGGTGCAGCTGGCCGCTCGGCTCGGCATCGGGGCTGAAGAGCTGCTCTATCTCCTGCATCCGGGTCAGCAGCTCCTCGGCGGCCGGTTGCAGCAGGCGCCCCTCGCTGTTGAGCTGAAGCCTCGGGTGCACCCGGTCGAACAGGGGCGTGGCGAGCTGGCGCTCCAGCTCCTGCAGCGACTGGGAGACGGCCCCCTTGCTCAGGCAAAGTTCATTGGCGGCGCCCCCCAGGTTGCCGTGGCGGGCGATGGTGGCAAACACCTTGAGTTGTTGCAGGGTGAGCTTCATATCGTTTGATTTTCCTAAATGCTAAGTTCAATTCATTTAGATATCGTAAACGATAGACCCCCTTTATCCTATGCCCATCGTCATCATCAAGAGGGTATTCGCCATGATCGCAAGAACCCGCCGCTCCCTGGCCGCCGCCCCGACCCCCATGGCCGGTCTGGCTCTGGGGATCGCCAGCCTCGGCTGGTGCTGGGAAAATGCCGGTCAGTTCGATGGCCGTCTGCAACTGCTGGGGGCCGCCATCGCCGCCGTGCTGCTCCTCGTCCTGACCTTCAAGTTTCTGATCCACCCGCGCCTGCTGTGGCAGGATCTCGCCCATCCCGTGGTGGGCAGCGTGGTGCCCACCTACGCCATGGGGACCATGGTGGTCTCCAAGGCGGTCGGCCTGCTCGCCCCGACCCTGGGGCAGGGGCTCTGGCTGTTTGCGGTCATCATCCACCTCGTCTTCCTCGCCACTTTCGTCTGGCACAGGGCCAGAGCGTTCGAAATCCATCACATGGTGCCGAGCTGGTTTGTGCCGCCGGTGGGGATCATCGTGGCTGACGTGGCCTACCCGGGCGGTCCCTTCGCATCCCTGGCCACCGGCCTGCTCTGGTTCGGCATGGCCTGCTACGGCCTGATGCTGCCGCTGATGCTCTATCGCCTCATCTTCAGCCACGAGGTGCCGGATGCCGCCAAGCCCACTATCGCCATCCTGGCCGCCCCGGCGAGCCTGTCGCTGGCCGGCTACCTCACCGTGAGCCAGGATCCCTCCCTGCTGCTGGTGGCGGTGCTGCTCGGGATCGCCGTGCTGATGACCGGCATCATCTACCTGGCCTTCATCAAGCTGCTGCGCCTGCCGTTCTCGCCGGGTTACGCCGCTTTCACCTTCCCCCTGGTGATCGGGGCCACCGCCCTGTTCAAGGTGAGTCACCTGCTGTCGCAGTGGCCGGAGGCGGCCCGCTATGCCGAGCAGCTCCATCAGCTGGCCTATCTGGAGCTGGGGGTGGCCACCCTGGTGGTGGGTTACGTGGCCCTGCGTTACCTGATGTTCTTCCTGCCGGCGGTGCAGGATGACCTGCCGGGGCAGCCCGCACGCCGCTAGGCACAAGGTTTTCATCCCCCCTCGTCATCGACCCCGCCCGTGCGGGGTCTGCCGTTCGTGATGCAGTGACACAGAGGGGAATCAAATGAAGCAGATTAATTTTGTCAATCCGTGAAGTGGCTTAAATAGTTGCCCATACAGGCGACATTCAGTTGGCGTTAACTGGTAATACCTGTCACGATGCGCGCCACTTTATCTTCCCATTGTTTTGTCGTGCCCCATGTCCTCATCTGATCCCGTGTTTGACGCCCGATTCCAGCCTCGTCTGCTGCACCCCCGTTACTGGTTGAGCTGGCTCGCCCTCGGCGCCATCGGTGTGCTCGCCTTCGTGCCCCCGCGCTGGCGGGATCGCCTGGCCGATGCTCTGACGCCCCTGGTATGCGCCATCTCGAAGAAGCAGATCTACATCGCCAGGACCAACCTCGCCATCTGCTTCAAGGAGAAGAGCGAGGCCGAGCGGGAGGCCATCCTGATGACCTCCATCCGGGTCGGCCTCAAGAGCCTGCTGGGCTTTGGCGAGTTCACCTGGCGCAGCCCCGCCCACGTGATGGGGCGGATCCAGGTCAGCGGCTGGGAACATATCGAGGCGGAGCAGGCCGCTGGCCGACCGGTGATCCTGGTGGTGCCCCACAGCTGGCCCATCGACGCGGCGGGCTACTACTTTGCCCAGCGGGGCCTGCCCATGTGCACCATGATGAAGAGCGCCCGCAACCCGGTGTTCGACTGGCACATCAACGGCGCGCGGGCCCGGCACGGCTGCCGCGTCTATGAGCGCAGTGCCGGCATCAAGCCGGTGATCAAGGCGGTGAAATCCGGTCTGAGCTTCTTCTATCTGCCGGATCAGGATCACGGCCGGGAGGCAAGCCTGTTCGCCCCCTTCTTCAACCACCCCAAGGCGACGTTGCCGGCCCTGCCACGGCTGGTGAAGCTGACCGGCGCCCGGGCCCTGCCGGTGCTGGCCTGCTATGACGAGCAGGCGCACGGCTACCGGTTGGAGGTCGAGGCTCCCTACGCCGACTACCCGAGCGGGGATCTGATGGCGGATACCTGCCGCATGAACGACAGCGTGGAGCGCCAGCTCTGCCGCCACCCGGGCCAGTACATGTGGTTCCTCAAGATCTTCGACACCCGTGAGGATCAGGTGGGGCCGGATGGCCTCTACGAAGAGGGGATCCGGCGCATCCGCCGGGGCCTTGCTCCTCACCCCTGAGCCTTGCGCTCACCCGGTGCAAAAATGTGGCCCCAAGCGGGCCACTTTTTATTTCTAACTTGTCTGATCAGTGACTTGGCGCGGGGGCGCTGTGCAGGGCAGGGTAGAAAAAGTTGTCAGGATCACTAAAATGACGCTCTGTTTTGATGATTCGATGGCGACCATGTCCGCACAAGATCCGGTGTTTGACACCTCTTTTCATCCGCGCCTGCTGCACCCCCGTCTGTGGGGCAGCTGGCTGGCCGTCGCTCTGCTCTCCCTGCTGGCCTGGGTGCCGGCAAGGGCACGGGACAAGCTGGCCGACTACCTGGCCCCCCTGCTGCTGCGCGTCTCCAGGAAGCAGGCCTACATCGCCGACACCAACCTCAAGATCTGCTTCCCCCATCTCGACGAGGCGGGCCGTCAGGCCCTGCTGCTGAAATCCATCCGGGTGGGGCTCAAGACCTTCCTGGGCTTTGGCGAGCTGACCTGGCGCAGCCCCGACTTCCTCAAGGGGCGCGTCAAGGTGAGCGGCTGGGAGCACGTGGAGGCTGAGCGGGCAGCCGGTCGCCCCATGATCTTCGTGGTGCCCCACACCTGGGCGGTGGACATGATTGGCCGCTACTTCCCCCTCCAGGGGATCAAGATGTGCACCATGATGAAAAGCCCCAAGGATGCGGTGTTCGACTGGTACATCAACCGCGAGCGCAGCAAGGGTGGGCGTATCTACGAGCGCAGCGTCGGCATCAAGCCCGCCATCAAGGCCCTGCGCAGCGGCGACAGCTTTTTCTATCTGCCGGATCAGGATCACGGCCGGGAGGCGAGCCTCTTCGTGCCCTTCTTCAACCACCCCAAGGCGACCCTGCCGGCCCTGCCCAAACTGGTGAAGCTGACCGGTGCCCGCGCCGTGCCCATTCTGGCCTGCTACGACGAGGATCAGGGGTGCTACCGGCTGGAGATCGAGGCGCCGTTCGACCCTTATCCCACCGCGGATCTGGTAGCGGACGTCAACCAGATGAACCGCATGGTGGAGCAGCAGCTTGGCCGCTTCCCCGAGCAGTACATGTGGTTTCTCAAGATCTTCGAAACCCAGGAGCACGATCAGGGCGAAGACGGTCTCTACGAGGCGGGGATCCGCCGCATCCGCCAGGGGCTGCCACCGGAACCTTGATCGACACGGCCCCCTTGCGGGCCGTTTCTGACAGGGGTGGCAGGCCACCAGCAAACAGGTGCAAACAAGGTGCAAATAGGGTAAAAGGGCGGTCATGAAAATTCCAAATCGAATCCAACCTCTGGTTGATGACGGCCTGGTGGACGATGTCATCAGCCGGCTGATGAGCGGCAAAGAGGCCGACGTCTATGTGGTGCGCTGCGGCGACGAGATCCGCTGCGCCAAGGTCTACAAAGAGGCGTCAAAGCGCAGCTTCAAGCAGGCCGTGGTCTATCAGGAAGGGCGGCGGGTACGCAGCAGCCGCGATGCCCGCGCCATGGAGAAGGGCTCCAAGTACGGTCGCAAGCAGCACGAAGAGGTGTGGCAGAACACCGAGGTGGATGCCCTGTTCAAGCTGGCGGCGGCCGGGGTGCGGGTTCCCAGGCCCTATGTCTGCCTCGATGGCGTGCTGCTGATGGAGCTCATCACCGACGCCGACGGCAACGTCGCTCCCCGTCTCAACGATGTGGCCCTGACCCGTGAGCAGGCTCTGGTGGATCATGGCAAGGTGATCCGCTACGTGGTGCGCATGCTCTGCGCCGGTCTCATTCACGGGGATCTCTCGGAGTTCAACGTGCTGGTGGACGAAGAGGGGCCCGTCATCATCGACCTGCCCCAGGTGGTGGATGCCGCCGCCAACAACCAGGCCAGGGCCATGCTGGAGCGGGATGTCGACAACATGCGCAACTACTACGGCATGTATGCCCCCGAACTGCTCAAGACCCGGTATGCCCGGGAGATGTGGTCCTTGTTCGAGGATGGCAAGCTGGGCCCCGAGACCGAGCTCATCGGCCTGTTCGAAGAGAGCCGGGAGGCCATCGATCTGGATGGCGTGCTGCACGAGATAGAAAGTGCCCAGGAGGAGGCCATGGCCCGCCGGGCCAGGTTGCAGGCGGAGCAGGAAGAGGAGTCCTGACGGGCCTTCATTCCAATCAACAAGAGCGCCATGGGCGCTCTTTTGTTTTGGACCCTGGCTCAGAGCCCGGTCAGGGGGGGCGCCTTGAGACGGGGCCCCTGGTAACCCGTCACCTCGCCAAAGCGCGGATGACCGCTCTCCCAGTCGGCGGCGGCGGTGCGAATGGCCTCCTTGTCGACGCTCACGAAGTTCCACCAGATCTGCAGCGGTCTGGGCAGGGGTTCGCCGCCAATGAGCAGCAGCCGGGCACCCGGGCGCAGGGTCAGCGCCACCTCCCGGTTGCCGGGGGGCAGGTAGAGCAACTGCTCCGGGGCCAGGGCCTCCCCTGCGATGATGGTCTCCCCCGCGAGGGGAAAGAGGCCGTGCTCGAAGGCGAGGTCCAGGGGGAGGGTGATCTCGCCTCCCTCGGGGGCGTGCAGATCCAGCCCCAGAATGGGGGAGAAGTGCAGGGTGGGGGCGCGCTGGCTGCCGTGCTCGCCGATGAGCAGAGTGAGGGTGATCTCCCCTTGCTGCCAGCGGGGGAGCGTCGGGTAGTGATCGAAGCGGGGCGGGGTATGCTGATCCGCCTCTGGCAGGGCTATCCAGAGCTGGGCGGCGTGCAGATCGGGCTGGTTTGGGACCGACTCCTCGGTGTGGGCGATGCCCCGTCCTGCGGTCATCAGGTTCACCTGGCCCGGACGGATTACCTGCTTGCTGCCCAGGCTGTCCCGGTGGAGGATCTCCCCCTCCAGCATCCATGTGAAGGTCTGCAGGGCGATGTGGGGGTGGGGCCCCACATCCATGCCGGGGGCGCCGGGGGCAAAGCGGGTCGGGCCGATATGATCGAGAAAACACCAGGGCCCGATGGTGCGCCGCTCCTTGACCGGGATGGCGCGAGCCACCGGGATGCCGCCCACATCGGTGAGGCGGGAGGCAATGCGTTGCCACTGTTGTGTCATGGGGTGCTCCTTGTCGAGGAAAAGGTTGGCGCGCGCGCAGGCCGCAGCGTCTGCCGGGAGTTGGACATGCCGTCTCGCCCGGTGCCGGTGAGTGATGCCGAGGTTACTATGCCCCAATCCGGCGCCGGATGGCAAAGAGGGGGCACAGCGCCTGCCCTGAGGGCCCAGCCCGGCAATTGCAGCCGGGTACTGTATGAACGTACAATAGTCCCATTCCACTTTTGAGCCCGACCACCTGCATGACCGACATCCAGCCCCTTCCTCCCGTGACCCCGCCGCTCGACGGCTTCATCCTGACCCGCCATGGTCGGGATGTGCAGGGGCGTACCGAGATCGTGATGTGGCTCTGGAGCGCACAGGGACCGGTACGGGTGGTGGTGCCGGGGCAGGAGCCGGTCTTCTTCCTGCCGGAACGCCACCTGGAGGAGGCGGCCGAGCTCTTCAAGGGGGCTGGGGTGAGGGGGCGTTTTCGCCGCCTCCCCATGCACACCTTCGAGGGGAGCCGGGTGGTGGGCTGCTACTTTGCCACCCTGAGCGCCTTTCACCGCGCCATCGAGCTGCTGCTCATCCGCGGATTGGAGCACTTCGAGGCGGATATCCGCCTGCCCGAGCGCTTTCTCATGGAGCGCTTCATCACCGCCGGGATGCGCTTTGACGGCAAGGCGAGGCGAAAGGGGGGCAGGCAGGGTTACTGGGAGGTAAACGAGGCGCGCTGTGCGCCGCAGGCGGTGACGCCGACCCTCTCCTGGGTCTCCCTGGACGTGGAGTGCGCCATGGATGGCACCCTCTTCTCGGTGGGGCTCCATAGCGAAGAGGACGCGCGGGTCATCATGATTGGCTCCCCGGAGCCGGGCTCGCAGGACTGGGAGACCCACGTCGAGTGGGTGGCGGACGAGCCCGCCCTGCTCGCTGCCCTGGAGGGCTGGTTCAGCCTGCACGATCCCGATCTCGTCATCGGCTGGAACGTGGTGAATTTCGACTTTCGCCTGCTGCTGCGCCGCGCCGAACTCCACAAGCGGCGGTTGCGGCTCGGGCGCGGGCGGGAGCTCTGCTTCTGGCGCTCGTCCCGAAACGACCCCCAGAGCGGCAACGTCATCATCCCGGGGCGCATGGTGCTGGACGGCATCGATACCCTCAAGAGCGCCACCTGGCAGTTCCCGAGCTACAGCCTGGATGCGGTGGCGAGCGAGCTGCTCGGGCGGGGCAAGGACATTGAGGACGTGGCCAACCGGGGGGAGAAGATCACCGAGCTGTTCCACTCCGACAAGGAGGCGCTGGCCCGCTACAACCTGGAAGATTGCAGGCTGGTGTGGGAGATCTTCGATTTCTGCCACCTCATCCCCTTCGCCATCGAGCGCGCCTCCCTCACCGGTCTCGAGCTCGACCGGGTGGGCGGGTCGGTGGCGGCGTTCACCAACCTCTATCTGCCACGGCTGCACCGCGGTGGCTACGTGGCGCCCAACCTGCCGGCAGACGGCGGGCTCGCCAGCCCCGGCGGCTATGTGATGGACTCCAAGCCGGGGCTCTATCGCCACGTGCTGGTGCTCGACTTCAAGAGCCTCTATCCCAGCATCATCCGCACCTTCTGCATCGACCCCATGGGGCTGGTGGAGGGGCTCAAACACCCGGATAACGCCATTCCAGGCTTTCGCGGCGCCCTGTTCTCCCGAACCCGTCACTTCCTGCCGGATCTCATCGCCACCCTCTGGGCGGCGCGGGATCGGGCCAAGGCCGCCAGTAACAAGGCCCTCTCCCAGGCCATCAAGATCATCATGAACTCCTTCTACGGGGTGTTGGGGTCGGGGGGTTGCCGCTTCTACGACCCGAGGCTCGCCTCCTCCATCACCTTGCGGGGCCACGGCATCATGCAGCAGACCCGGGAGTGGATAGAGGCAGAAGGGTTCGAGGTGATCTATGGGGACACCGACTCCACCTTCGTGCACCTGGGGAGCGATATCCGTCTCGAACAGGCGGACGAGATTGGCCAGCGACTGGCGAAGATGATCAATGACAACTGGGCCGCGCTGATCAGGCGGGAGTTCGACCTGCCGAGCCATCTGGAGATCCAGTACGAGACCCACTACCGCCGTTTCCTGATGCCCACCATTCGCGGGCTGGAGAAGGGAAGCAAGAAACGCTATGCGGGACTGGTGGGCGAAGGGGAAGGGGAGCACCTGGTGTTCAAGGGGCTAGAGACGGTGCGCACCGACTGGACCCCCCTTGCCAAGGCATTCCAGACCCGGCTCTACGAAATGGTGTTCCACGACCAGGATCCCAGCAGCTATGTGCGCACCATGGTGGACGAGACCCGGGCCGGCCGTCACGACGATCTGCTCATCTACCGCAAGCGGCTGCGCCAGAAACTCGAGGAGTATCAGAAGAACGTGCCACCCCATGTGCGGGCGGCGCGCCTGGCGGACGAGGAGAATCTGCGCCGCGGCCTGCCCCAGCGTTATCAGCACAGGGGCACCATCGCCTACCTGATGACCCTGAACGGCCCCGAGCCTTTGGAGTACCGGCGCAGCGCCGTCGACTACGAGCACTACATCGACAAGCAGCTCAGGCCCATCGCCGACGCCATCCTTCCCTTTGTGGGGGAGTCGTTCGAGCGGATCTGCGGCCAGCAGCTCGATCTCTTCTGACGAAGCGAGGTAAACGCGGCCGCCATGGCACGACAATGGCGGCCCGCGGGCCAGAGGGGACAGGAGGCAGATGACGGGGGAGAGCGGATGTCAGAGCCGACCAATGCAAAAAGCCCGCTATCAAGCGGGCTTTTCAAATCTGGTGCGTCCTAGTGGATTCGAACCACCGACCCCCACCATGTCAAGGTGATGCTCTAACCAGCTGAGCTAAGGACGCAGGGTGCGCAAGGCGACTTTGTGTGTCATTGCAGGGGAGTGGTGGGTTTAATTGGATTCGAACCAACGACCCCTACCATGTCAAGGTAGTGCTCTAACCAACTGAGCTATAAACCCACATCTGCGTTCAACCGGATTCGAACCAACGACATTGCCTACGCCATGTCAAAGTACTGTTCTAACCGACTGAGCTATAAACCCACATCAAATTCATATCTGCAATTTATTCAAACTGTTATGGTGCGTCCTAGTGGATTCGAACCACCGACCCCCACCATGTCAAGGTGGTGCTCTAACCAGCTGAGCTAAGGACGCATCACGAAAAGTGGTGGGTTTAATTGGATTCGAACCAACGACCCCTACCATGTCAAGGTAGTGCTCTAACCAACTGAGCTATAAACCCACTTCATAAACCGGGTTGAAAACCCGTTTTATCCCGCCAGCACTGCTGGCGTGGTCGGCATACTACCCATGGCCCCCAAGGCTGTCAACAAGGGACATGCACAAAGGAGACTGTTTGCCCAGTTCTTGTGCAGCCTGTTGATTTTACAGGCGAGCCGCCCCAAAAGTGCGGCTCCCCGTGCCCCTGGCCGCGCCCTATTGCGCCCGGGAGAGGGCGGTGCAGGCCGCGGGGCTGGCGAAGCGGCCATAGATGACGCGCAGCCGTGCGCCCAGCATCAGGGCGGCGGAGGTGAGACCGACGATGAAGCCTATCCAGAAGCCCTGCGGGCCCATGCGCGGTACCACCCAGTCGGTCAGCCCCAGGATCATGCCGGTGGGCAGACCCAGCCCCCAATAGGCGACGATGGTGACGTAGAAGATGGCCTGGGTGTCCTTGTAACCGCGCAGAGCCGCCGCGGCCACCACCTGTACCGAGTCGGAGATCTGGTAGATGGCGGCGAAGAAGAGCAGGGTGGCGGCGAGGCCGATCACCTGCAGGTCGTCGGTGTAGATCCCCGCGATGGGGTCGCGCAGCAGCACGGTGAGGGCGGCGGTCGCGGCGGCGACGCCCATGCCCAGCATCAGGCCGGTGCGGGCGGCGACCCTGGCCTGATCCGGTTGACCTTCCCCTATGTTGTGACCGACCCGGATGGTCACACCGACACCGATGGAGAGGGGCAGCATGAAGACCAGGCTGGAGAAGTTGAGCGCAATCTGGTGACTCGCCACCGTCTCCGCACCGAAGGGGGCCAGCATCAGGGCCACCACGGTAAACAGGGTCACCTCGCAGAAGATGGCCATGGCGATGGGGAACCCCAGGCGGAACAGGCGCCAGATCCGGCTGCCGTTGGGGCGTGCCAGCTGGGCGAACAGGTTGATGCGCTTGAAGTGGGCAGAACACTTCACATAGACGATCATCGCCAGCAGCATGGCCCAGAGCACGATGGCAGTGGCCACGCCGCAGCCGACGCCGCCGAGTTTCGGCATGCCAAAGTGGCCGTGAATGAAGATGTAGTTGGCGGGGATGTTGACCGCGAGCCCCACGAAACCGATAACCATGGTCGGCATGGTGTGGGAGAGCCCCTCACTGAAGTTGCGCAGCACCTGGAACATCACGAAGGCGGGCAGGCCCCACAGGATGGCGTGCAGGTAGCCGGCAGTCTTGGCCGCCATGACGGGATCCACATCCATGAACTGCAGTGCCAGGGGGCTGAAGTAGAGTGCCACCATGGCGATGGGCGTGACGATGAGGGCGAGCCAGAAGCCCTGGTGCACGGCGGGGCGCACCTCATCCTGCTTGCGGGCGCCGTTGAGCTGGGAAACGATGGGGGTGAGGGCCATGATGATGCCCTGCACCAGCAAGATGATCGGCAACCAGAAGCTGGACGCCACCGACACGGCGGCCAGATCCACGGCGCTCACCTGTCCCGCCATCACGGTATCGACGAAGTTCATGGCGATCTGGGCCACCTGGGCGACCAGAATGGGGCTGGCTAGACGAACGAGCTGCTTCGCCTCGGACCAATAACGTTGCACTGACACCTCCGAGTGGATCAGATAAAAGAGAAAGAGCGGGCAAGAGAGATGGGCTTTTGCCTCCTCGTCCTGAGGAGACAAAATGCGGGGGTGTCAT
This sequence comes from Aeromonas sp. QDB63, assembly GCF_027707425.1. NCBI lineage: Bacteria > Pseudomonadati > Pseudomonadota > Gammaproteobacteria > Aeromonadales > Aeromonadaceae > Aeromonas > Aeromonas sp. QDB63. The sequence continues at coordinate 100,836 of NZ_JAPCIS010000008.1, forward strand.
TCTAGCCTGAAAAACCGCCAACGGGGAAGGTCGGCGGCAGATTTGTAGCCGGGATCAGGCGTCTTCGTGATCGCTGATCAGCAGGTTGGCCGCGGCATAGGCCGCCTGCTCGCGCAGATCCGCCGGTACCCGTTCGTCGGAGGCCACGGCGTTGAGCGCCCGTATGCTGGCGGCAATGGCCTGGGGCACATAACCCTGCTCACCGGAGCCAATCTGGTTGTAGGCGATGCGAATGGCTTCACAGCATTGATATACCTGCATTTTTGTTTCCTCGTTCAGTCTGGATTGATTGGGGTCACTATAGCGATCGCGCTTCTCCTTGTCAGCCGGCACCCTTGTCTTGCAAGGTGGCCGGGGGTAACCTGCCGACAATTTTCACAGCTTGGAGAGACTCATGTTCACCGGCATCGTACAAGGGACCGCCGAACTGGTGGCCATCGATTCACTGCCCAATTTTCGCACCCACGTGATCCGCATGCCGAGCCCGGCCTGGGGCGAGGGGCTGGCCCTGGGGGCCTCGGTGGCCCACAACGGCTGCTGCCTGACCGTCACCCGGGTGGAGGGGGATCTGGTCAGCTTCGATCTGATGCAGGAGACTCTGCGCCTCACCAACCTTGGGCAACTGGTGGTGGGTGACAAGGTCAACGTGGAGCGGGCCGCCCGCTTTGGGGACGAGATTGGCGGCCATGCCATGTCCGGCCATATCATGGGGACGGCCGAGGTGACCTCGGTCATCGACACCCCCAACAACCGCCAGGTGTGGTATCGCCTCGATCCTGCGCTTATGAAGTACGTGCTGACCAAGGGCTACATCGGCATCGACGGCATCAGCCTCACCGTGGGCGAGGTACGCGCCAGGGAGTTCTGCGTCAACCTGATCCCCGAGACCCTGGCCCGCACCAACCTGGGCTGGGTCAAGGCCGGCTGGCAGACCAACATCGAGATTGACCCCCAGACCCAGGCCATCGTCGACACGGTGGAGCGGGTGCTGGCGGCGCGCCAGTAACCACCTGAGCGCTGCCCCCAGGGTTCGAAGAGGAGGGCGGCATCACGGGAAAGGTGCCCTCTTGTGGAAGAGGCGCCGCCCCAGAGCCTTGGAGACTTCTCTATGTTTGTCGTGACATTGACTTATGTGAAACCGCTGGCGGAGATCGATGCCCTGATCCCGGCCCACATTGCGTGGCTGGAGCGGCAGTATGCCGCAGGCCATTTTCTGGCATCCGGGCGTCAGGTACCCCGAGTCGGGGGCGTCATACTGGCGCAGGGAGTGAGCCGAGACGCCCTGGAGGCGATGCTGGCAGAGGATCCCTTTAAGCAGACAGAGGCGGCCGATTATCAGGTGGTGGAGTTTGTTCCGACCATGACGTCGGCGAAGGCGGCGTGCTTGAGGGAGGCGTGACCCAGCCTGACGATGGCACCAGAACAAACGGGACCCACAGGGTCCCGTTTGTTTTTGTCTGTGTCTGGACAGGGTGATTCAGAACAGCTGCTCGTCGTCGGCATCCACGAAGAGTTGCAGGCAGTCGCGGGCTTCATCCCGGTGCAGCCGCAGATGGATGGGGTTGCAGCAGGCCATGCAATCTTCGTAGAACTCCTGATCCCCCTGGCTGGCATCCAGCTCGACCCGGGTGTGGTGGCCGCAGTGGGGGCAGACGATACGCTTGCTGGTGTATTCGATCATGGTGACCTCCTCGGGCCCGTGGGCCGTCTCTGTGCTCCTGCTGATTCTAGTCGCCACAAGGCGGCGCAACCGCGAGCAAGCGCACGTTTATGAGCGGGCTCAAGGGAGGCAGGAGGTCAGTCCGTGTTGCCTACTTGACCCAGTCGGCCAGCATCTCTGCGTTCAGCTCGGCAAGAGAGCGCAGCTCGTGGTTGGCGATGGCCAGACGGGGATCGCCGACCAGCGCCGGGTCCGGCACGATCAGCGCCGTCATGGAGGCTGCCTTGGCCGCCAGCAGGCCGGTGAAGCTGTCCTCGATGGCGAGACAGTGCACAGGCTCGACGCCGAGCTTCTCGGCGGCGTGGATATAGACATCCGGGTGGGGTTTGCCAAAGCGCTCCACCTCGGCGGAGTGGACCGCCATGAAACGGTCCTGGATGCCGAGTTTGCCGAGCACCGCCTCGACCATGGCAAACGGGGAGGAGGTGGCGAGCCCGATCTTGAGCCCTTGGGCCTCGATGAGGTCGAGGGCTTCCAGCACCCCGGCCTTGGGTTGTCCCTCTTGCAGGATGAGCGCGATCACCTGATCCAGAATGCGCTGTACCACCTCTTCCTGGCTGGGGCTGCTCCAGGGGCGGATCCGGTACCAGTGGGCCACCAGCTGATCGATGCGCACCCCTATGGTGGAGTTGCAGTCCTCCTCGGTGTGGAAGTGGCCCAGTTCGGCGAAGACGGCCATCTGGGCCCGTTGCCAGAAGGGTTCCGAGTCGATCAGAACACCATCCATATCGAAGATCACGGCAGTTAACATCTTGTACTCCTGACATAGGTGAAGGGGGGATTATAAGCCCGGTGCTTCAATGGGAAAGGGGCAGTCACCTGCCCCTTGCGTCGGATCACGCAGATAAACGTTTGTTTTTGCGTGGTAAAGCGGAGTGCCTAGAACAGTACCTCGACCCGGGCTGCCACCGTCTTGGCCTGCTCCACGGCTTCCTGGCAATCCTGCCCACGGGCGAGCGCCACCCCGAGGCGACGACGACCTGCGATCTCCGGCTTGCCAAAGAGACGCAGCTGGGCACCCGGCACCAGGGCCAGTGCCTCGCCAATCCCCTGATAGCGGATATCCTGGCTGTGGCCTTCCCGCAGCACCACGGCAGAGGCGCTCGGGCCGTACTGGGTGATGGTGCCGACGGGCAGCCCCAGGATGGCGCGCACGTGCAGGGCGAACTCGGAGAGATCCTGGGAGATCAGGGTCACCATGCCGGTGTCGTGGGGGCGGGGGGAGACTTCGCTGAACCACACCTCGTCACCCCTGATGAAGAGCTCGACCCCGAACAGACCGTAGCCGCCAAGGGCTTCAACCACCTTGGCCGCCACCTCCTTGGAGCGGGCCAGGGCCAGCTCGCTCATGGCCTGGGGCTGCCAGGATTCGCGGTAGTCACCATCCTCCTGACGATGGCCGATAGGCTCGCAGAAGTGGATGCCATCGACCGCGCGCACCGTGAGCAGGGTGATCTCGTACTCGAAAGGAACGAAGCCTTCGACAATCACCTTGCCACGACCGGCACGGCCCCCCTCCTGGGCATAGGTCCAGCTTTCATCCAGCCTGGCGAGATCGCGCAGCAGGCTCTGCCCCTTGCCGGAGGAGCTCATCACCGGTTTGACCACGCAGGGGAGGCCGATGGCCTCGACGGCGGCCACAAACTCCTCCTTGCTCTGGGCAAAGCGGTAGGCAGAGGTGGGCAGCCCCAGGGTTTCGGCGGCGAGGCGACGGATCCCCTCCCGGTTCATGGTGAGCTGGGTGGCGCGGGCATTGGGCACCACCTTGACCCCTTCCTGCTCGAGGGCGGCCAGGGTGTCGGTGGCGATGGCTTCAATCTCGGGGATGATGAGGTCGGGCTTGACCTCGGCCACCAGGGCGCGCAGGGCGGCACCATCCAGCATGTCCAGCACACGGGCCTGGTGGGCCACCTGCATGGCGGGGGCGTTGGCATAGCGGTCGGCGGCGATCACCTCGATACCGAGCCGCTGCAGCTCGATGGCGACCTCCTTGCCGAGTTCGCCTGATCCCAGCAGCAGGGCGCGGGTCGCAGTGGGGCGGGTGGCGGTTCCAAACATCTGATCTCTCCTGAGGTCGGTGGTCAGCAGGGCTGATCCGGGTGAGCAAAAAAAGAGGCACGCATGGCGTACCTCAGGAAGTGGGTGGGTGGGCGCGCTGCTCCAGATGGGTGAGCAGGGTGATGGCGCCGATGATGATGGCCGCCCCCAGCCACAAGCGACCGGGGGGCGCCCAGCCAAATACCAGCCAGCCGGCCAGCACGTTCATGGGCAGCTTGGCAAAATCAAAAGGTTGCACGAAGGAGGCCTCCGCCACGCTGTAGGCGCGGGCGATGGACATCTGGGCCAGTGCCGACAGTACGCCCGAGGCGGCCACCAGCAGCCACTGGGTTTCGCTCGGCCACTGCCATTCAGGGATCGCCAGCATGGCGTTGAACGGGGTGCTGAAGACGAGCAGGTAGACGACGATGGTGTGGGACGACTCGCTGGCCGCCTGATAGCGCACCAGCAAGGAGTAGCCTGCCCAGAAGAGGGCGGCCGCCACCGGCAGCAGGGAGGCCAGGGTGAAGTCGTCGGTCCAGGGGGCCAGGATCAGCATGGCGCCGACAAAGCCGGCCAGGGTGGCCAGGATGCGGGCCCGGCTCACCTGCTCTTTGAGAAAGAGGGCTGATCCCAGGGTGGCAAACAGGGGGGAGGTCATCAAGAGCGCGATCCCCTGCCAGATGGGGACGGGGACCGCCAGGGCCCAGAGCCAAAACTGGATGCCGGTCACCGCAAGGGCGACCCGCAGCAGGTGCAGGCGCAGCTGGTTCGTCATCAGGGACTGGCGCAGACCGTGGCGCACCAGCCAGGGCAGCAGGCAGACCAGGGCGATCAGATATTGGTGAAAGGCGACCTGGGTCGAGGGGAGGCCGAGCTTGAAGCTGACATACTGGCTCAGGCTGTTGACGGCGGCGAAGCAGAGGCCTGCCACCATCATCCAGACGGCGCCGGCAAAGGGGGAGTGCCTGCGGGAGGAGGTCATGAGATCCGGATCACGTACAAAAAGTGCGGCGGATCATAACGGCAATCGTTTGTCATGCCAAGGGTGCGGAGTTTGATGAGCCCCTCTCCGCCGAGGAAATGCACAGACATCAAATTTTTTGAATGACTTGAGCATCTATTTTCGCTATCAGGCTTTAATGCCAGTCTTTATAGTGACCTCCATCGACAGCCTGGCTGTTCAATTGACAATCAAATGGAGTTTCACCATGGCCAATATCCTCGTTCTGAAGTCCAGCATCCTGGGCCAGTATTCCCAATCCAACGCCCTGATCGACGGCTACCTGGCCGAGCGCCAGGGTGACACCATCCAGGTACGCGATCTGGCGACCCTGAACCTGCCGGTGCTGGACGGCGAGCTGGCCATGGGCCTGCGTGGTGGCGAGAACCTGAACGAGCGTCAGCAAGCGGTGCTGGCCCAGTCCGACGAGCTGGTCGCCGAGCTCAAGGCGAGCGATCTGGTGATCATCGCGGCCCCCATGTACAACTTCAACATCCCGACCCAGCTGAAAAACTGGATCGATCTGGTGGCCCGTGCCGGCGTAACCTTCCGTTACACCGAGACCGGCCCGGTCGGCCTGGTGGAGAACACCCGCGCCCTGGTGGTCAGCCCCCGTGGCGGCATGCACGTGGGCAATGCCACCGACCTGGTGACCCCCTACATGCGTACCGTGCTGGGCTTCATCGGCATCAACGAAGTGGACTTCATCTATGCCGAAGGCATGGGCATGGGGCCGGAGGCGCAAGCCAAGGGGATCGAGCAGGCCAAGGAGCAGCTGGAAACCCTGGCTTACTGATGCCACTCGGGGTCTTGGCCCCCAGTATCCTGAAACAACAACGCAGCCCTCGGGCTGCGTTGTTGTTTTTGCGCAGGCATCACGCTCTAGCGTCGTTATTCGCGCAGGAAGTGGCGACAGCCGCTGCCGACCATCAGAAAGACCGCCACCAGGGAGGCCAGCAGCAGGGTGGTGAGCCACTGCTCGGCGCTGCTGGGGACCTGGGGAAAGAAGAGGCTGATCACCAGCAATGTGCAGAGGGTGATCAGGCTGGTTGGTCGAATGAGGCGCATCATGGGTCATCCTTGGCTGCGGGTGGTGAACGAGAGGCTAACCGCGGTCTGTGACAACAAGATGTATCCATACCTCTTGCGAACATCAACGGACCGGGTAGCCACCACCTTAGCAGTTTTTGCCGACGGAGCCAGCGGCATGGGTCGGGTTGTGATCCGGATCCCTATCTGAACTGCTTCTGATCTTCCTGATAGTGAAAATCGCCACTGGCCAGCCTGGCAACCAGGGCCTCTTGATCGAGATCCTGCGCCCGGCAGAGATCATCGAGATCCTCGTAGTGATCACGCAACTGCATGTTGACCAGGCTCAGCAGCATGTTGACATCCATGGTGGCAAAGTTGTTCAGCTTCATGAGGGTTGCTCGTTGTCCAGCAGGTGAAGTTGTTCGATGGCATCGCTGACGCTCTGCAGCTGCAGGCGAATGCTCTGACGCGCCTCGGCCGGCAGATAGTCGGTGAGGGTGTGCTGCCAGCTTCCCGCCTCCGTCTTGAGCTGCTGGAACAGGGTGAGCCCCGCCGGGGTGAAGGAGACCAGGCTGATGCGCTTGTCCTGCACGCTGTTCTCGGTGAACAGGATGCCTTTCTCCACCAGACGATGGATCTCGCGGGAGATCCGTACCTTGTCCATGCCGCTCGCCTCCACCAGTTCCTTCTGGCTGATGGGGTAGTGGGGGCCGAGCACCATCATCAGGCGCCACTGGGGCACGGTGAGTTGGTACCGCTGCTGATAAAACTGTTCAAAGGTATCGCGCACCATCTCAGCGGCGTGAACCAGCTGATAAGGAGGGTAGTGCGCGAGCAGCTCAATGATCTTCGACATATGACATCCTGCTGTGGCGGCTGCATCGGGTGCAGTTTCTCTTGATACTTTGGCCTTGATGATACGTAACACAGGGGCATTTGTCTGACCAGTCACCAGAAAAATGTGCGTTTGCGCACGTGTTCTGTCATCGAATCGGCAATTGGGGTCTCAACTGGCCTGCTTGCCCGCACTCTTTCGCAGCCATATCAAGGCGTTGTGGGTCAGCCAGGCCTCGCGACTCTGCAAGGCGTAGAGCGCCGCCTCGTCACGGCTGCCTCCCTGCCAGCGGCGAGGCTCCTGCTTGGGCAAGCGGCGCTGGCCCAGCAAAGTGGCGGGTACATGTGGATTGACCCCGATTGCCGCCGCCAGATGAGGGCGCGCCGCCGCTTCCCCTTCGCAGACAAAGCTCATCAAGGCCTTGTTGTAGAGCAGCCAGCAGGAGGCTTCATCAAAGCGCACCAGCAGTTGTTGCAGGGCATCCCACTCCCCTTGCCAGGCATAGAGGGTGGAGAGGGGGTGGCGGCAAGCGGGCTCGTCGGCGCGGCAGAGGGCGAGCAGGGACAGGTACTCATCCCGTGCCTGCCCAAGCTGCCCAAGTCGCAGCAGGCAATCGGCTCGACCGGCCCTGGCCGCGATCAGTGGGCGTGCCTCGGGGACCTGCCAGCCATGGCCCGCGTGGGCTTGCCAGAATGCCTCATCGAACAGGAGGTTGGCATCGGCAATGATGCGCTCGAACCAGCCAAGGCGAGGGAGGGGATCGCGGCTCTCTGCCGCCAGCTCGAACCACTGCTGCCACTGGCGAGTCTGCTCGTTGTCCAGGGACGGGCTCTCTTCAGGCTCGGCCTCGTAGTGATCCTGGCCGAGCAGGAGGTTGAGGGCCGTCTTCATCTGCTGGCGTTGACGCTTGCAAAAATCGAGGAAGGGGAGCTCGCTGGCCGCAGCCTGGTGCAGCATCATGGCCATGGGCTTGTCGCGAAACAGGCAGAGCTCGGCCACCAGGCTACCCCCTGACTGAAGCCATAGCTCCATTGGCCCAGAGGATGGCGCTTGTCAAACACCTGCTCCGGGTTGTCGGTAGAGAGGCGACACTGGCTCGGCAGGGCTAGCTGCGCGTCGTCGGCCTGGGCTTCCAGCTCGGCGATCAGGTGATGCAGCGCCTCGGCACTCTTCTCGTCCAGCGCCGTATCATGAGGCAGCAGGCCGGCCAGCGGATCTTGCCAGTCTGGGGCTACGGGCCCCGTCAGACGGGCGCACAGGAAGCCGTGCAGGGCGGGGTAACTCATCTCCTGCTGGCTGTGGGTCTGGATCCATTGAGTGAGATGACGGGTTCGAGTGGCTGGGTTCATCGACGCTTCCTCTGGATTTGACGGCCGCGAAGTCTACCTAAAAGTGGGGTTATTTGCAGCAAAGGGGGAACTGAATGCTGCTAATATCGTCAATCTGGCCGCCCGGGAGCGGGAAAAGAGGTCAGACACAGGGGGGAGGGGCTAGGTCCTGCTGCCGCTCTGGGGTAACATGCGCGCCTGCATGACATAAATCGGCCCCGTCCTCTCTCATCCGACGGCGGCGATGCACCTCTATATGACGGGTCTTCCATGAGATGGGCCCATCCGGATATTGAAAGAAGAGATCACCATGTTACAGATTGGCAAGATGAACACCCTGACCGTCGTCGAGATCGAGGAGCGCGGCGCCTGGCTGGCGGCGGGGGAATACGGCGAGCTGCTGCTGCCCAGGCGCCAGTTGCCGGAAGGTGTCGCCGAGGAGAGCGAGGTGTCCGTCTTCCTCTATCTGGATGCGGATTGCGAGCCGGTGATCACCACCCACAAGCCCTTCGCCATGGTGGGGGACATCGTCGGTCTCAAGGTGGTCAACGCCAACAAGATTGGTGCCTTCCTCGACTGGGGCATGAAAAAGGATCTCTTCGTACCAAGCCGCGAGCAGAACAAGCCGATGCAGGTGGGCCATGTCTATCTGGTGCACCTGATGCTGGACAACGAAGGGCGCATGGTCGGCACCAGCCGTCTGGAGCGCTTCCTGCGCATCGACCCTCCTTTCAAGAGCGGTGACGAGGTGACGGTGCTGCCGGGGGAGCACACCCCCCTTGGCATCAAGGCCGTGGTCAATGGCCAGTACGCCGGCATGCTGTTCAAGAACGAGGTGTTCGGCCGCGTGATGACGGGCCGACCGCTGACCGCCTGGGTCAAGCAGGTGCGCGAAGATGGCAAGCTGGACCTGACCCTGCAAAAGCCGGGGCTGGCCCGGATGGATGACGCCGGTGCGCGCATCCTGCTGCGCCTGCAAAAGCAGGGGGGCAGCCTTGCGGTGGGAGACAAGAGCGATCCTGACGTCATCTACAAGATGTTCAGCATGAGCAAGGGCACCTTCAAGAAAGCGATCGGCGGCCTCTACAAGCAGGGCAAGATCGTCATCGAGGAGCACAGCATCCGCCTCGTGGGCTCCGACACGCCGGCAGGGGACGAATAAGGTGCCGAGTCCCTGCATCGGTGACTGCCGGGCCAAGGAGGGGCTCTGTCTCGGCTGTGGCCGCACCCTGACCGAGATAGGCCAGTGGTCCGTCATGGACAGCGAGGCCCAGCTGGCCCGCATGGCCGAGATCGATGGCTCGAAGAGCACCCATGCCTGCCCGGGCTGCGGCGAGCCGGCGTTCTGCGCAGTGTCGGCGGGGGAACCCATCGAGCGCTGCTGGTGCAGCCAGCTTCCCGCGCTGCCCATGAGCGATGCCAGCGCCTGCTGGTGTCGCCGCTGTCTGGCCAAGGCCATCGCGGCACGCCCCTGACTCGGGCATCGCAAAAAACGAAAAAGGCGCCTGGGGCGCCTTTTCTTATGCCTGTTGCTGGCGGTGCCAGCGGATATGCACGTCGTGCTCGCTCTGATCCCGTGGGAGGAGGAAGGTGGCGTAGATCACCTCGAACTCGTCCTGATGATCCAGCAAGCCGACCCAGACCTCGGCCCAACGTGCCATGTCCACCGGCTCGCCGAGTTCGGTCGACCAGTCGGCATTGGGCAGGGTTGCCTCCACCGCGCCACGTTGCTCGAACTCGAGGGTGATGTCGACGATTTGTTCGGGTGCCAGCATGTCGGCGGCCTGCTCCAGAAACTGATCATAGGCCCACTCGACCAGCTGATCCGGGCTACGTTGTTCCATGAAATCACTCCAGATACGTCCAGGTTCGCCACTTTAACAAGTATTGGGATGGGCAGCCAGCCCGGGGGCGGTGACGCCGTGCTGTCAAATGGCGGGATCAGGGGATAAGGTTAACAGAGCCGCCAGCAGGGGCGGCGTGACGGGGCGGCCTGGCAAGATGAAGCGACGACAGTACAGAAGGCAGATCAAGCGGCGGCGCGAAACCTGGTGGTGGCACTATCTGCCCCTTCATCGGGAAACCGTCGGCGGCCATCTGGGGCCCGCCTCTGATCCGCAGGATGGCGCTACTCTGTGCCGTGGACCCGGTTCAGGGTGACTTGCCCGAGTTGACCCATCTGACGACGGATCCAGGCCGAGCGCTGTTGCACATAGGGTGAGGGGGGCTTGACCCGATAACGCCAGGGATTGGGCAGGGCGGCGGCGAGCAGGGAGGCCTCGTAGCGGGTGAGGCGTATCGCCGGTTTGCCGAAGTAGTGCCTGGCGGCCGCCTCGGCGCCATAGATGCCGGGTCCGAACTCCACGATGTTGAGATACACCTCGAGAATGCGGGACTTGTCCCAGCCCAGCTCCATCAACAGGGTGAACCAGGCCTCTATCCCCTTGCGCAGGAAGCTGCGATCGCTCCACATGAAGAGGTTCTTGGCGGTCTGCTGGCTGAGGGTGCTGGCACCGCGCACCCGCCCGCTTTGCTGGTTGTGCCTGAGGGCCGAGCTGATGGCGTCCATGTCAAAACCGTGATGTTCGGCAAAGCGCTGATCCTCGGCGGCGATCACCGCCAGTTGCAGCTCCCGGGAAATCTGCTCAAGCGGCACCCAGTCGTGCTTCACCTCGGCCACCTTGGCAGGGGGAAACAGGGCGCGTTCGAGGCGCCAGGTCCACATGGGAGGGTCGATGAAGCGCAGCAGCGCGACCGAGACGATGGTGCTCGCAAAGGCGGCCAGCAGCAGCTTGCCGAGCCAGCCCAGCAGTCGCCGTCTGCGCGAAGGCCTCACGGGCTCGGGCCCGCCGTCCCAGTCATAGTGGCCAGGATCATCGGGATCCGGAATTATTGGGGCAGCCATTCGATGTGGCAGAACTTCTCGTCGACGCGGCGGGAGAGCAGCATGCGGGCAAACAGGTGCTCGTACTCTTCTTGTTCGTTGCCAAGGCCGACCCAGATCTCGGCATAGTCGGCGTCGCTCACCTCAAATCCCACGTCGGCCGCCCAGTCGTCGGCGGGATCGGTCTCCGCCAGCAGGCCGCGGTCGTTGAACTCCTGATTGAAGCGGACGATCTCCTGCTCGGGCAGGTTGTCGGAGGCCAGCTCCATGAAGAGTTCGAGGGCGGTGTCGAGCAGTTCCTCGACGCTGTGCATTTCGTCATTCAAAGACATAAGAGCCGTGTTCCAGATAAGGGGGGAGGGAAAGCCCGTCGGCAGCGCCTCGGGGTGCGCGGTATTCTAGCTGGCCCTGATGCCCTTGGCGAGATGCCGGGACGCCAGGCATTAAAAAACCGGATCCTGGGAAAGGATCCGGTCTTCATTGGGGGAAGGGGTCGCGCATGGTGCGTCAGCTCATCCCTTCTTCTGGTCGTCGGCGAAGGTGATGTTGAGCTCCAGCACCGACAACTCGTCACTCTTCTGATCAAGCTGGACGGTGATCTTGTCCGGGTCGATCTGCACGTATTTGCGGATCACGTCGAGGATGTCCTGCTTGAGCTGGGGCAGGTAATCCGGCCCCCCTCTGGATGAACGCTCGTGAGCCACGATAATCTGCAACCGCTCTTTGGCCAGTTGTGCGGTGTTCTGTTTCTTGTTGGAACGAAAATAATCCAATAATGACATGCTTAACTCCCGAACAGTCGGCTAAAGAAGCCCTTCTTCTCTTCTTCCAGAAAACGGAAATCCTTGGTGTCACCCAAGAGGCGGGCGACGGCGTCCTCGTAGGCCTGACCGGCATCGGACTCCTTGTCCAGAATGACCGGCTCGCCGGAGTTGGAGGCGCGCAGCACCGCCTGGGACTCCGGGATCACCCCGAGCAGTTTGATGGCCAGGATCTCCTGTACGTCCTGCACGCTCAGCATGTCGCCGCGGTTGACGCGGGTCGGGCAGTAGCGGGTCAGCAGCAGGTGCTCCTTGATGGGATCCTCACCGCGCTCGGCACGGCGGGACTTGGAGGCCAGGATACCGAGGATGCGATCCGAGTCACGCACGGAAGAGACTTCCGGGTTAGTGGTGACGATGGCCTCGTCGGCGAAATAGAGCGCCATCAGGGCACCGGATTCGATACCGGCGGGGGAGTCGCAGACGATGTAGTCAAACTGCATCTCCGCCAGCTGATCCAGGATCTTCTCCACCCCTTCACGGGTCAGGGCATCCTTGTCCCGGGTCTGGGAGGCGGGCAGGATGAACAGGTTTTCGCAACGCTTGTCCTTGATGAGGGCCTGGTTGAGGTTGGCTTCCCCGTTGATGACGTTGACGAAGTCATAGACCACGCGCCGCTCGCAACCCATGATGAGGTCCAGGTTTCTCAGACCAATGTCAAAATCGATGACCACGGTCTTGTGGCCACGCTGGGCCAGACCGGTGCTCAGTGCCGCGCTGGTTGTCGTCTTGCCAACGCCACCCTTGCCCGATGTAACGACTATGATTCGCGCCATTCTCGCTTCCTTGTAACTCTATTTGATTCGGTCTATACGAAGTTGTTCATTGTCGAGCCGGATATGGACCGGCTCTTGTATCACGCCTGCAGGCAATGCATCGCTGAGCTGGAAGGTGCCCGCGATGGAGAGCAGTTCGGCCTGCAATTGCTGGCAATAAATGCGGGCCTTGGGATTGCCCTTGGCCCCTGCGATGGCTCGGCCACGCAGGGCACCATAAACATGGATGCTGTCATCGGCGATGACTTCGGCGCCAGGGCTCACCGAGCCCAGCACCACCAGCGAGGTGCCGGCTGCATAGATCTGCTGACCGGAGCGCACCGGGCCCACGTGGACCTTGCTTGCCTCCACGGGCGCTGGCACCGGTGGAACCGGTGCGGCCTCCACTGGCTTGGGCTCAGGCACTGGCGGCGTCGGCTCAGGTTCTGCCTTGCGGCTCTTGCCTGACACCATGACGGCGAGGCCTGCCGCCTTGGCGGCCGTCTTCATCGCCTCGTCCCGCGCCCCCGTGATCCCGACCAGCACGAAGTCTTCCGACTCGACCAGCTCCCTGAGCTGTTCGAAATCGGGGATCGCCTCGAGGCGTTCCACATTGAGGACGAGGGGGGCACAATTAAAAAACTGGGGGGCCTGCGCGACCTTGGCCTCCAGCAGTTGTCGGATCCGGGCCGGATTGCCATCGCTGAGATGCAACACAGAAATAGTGAAGGTGGTCCCTTTCAATTCGTTATCGCGTTCAACCATGAATCTTCCCCGAACCGAGACGGTAATACGTTATTGTTATTCAATTCCTGATGTTATAGTTTGCCACCACCAGAGGCAATAAACCCGTCGGATTATATCAATTTCCATGTTGTGTGCAGTCTATAAAAGTCGCAAAAAAGCCGAGACCTATCTCTTTATTGAACGAAGAGAGGACTTTTCCCGCGTTCCCGAGGTGCTGATGAGTACCTTCGGGCGTCCCGAACTGGTCCTGATGACCAAGCTGGACCCGGCCAAGCCCCTGGGGCTGGCCTCCACGGAGCGGGTGATGGCCGCCCTGAAGAGCCAGGGCTTTTATCTGCAGGTGCCACCGCCACCGGAAAACCTGCTGGAGCAGCACAAGGCGCAATTAAAGGGCGCACGATGAGGGCGGGGCGGCTGGCACTGCTGTTGTCAGGCGCCCTGTCGGGATCGCCGGTGCAGGCCGGCCCCGATTTTGACCAGTACGTGGCAAGCCTCAAAGAGCAGGCGCTGGCGGCGGGCATGTTGCTCGAGACGGTGAGTGCGGCCTTTGCGGATGTCCACCTTGTCGATGCCGCCATCAGGCACGACAAAAATCAGCCGGAATTCAAACTGACCCTGGACACATATATTCCCCGGGCGGTGCCGGAATGGAAAGTCAAGCAAGCCCAAACCTTATATCGCCAGCATTTGCCGCTGCTCACAAAAATAGGTCGGGAATATGGGGTACAGCCCCGCTTTATTGTTGCCTTGTGGGGAATTGAAACCAATTTCGGCAAAATAACCGGCCATTATCCCCTTATCTCTTCTCTCTCGACCCTGGCCTGGGACGGTCGCCGTGAAGCCTTCTTCAAAGGCGAGTTGTTCGATGCCCTGCGCATTCTGGAGCAGGGACATGTGAACCCCGCCAACTTCAAGGGATCCTGGGCGGGGGCCATGGGGCAGGTGCAGTTCATGCCCTCGTCATTCCTGCGATACGCGGTGGATCAGGACGGGGACGGCAAGAAGGATCTCTGGGGCAATCTGGCGGATGTATTTGGATCGGCTGCCAATTATCTGAGCCAGAACGGCTGGCGCGAAGACCAGACCTGGGGACGGCGGGTGAGGGTGCCAGAGCGTCTGGACCCCGCCTTGCTGGGGCTTGAGACCCGCAAGTCCCTGGCGACCTGGCAGGCCCTCGGGGTTCGCCAGCAGGACGGCTCACCTCTGCCTGCGGTCGACATGCAGGCCTCCCTCATCCGCCCCGACGATATTCACGGGCGAAGCTACCTTGCCTATGAGAATTACCGGGTACTGCGTCACTGGAATCGCTCCCCCTATTTCGTGGTGGCCGTCGGTACCCTGGCCGATCGCATCGTGAAATAGCTCTCCCCCGTTCTCCTGTCACGGCGAACGGGTGGAGGTGATATGCCCGTCTCTTTTTATCCCTTGTCGGCCTCCCTTTATCCACGAACGCTGCCCTTTAAATCGCGACCAAAAAAAAAGCGGGAATATATCCCGCTTTTTTCATGTCATCGCGACTCGGCGTTAGTCGCAGGCGACCTGCATCACCTTGATGGCCAGGCCACCGCGGGAGGTCTCGCGGTACTTGGAGTCCATGTCCTTGCCGGTGATGTACATGGTCTCGATCACCTTGTCCAGCGACACACGCGGCTTGGAGGTGCGACGCAGGGCCATGCGGGAGGCGTTGACCGCCTTCATGGCGGCGATGGCATTGCGCTCGATGCAGGGTACCTGTACCTGGCCGGCCACCGGGTCGCAGGTCAGACCCAGGTTGTGTTCCATGCCGATCTCGGCGGCTTCACAGACATGCTCGGGGCTGCCGCCCATCAGCTCGGTCAGGCCGGCGGCGGCCATGGAGCAGGAGACGCCCACTTCACCCTGGCAGCCCACTTCGGCGCCGGAGATGGACGCGTTCATCTTGTAGAGCATGCCGACGGCGGCAGCGGCCAGATAGAAGCGGGTGTACTCGTCGCGGCCCACCGGCTGGATGAACTTGTCATAGTAGGCCAGCACGGCGGGGATGATGCCGGCGGCGCCGTTGGTCGGCGCGGTGACGACGCGGCCACCGGCGGCGTTCTCTTCACTCACCGCCAGGGCGAACATGTTGACCCAGTCCACGATGTTCATGGGATCGTTGGAGAGGTTCTCGTTGGTGGTCAGCTGGCGGTAGAGCGGCGCGGCGCGGCGCGGTACGCGCAGCGGGCCGGAGAGGACGCCCTCGGTGCGGCAGCCGCGCTCGATCCCTTCCCGCATGGTGGTCCAGATCTTGCCAAGCTTCTTGTAGATCTCTTCCGGGGTGTTGAAGCACTTCTCGTTTTCCATCATCAGGGCGGAGATGGAGAGACCGCTCTGGCTGCAGTGGGCGATGAGCTCGGCGGCACTCTTGAAGGGATAGCTGACGGACATGTCGCCGCTGTCACCCTTGCCAAAGTTCTCTTCGTCGACAATGAAGCCACCGCCGATGGAGTAGTAGGTCTTGCTGTAGACGGCGTCATCTTCGATGAAGGCGGTCAGCCTCATGCCGTTTTCGTGCAGGGGCAGGGCCGCGTCATGGAAGATCATGGCGCCCTTGGGGAAGCTGACGGTGTGGCAGTGCAGGCCGATGGGCAGACGACCGGTCTGCTCCACGCGGGAGATGAATTCGGGGATGGCGTCGATGTCGACGTTCTCCGGCAGGTTGCCCGCCAGACCCATGATGATGGCGGTATCCGTGTGGTGGCCTTTGCCGGTCCAGGAGAGGGAGCCATAGACATCGACCTGGATCCGGGTGATGTCACGGATCTTGCCGCCAGCACGCAGTTCATCCACGAACTGTTTGGCTGCCTTCATGGGGCCGACAGTGTGGGAAGAGGAGGGGCCAACACCGATTTTGAAGATATCAAAAACGCTGATCATGTAACAATTACCTCAGGGTAGAAGGGGGCGCCATGCCCACTCGCAGAAAAGGGATCCATGGGACGGGTCTGTCGTCACAAAGGCCAGGGAACCGGATAACCACAGTGTAACGGTTCAATGCCTAAAAAAAGTTGAAACAGATCTATTTTTGTTGAATTCGTGGCGCGAGTATAAAATTTATTTTGATGGTTATCCATTTTGTTAAGCGCCAGACAAACGTTTTGCAAAAAAATACCCGGCGATGCCGGGTATTCGAGTGCCATATGCGGCTTTATCACAGAGGCTTAACACTCGGTGATGTTGACGGCAAGGCCGCCCCGGGCGGTCTCCTTGTACTTGGTCTTCATGTCGTTGCCGGTTTCCCACATGGTTCTGATCACCTTGTCCAGCGACACCTTGTGCTCGCCGGTGCCACGCAGGGCGAGGCGGGCAGCATTGATCGCCTTGACCGCGCCCATGGCGTTGCGCTCGATGCAGGGCACCTGCACCAGACCACCGACGGGATCGCAGGTCAGCCCGAGATTGTGCTCCATGCCGATCTCGGCGGCGTTCTCGACGATGGCGGGGCTGGCGCCCAGCAGCTCGGCCAGGGCACCAGCGGCCATGGAGCAGGCCACGCCGACCTCGCCCTGACAGCCCACTTCGGCCCCCGAGAGGGAGGCATTCTTCTTGTAGAGGATGCCGATGGCGGCGGCGGTGAGGAAGTACTGCATCAGCAGCTCGTCATCCACCTTGCGCACGAAACGATCGTAATAGTGCAACACCGCGGGGATGATGCCGGCGGCACCGTTGGTCGGCGCCGTCACCACCCGGCCCCCGGCGGCGTTCTCCTCGTTGACGGCCAGCGCAAAGAGATCCACCCACTCCATCACCATCAGCGGATCCTTGTTGAAATTGGTCTCGCCACAGAGCTGGCGATAGAGGGCGGGAGCCCGGCGCTTGACCTTGAGGCCGCCTGGCAGCACCCCCTCGCTCTTGCAGCCACGCTCCACACACCCCTGCATCGCCTGCCAGATCTTGCGAAGCCCGGCCTTGATCTCCGCTTCCGAGCGAAACACCTTCTCGTTGGCCAGCATCAACCCCGAGATGGAGAGGCCGCTCTCCTGGCACTGGACCAGCAGTTCGGCGCCGCTCTCGAAGGGATAGGGGATGGGGTGGGCGGAATCGAAGCGGGCCGCCTCTTCCCGGGCGTTGGCGAAGTGACTCTCCTCGATGATGAAACCGCCCCCGATGGAGTAGTAGGTCTGCTCGAACACAAGGGTGTCACCCTCATAGGCGCGCAGTGTCATGCCGTTGGAGTGGGCGGGAAGGGTCTTGCGCCGGTTGAAGAGGATGGCGCCGATGCGGGGAAATTCGCTGGGTTGCTCGCCGCCAAGGCAGAGGGTCTGGGTCTGCTCTACCTGGGCGAGGAAGGCGGGAATGGCCTCGATGTCCACGGATTCGGGTTCAAATCCGGCCAATCCCAGGATGATGGCCTTGCCGGTGCCGTGCCCCTTGCCGGTCTGGCCCAGTGAGCCGTAGCACTCGACGACGACGCGTCTGGTACGGGAGAGGAGTGCGTTCGCTTTGAGGGTCTGGATGAAGGCGCAGGCGGCCCGCATCGGTCCCACGGTATGGGAGGAGGAGGGGCCTATCCCGATGGAAAACATGTCGAAGACACTGATCATGACGTACTCCAATTATGGATTTCGTCTAAACATTGTAAATTTTTTGTAGTCGTTGAAAAGGGGGGAGATAGCGGGGTGTGATGGCGGTAGGGAAATGGGCGCGGGAGAGACGCGCCATGGGGGAACCGCTCGGCATCCCATGGCGCCCGTGATACATCAGTCGAGGAACTCGCACAGATAGGCGGAGGCGATCTTCACTTCCAGCTTGAAGGAGGAGTGACCGGCCACGTCGAAGGATTCTCCCTGCTGGTAGGTGTGCCACTCATCTTCGTCGGCCAGCTGGATGGTGAGGGCGCCCTTGATCACCGTCATGCGCTCCGGGGCGGCGGTATTGAACAGGTACTCGCCCGCTTCCATCACACCAACGGTAGCTTTCTCGCCTTTTTGCTCGAAACCGATGGATTTAACATTTCCGTCAAAATACTCGTTAACTTTCAGCATCTTTTCTTCCCTGTATGCACGTTTGCAGAGCCAACGTAGCACACTGTTTTGGATGTTGTCATGGTAAAAGGAGTAAAAACAGCCGTGTCTCTTTTGAGGCTTTACTTTCTCATAAAGTTATCAATGCATTTCGTTAACGGGTTCTGATGTAAAACGGGGTGCAAATATGAGATAAAGCGCACCGCCAGAGCAATGGAGAGGATTTGACGCTCTGGGTGGTCATTTACGCTGTAAAAGTGTGAGTAATTGCTAAATAAAGGAACATTCTGTGTTAACAAAAGGATTAATCAAAAACATCGGCTTCCAGGTAGTGGTGGCCATGGTGCTGGGCGCGCTGGTCGGGGCGCTCATGGGAGAGCAAGCCACAGTGTTTGCGCCGCTTGGCACCCTGTTTATCCAGCTGATCAAGATGCTGGTGATCCCGCTGGTGGCGGTGGCCATCCTGTCCGGGGCCGCCAACCTGGGGGCCAGCCCCGCTGCTGGCAAGATTGGCGTCACCACGCTCGCCTTCTTCCTCGGCACCTCCGCACTGGCGGTGTTCCTGGCGCTGGTGATGGGTCAGGTGTTCAAACCTGGTGTGGGCGTTGACTTTGGCGCCACTGCGGCCATGTTCTCCGGCGACTACGCCGACAAGGGTGCACTGCCCGATGCGGTGGCCACCCTGCTTGGCATGATCCCGACCAACGTGTTCAGCGCCTTGAACGAGGCCAACATCCTGCAGATCCTGGTGTTCTGCATGTTCCTCGGCATCGCCCTGGCCAAGCAGCCCCGTGAGCGCGCCAAGCCGCTGGTAGACGGGCTCAACACCCTGGTGGACGCTTTCGTCTGGATGATCAACAAGGTGATGCTGATCGCCCCCATCGGCGTCTTCGGCCTGATGGCCGACGCCATCGGCACCTACGGCTTCGACGTGCTGACCCTGGTGCTCAAGCTGTTCGTCGTCTATGTCGCCGCCATCCTCATCTTCGGCTTCGTGGTCTATCCGCTGCTGATCGCGTTCTTCTCCAACACGCCGGTACGCAAGTACTTCTCCGCGATGAAGAAACCGCAGATCGTGGCCTTCTCCACCGCCTCTTCCATGGCGACCCTGCCGGTCAACATGGAGACCTGCGAGCGCGATCTGAAGGTGACCAACGCCACCGCTTCCTTCGTGCTGCCGCTGGGCGCCACCATCAACATGAGCGGCAATGCCATCTATTACGGCCTGGTCGCCATCTTCTTCGCCCAGGTCTATAACATCGATCTGTCCATGGGTGCCTGGGCGGCGATCATCGTCACCTCCACCCTGGGTGCCATCGGTCAGGCCGGTGTACCGGGCCCGAGCTTCCTGGTGGTTGCCGTGCTGCTGGCGGCCGGGATTCCCATCGAGGGTCTGCCGCTGCTGTTCGCGCTGGATCGTCTGTTCGACATGATCCGCACCGCGCTCAACATCACCGGCGATGCGGCCTGTGCCATCATCGTCGATCGCTACAGCCCGGATTACGATCCGAACCGCTGGAGCAAGGAGGCCTGATATCGGGTCGACCACCGTGCATGACAAGAGGGAGGCTTCAAGCCTCCCTCTTTCATTTGTGTCTATTTGCTGGCGGTGTTCCCCGCTCGCCTCGCCCGTCTGCGTAACTCAGGGAGAGAGGTGTGCCAGGGCCTGGCGGCAGCGCTGTTCGGCCGCCTCCAGCTCCAACAGGACCATCTGGATATCTTCCAGCTGCTGCTGCAAGGTCTCCCGCTTGTCGGCCACCAGCCCCAGCATGGTCTGCAACTGGGAGCGGCTGCTCTTGTCCGCATCGTAGAGATCGAACAGCTCCCGGATCTCTGCGAGGCTGAAGCCCAGACGCTTGCCACGCAGGGTCAGCTTGAGCCGCACCCTGTCCTGACGGCTGTAGATCCTGTGCTGTCCCTGGCGGGTCGGGTTGAGCAGGCCCTGATCCTCGTAGAAGCGGATGCTGCGGGTGGTCACATCGAACTCGCGAGCCAGTTCGCTGATGCTGAAGGTGCGGGTGTCGTCCCTGGATTTGGTCATGGGGCTGTCTTGGCTGCCATCTGGTTGTCAATGCAGGCTGGCACCTTACCCAAACGTCAACTTCCCCGCAAGTCTTGTTCCTGTCGCGGTCGCGGCATATGTTATCCCGATGTAACAAGGAGAGTGCTATCGATGGATATCGTGATTGTGGCGGCCAAACGTACCCCCATGGGGGCCTTCCAGGGGGCCCTGAGCGCGCTCGGTGCCCCCGAGCTTGGCGCCTGCGCCATTCGCGCCGCGCTGGCGCAGGCCGGGATGACGGGGGAGCAGGTCAATGAGGTCTATATGGGTAACGTGCTGAGCGCAGGGGTCGGCCAGGCGCCAGCCCGCCAGGCGGCGCTCAAGGGGGGGCTGCCGGACAGCGTGCCCTGTACCACCATCAACAAGGTGTGCGGCTCCGGCATGAAGGCGGTGATGCTGGCGGCGGACAGCCTGCGCCTGGGGGAGGCCGAGGTCGTGGTGGCGGGGGGCATGGAGAGCATGAGCCGCGCCCCCTATCTGCTGGACAAGGCGCGCAGCGGTTTTCGCATGGGGCACCAGAGCGTTCTCGATCACATGTTCTTGGACGGCTTGCAGGATGCCTACGAAGGCCATCTGATGGGTCATTACGCCCAGTTGAGCGCCGATCGCAGCGGACTGACCCGGGCCGACATGGATGCCTTTGCCATCGCCTCCCTGGAGCGGGCGCTGACGGCGCAGCGCAGCGGTGCCTTTGCCGCGGAACTGGCTCCCGTCATGACCTCTGAGGATACCCTGCTGCTGGCCGAGGATGAGCAACCGGGCAAAGCCAGGCCCGACAAGATCCCCGGCCTCAAGCCGGCCTTCAGCAAGCACGGCACCATCACGGCGGCCAATGCAAGCTCCATCTCGGATGGGGCGGCAGCCCTGGTGTTGATGCGGGGGGAGACCGCTGCCCGGCTCGGATTGCCGGTGCTGGCCAGGGTAGTGGGTTACCAGAGTCATGCCGCCCTGCCGGCGGAGTTTACCAGTGCCCCCGTCGGCGCCATTGACAAGTTGCTGGCCCGGGTGGGCTGGTCGGTGGAGGAGGTGGACCTGTTCGAGGTGAACGAGGCATTCGCCATGGTGAGCATGCTGGCCATGGCAGGGTGCGGCATTCCCCATCACAAGTTGAACGTGAACGGCGGGGCCTGTGCGCTGGGGCACCCTCTTGGCGCCAGTGGCGCCCGCATCCTGGTGACCCTGATCCATGCCCTGCGTGCCCGCGGGCTCAGACGAGGGGTGGCGAGCCTGTGCATCGGGGGAGGGGAGGCAACGGCCATCGCCATCGAGGCAGGCTGAATGCGTGGGTGAGATTGCTACGGGTTGATGAAATGACAACGTCCCTTCAAGAGGGACGTTGTCATGTCTGGCGGGAGTGGACCGGTTGCTTTTCCATGGCCTGAAGCTGCTGGTTGACCCAGGCGGTGGCGCTCAGATAGAGGTGGCTGACCTTCTCTTCGTTGAGGCCGAGCCGGACGGTGTTGGCGGCGACCCGCTGCCAGTCGGCTTTCTCGAAATCTTCACAGAACGCCAGGTAGAACCCGAGCTTGCCCTTGCGGGTGAGCAGGGCGGCACGAATGTCGTCGGTCAGGGGAATGGAGCCGATCAGCTGATCCAGCGGTTCGCCCATGAGCACGTCCAGCAGGGAGAAGAGGCCGGTGACAAAGGCTTGCTGTGCCTGCTCTGCGGGCGCATGGGTCTGGGCCAGAAGTTCGCAGAACCGGGCTCTGATGAGGGACATCTGGTGGAGTTCGGCGCTCTTTTCACTTCCCGCACTGGTGGCGGCGATCAGGGCGACGAAGCGCTTGAGCTGGGCGTGCCCCAGGGAACTTGCGGCCTGGCGAAACGAGGCGATGGGCTGGGGGAAACGCTTGAGGTGGTTGATGTAGCGCAGCAGCTTGAGGGAGAGGGTGAGATCCTGGTTGAGCAGTTGCTCAATCTTGTCCAGATCCGGTTCGGTCTGATTGACCACCTCGAGCAACTGCATCACCACCAGCTGGGCCGGCGGTATGGTGGGCTGTTGCACCATCTGGGGGCGGCTGAAGAAAAATCCCTGGAACAGGGTGACGCCGAGCTGCTTCATCCGCTCGAACTCGGCCTGATCCTCGACTTTCTCGGCCAGATAGGTGAGGGGCAGGTGGCGATGATTCGCCATGAAGTGCTCGATGCAGGGTTGCGGAGTGCTGCGCAGGTCGAACTTGATGATATGGATGTAGGGGAGGAACCTGTCCCAGTCTGAGACCATGGTGAAGTCATCCAGCGCCAACCGATAGCCCAGCCCATAGAGCTGGATCACTTTTTCCAGCAGCGCATCGTCGGGCTCGGCATCCTCCAGGATCTCGATCACCACCTTGTCACGGGGGAGGCATTCGGCCAATCCGTCCAGCAACAGGGAGTGGGGGAAATTGATGTAGCAGGGGTGATCTCCGATGAGATGATCGATGTTCTGCTGCAAGAACTGCTCGGCAACCAGCCTGGAAGTGGCCTGCTGTGCGGAGACGGAGGGAAATACATTGTCCAGGCTGTCGCGAAACAGCAGCTCATAGGCTTGGGTGTTCAACTCCCGATCCAGAATGGGCTGCCTTGCTACATAGGAATACATGCATCTCTCCACCATGGTTACAGGCTTGATTCTATGGTGAAGCGGATCACTATGCCAGTGCCGACCGGTCGGGAAGGTCAACAACTGGCATACTATTTGTCAGGAAACCCGGAGTGTCAGAACAGGTAGTTGAGCTGCAGGCCGGCGAGCCAGGCATCCCCTTCCGAGGTGCCATTGAAGGTGGAGGTGGTCTGGGGGATGCCGGGCCTGAGCTGCATGGTTTCGCTCACGTCCACCTTCTTGCCGTCGATCAGGGTCAGCCCCAGATCCAGCGAGAGGTGGCGGTCAATCTGGTAGCCCACGCCGGCGCTGTACCAGACCCGATCCGAGTCGGGGATGGAGATGGTGCGGCGATCCGCCGGGACCGGGCTGCGGTCGTAGGCGATACCGGAGCGCAGTTGCCATTGGGGGGCCAGCTGGTAGGTCATCCCCAGGGCATAGCGCCAGCTGTCTTCCCAGTGCTCCTCCTTGATATGCATGGTGCCGTGGTGGTCGAGCTCGGATTCGAGCTGCACGAACTTGCTCCAGTTGGTCCAGTTGATGCTGGAGTGGAGTGCCAGCGTTGGGGTGAGTTGATGGAACAGAGCCAGCTCGGCTGTGGCGGGCAGAGGCAGATCCAGGCTGCCGGTATCGGTGAAGGGCTGGCCCTTCTGATCGATGCCGATGGCGTCACCGGAGAGGGTCAGGGTCACATCGTGGCGATAGGAGAGACCGACGCGGGTTGCCTGCGACAACTCAAGCAGGGTGCCCAGGTTCCAGCCCATGGCCCAGCCATCCCCTTTCAGGTGCTTGGCTATCTGGTTGTTGGAGGGGAAAGTGCCGCCCACTTCCCCTTCCCCCTGAATGGCGGAGAGACCAGCCCCGACGGACCAGACGCGGTTGATGCGATAGGCCAGGGAGGCCCCCAGATCCACGGTCTTGATGTCGGAGACGTTGCCGAAGTGACCGGCGTTGTAGTTGTCCGGCATCTTGACCCCGAGTCCGTAATAGGAGGTGGCGGCAAGCCCGAGGCGCCATTGCTCGCTGAGGGGCACGATGAGATAGGCGTTGGGCACCCAGGCGTCACCCGCAATGTCGTGGGCTCCGGCATCCAGGCTGACCGGCCCCTGGGGGGTAGGCACCCGTGTGGTGCCCTCGATGTTGACGTCGGGGTGCACGTGGATAACGCCGCCGGAGAAGGCCAGGGTATCGAACCGGGTCATGGCGGCGGCATTGCGGGAGAGCACGCTGGCATTGTCGGCGATGACGGCCTCACCCGCGAAGGCACGCCCCATGCCTGTGGCGGATTGCTCCGCGAGCTGGAAGCCGGCAGCCTGCACCTGGCTCGACAGCAGCAAGAGGGCTATGAGGGAGGGTTTGAACGTCGGATGCATGGTCTTTCCTCGGGATGAACTGGGTGTTCATTCTGTTATTCGGTTGGGGCCGGGATTTTATATGGTATGACCAGCAAGGCAACGGGGAGAGGGGAACGTGCGGCAAAACGGGATTAAATGCTGAAAGAAATACCCATAACAGCTTGATAAAAAAAGAAAAGAGTACAGTTGTTTACTACAGCTGTGCGCTCAGTTGGCGAAATTGGATAAAAAAAGAGCGCCCTGGGGCGCTCTCGATGATGACATGAAAATCAGAATTTCATGTTGAACTGGGCGGAAGCCAGCAGGGCGTTGCCGTGGGAGGTGCCCTTCCAGCGCAGCGCATCGCTGTGGTTGCGCAGGCCTTCGTTCACGTCCACTTCCTTGCCGTCCAGATAGGCCATGCCGAAGTCGAGGCTCATGTCCGGATTGATGTGGTAGGTGGCACCGGCGCTGTACCAGATACGGTCGGAGTCAGGAATGCTCAGGCTACGGTATTCCGGCTCGATGGGGCTGTTGTCGTAGGCGAAGCCGATACGGGCTTCCCAGGACGGGTTGACGTACCAGGTACCGCCCAGGGCGTAACGGGCAGAGTCCTTGAACTTCTCGTCTTTTTGCAGACACACGCCGCCGGCGCAGTTGCTGCTGGTGGCCTTGAGCTCCTGGAAGGCGCTCCAGTCGGTCCAGTTCACGGAGTAGTGGACAGCGAATTGCTGGTTCAGGCGGTGGTAGCCTGCGAATTCGGCCTGGGCCGGCAGATCCAGCTTCAGGTTGCCATCGACGACGCGGTTGCCGGAGGTGGCACCCTGGAAGTCGCCGTCAAAGCTCAAGTCCACCTGGGAGCGGTAGGTCAGGGCGAGACGGTTGTTTTCGTTGATCTCGTACAGGGTGCCGACGTTCCAGCCAAAGCCCCAGGTGTCGCCCTTCAGGTGAGCCAGACGGGTATCGGAGTTGGCACCCGGAATGGCAGCGGAGAGCGCACCGGCATAACGGTTCAGCTCGGCGGCGGCGTAGACGGCATTGATGCCGGCACCGACGCTGAAGCTGGAGTTGATGCGATAGGCGATGTTGGGGTTGATGTTGAAGGTCAGCAGCTCGGTGTCACCGGCGCCGGCACCGGCCGCGAAGGTCTTGGAATATTCGGTGGAGAGGCCGTAGTTGGAGAAGAGGCCGATCCCCCAGGCCCACTGATCGTTCAGGGGCTGGATGAAGTAAGTGGCCGGCACGAAGGCATCGGGGGCGATGTCGCTTTCGCTGGACGGAGCCAGCTTGGTGGGGCCGGCATAGATGTCGCCAGCCACGTCCACGTCGGGCTTGATATAGGTGCCGGATACAGACAGTGCCATCTTGTCGAAGGTGGTCATGGCCGCCGGGTTGCGGGACAGCACGGCCGCGTTGTCGGCGATGGCTGCTTCACCTGCGTAGGCGCGCCCCAGACCGGAGGCCGAGTGCTCGTTCAGCTGGAACGCGGCGGCGAAGGTCTGGGTGCTGGCCAGGGTCACGGCCGCAGCGATCAGGCTTTTCTTGAAAAAGGCAGTTGTCATAGTGTTCTCTCTTTGTAAGCAGATTTTCTGTCGACATCGCGGCTCTTTGGCGGCTATTGACGACATGATCTGTTGTTATGTCAGCTTCTTCCCATTCATTGCTGGCGTGATTCTATGGATCTGGTAGGAGGTAAGAAATCAGACCAGTGACAGCAGAATACATAAAAGTTTCCATTGTGTTAATCATTTGTTTTAACTTGCCGTTTTATTAGGCTGATTTATCTATTATTGGATAAATAAAGCACAAATGGTGCCGTTTGCGTCATTTAAAATAAATAGTAAAAATGTGACTTCGCGCGGGCAATGGGCGGGAACATGCGGGGATGTGGGGATGAACAGGCAGACAATGAGGATGTCTGCCTGTGATGTGGCTGAGGCGGAGGACGAGTCAGCCTGGGTCAAGGTCTGTTAAATGGACCAGTGCAGGCGTGACTCAAGCTGGCGGGCAACCGGGGCGAGGGGCTCCTGCATGTCTCCGATGAGCACCATGTTGGCCCCCTTGAGCGGCAGTATCTCCCCCTTGAGGGTCCCGTCTGCAAAATCGGACTGGATCGTCAGTGGCAGGTGCTTGGGGACGAGGAACAGGGTGACCGGTCCCATCTTGCCCTGGAGCACCATGTGCAGGGCCGGTCCCTGGTAGAAGGCGCAGTGGTTGACATAGGTTACCTTCATGCCCGGCATCTCGCTCAGGGTGGCACCATATTTCTCCATTTTTGCGTTGATGGTGTGCAGGCTGACCCGCTCATCCACCGCATGAATGAAGGGCTCTTCCCCATAAACGTGGGACATGGCGACCTGAGCCAGCGACAGGGTGTCCGGTGCCACAGGCCAGCTGATCCAGCGGGTGCTCATGCCGAGCAGGAAGGCGACCGAGGCTGCGATGGCCAGAGCGCGCCATTGCGTGCGTGCAGGAGTGACGGGCAGCGGGACCACCTGCTTCTCTTCGGCTGCCATCGCCTGCCTGAGCAGGATCCGCTCCGCAAGACCGGCCGGTACGTCCACTTCCAGAGTGCTGCGCACCTGGCGTTCGAGCTGCTGCATCTCGTCCAGATGCTTGCGATTGGCCGGTGACGCCTCGGCGGCTTTCAAGAAGGCGGGATCCCTGTCCGAGGGGTGAGTGATGGCCCGGCGGCGAAATTCAAGCTCATCCATTGGTGTGTCCTCTCTGTTGTTTCGCAGACTCCATGGCCTCTTTTATCTGGTTGCGAGCGCGAAACAGCCTTGTCATGACGGTGTTCTTGTTCAGGCCGAGTTGCTCGGCGATCTCCTCCCCGCTGAATCCCCCCAGTACCTGCAGCAGCAGCGGCTCCTGATACTCGGCAGGCAGGCGGGCGATGTGGCGCCTGAGCCATTCGTGCTCCATCTCCTGCTCGCTTGGCAGGACACCCTGATCCCGCAGGGGGGGCTCGTCGAGGTCGACGAGATCGAACTGCTTTCGCTCAAAGCGGCGGGCATTCTCCCGCCGCAATATGGTGATGAGCCACGCCTTGGCAGCCTTGTCGTCCAGCAGGGTATCTATCGCCTTCCAGGCGCGCAGGAAAGTCTCCTGCACCAGATCCTCGGCGATTTGCGGATCCCGGCACAGCCAGTAGGCGTAGCGGTAGATGTCCCCGTGCAGGGCGTGCACCAGGGCTTCGTACTTGGTTTGTTTGTCAGCCATCTCCCCATAGACCGGAGAAGTGCAGGGATCCTTTCCCGTGTCGGCCCTTTTTCTTCTGAAAAAACCTAACGCCATAAAGGGGTGTCCTGTTTCATGAGGGGCGCATCATGCACGCATCCACGCCAGTGTTCGAAGACCATAGGCTATCGTAAAGCTCTCCCTGGTGCACAACTCCCTGGCGAGCGCCTGCCTGGGCAGGTGTTCGCCAGGGACTCGCTTGGGGGAAAAACAGGCCCGATCCAGGTCGTCCAGCAGCGCCCCCATGGCGGGGTCGCGGTGACAGGGCAGCCTGGCCAGATGCAGGCAGGGGGTGTCCCAGCGCAGGACGGCCCAGGTCAGCAGAGTTTTCCTGGCCTCGTCAGGAGAGCCCGTTGCGAGGGCCCGTTGCAGGCGATAGAAAGCGCGCCAGCGCGGCCAGCGGCGCATGAATGCCCGCAGCAGGATGGCCAGGAGCACCCAATAGAGATACTGGCCCCCTGGTGCGGGGGAGGCGGGAGTGGCGCTCTCCCTTGCCGTGAACACCAGAGAATGTGCGGGCAGGCGCGCCTCCTCGATGCGGCCGCTCTGGGTGTTGAACCAGCGCAGGGTCTGGGGGGGCAGCACATAGCGCCCCGCCTCGTCGGCGGTCAGGGCCTGGCGCCACTGGCGCTCGAAGCGAAGCGCCCCCTCGGCCACGAATCGCTCCTGTTGCTGCTCGCCGTCCGGCTTCATGGAGAGGCCGGCGGGCAGGGGCGGGGCCGGCAAGAGGGGCAGGCGGTTGCCATCCCCCCCTTCCATCACCAGGGTGAGGGTGCGGATCACCGGCTCACCCACCCTGGCCTGGGCCGGGCTGAACTGCTGGCGCAGCACCAGGCTGCTCGCCACCGGCTCCAGGGGGGCCTTGTCCACCTTGATGAAGAGGGTCGCCGCCCTGGCGGACAGCAGATCCCCCGCGTTGCCCGGCGCGGCCGCACCGGCCGCATCCTGGTGCGGCAACCGCCCCTGAAAGCGGGGGGATTCGACGGGATGGAGCCCGGGCCCTTTGGCCTGCAGCAGCCATTTTCTCGTGAGACGCCCGGGCAGGCCGGGGCTGGCGGGAGAGTCCCAGCGATCCTCGCCAAGGCGGCGAATGGTAAAGGCCGGGGTGATGGGCTCGCCGAGGTTGGGGGCCTCCAGGTTAGCAGGCAGCCAGAGGGTCAGCTCATAGATGAAGGGCTGGCCGGGGTAGAGATTCCCCTCATGGAGCACCCGGGCCTGCAGCTCGACCGGAGAGAATACCGGGTCTTGTGCCGGCATCAGGGTGCCGTCCAGGGAACGTGTCGGCACCGCCAGGGAGGGGGTGAGATCGGCGCCAAGGGGCAGGGAGGGCACCTGGCGCGGGCTGGTATCGAGCAGGTGCAGGGGGATCTGCCAGCGGGTCAGGCTGCGGCTCTGGGCACTGACCCGCTGGATGTTGACCCGCCCGACCGCAAACTGGCGCAGCAGCGGTTGCAGGTTGAGATCCTCATCGCGGTGCAGCCCGTCGGCTTCGATGACGAGCAGCCAGTCGCGCTCGCTCGCCCCCGGCAACAGCTCGGCCTCGACAGGGGCGGCCTGCACCCGCATGGCGCACAGGGCGAGCAGCAGCCAGCAGCCGAACCGGGGGGAGAGCAAGCGCAGTACGAGGATCACCAGGGCTCCTCCACCTTGAGCAGGGGGCGGCGCAGGGCCTCCTTGCGAAGGCGCTGCTCCAGCAGCAGCACGGGGGGCGCCGGGGGGCGGGGAGCCTCTGAGGCGCGGGCGGGGTCGGGAGTGTCGGCCTGCTCCGGGGCATTTGCCGAGGGCGCCGACTGCGGCGGGTTGGCCCGCAGCAGGGCCAGGTTGTGCAAGGCATCCCTGTGCCCAGGTTCAAGGCGAAGGGCGCTCAGATAGGCCTGCTCCGCGCCGGCAAGATCCCCGAGCCAGACCAGGGCATTGCCCCTGTTGTAGTGGGCGGTGGCGCTGTTTGCCCTGCCATAGGCGGCGACGGCCCTGGCGTAATCCCCGGATCTATACCAGGCGTTGCCTTGCCAGACCGGATCCTGGAAGGCGTTGGCCGCTTCCCGATAGTGTCCCTGGCGATAAGCCAGCCAGCCTTCTTCATCTTGTCGGGAGGCCGCCTGCAGGGAAGGGGGCGCGAAGCCAATGACGAGGATCACCAGCAGCCAGTGGGCGCCGATCCGCGCCAGCAGCGCCAGGGGGAGCAAGGGGATGAGCAGCCAGGGGCCGAGATCCCGGGATTGCCCCTGCGTCAGGGCCTGGCCCATGGGCAGGGGGGCAAAGCGGGGCAGGCCGGAATCAAGCCAGGCCAGCCTGCCTCCGGTACTGGCGGCAAGGGCGGCCATGGCCTCCTCGTCGGGCGCCGGCAAGGTGTGGCCGATCGGGCTGCCGAGCTGCCAGCGCTCGGCAGCCACGCCGGGCTGCCGGGTCTCCTTGCCCCCGCTGGCCAGCAGGATGTCGAGCCGCGGGGCCGAGCCTGCCTTGCAGAACAGGTCGTTGAGGCAGGGCCAGAGGGCGGCGATGCGATCGCGCGCTGTCCCGGAGAGGCCGTCGGTCACGAGCAGCAGACGGGCGGACTGGCCCGGCGGGATCAGGGTGAGGGCCAGGGCCACGGCGCGCTCGGGGGCGCTGCCCTGGACAGGCATGATGGCCGGGCGCAGGTCCGGCAGCAGCAGGGCGATGGCCTGATGATCCCGGGTGGGAGGCATGGCGAGGTAGGCATCCCCGGCAAACAGGATGAGGGCGATGGGATGGGGCGCATCCTGCCGCGCTATGTCGGCCAGCATCTCCTGCAATCCCAGCCTCACCCGGGTTGCCCGGTCCGGCGCCAGATCCTGTGCCAGCATGGAGTCGGAGAGATCCAGCAGCCAGATATCGAGGGCCGGGCTCGGCATGGGGAGACTCTGCTGGCGCAGGGCGGGGCCCGAGAGCGCCAGGATCACCGGCAGACAAGCAAGCCAGCGCCAGGGGATGGCCCGATGGCGGCTCGGCAGCAGATAGGCCTGCATGGCCGGGGAGAGCAAGCCGGGATCGCGGCGGCGGCGCCACCCCTGCCACAGCCAGGGGATCAGGGCTAGCAACCAGAGGGGGCGCAGCAAGGTCAGCTCCATGGTGTCACCGTCATGACCAGCCTACTCATGGGATGGCCTGTGTGACAGGGGGATGTGCCAGCGGGCTGGCCAGCAGAGCAGCAGCCAGGCCAGGGCCAGTGGCCAGGGGTAGAGCTCCTGGTGGGGCCGGGAGAGGATCTGGGGCCGGGCGAGGGGCTCCAGGGTGTCGATGGCCTGGTTGATGGCGGCGAGATCGCCCCGGTTGCGGGCGCGAAAATAGCGGCCTCCTCCCAGTGTCGCCAGCTGCTGCAACAGGGCTTCATCCAGTTCGGCACTGGGATCGGCGTCCCCTGCGGGCGCGGCGAAGGTGTCGGGGTCGGCGCCCACCCCCAGGGTATAGAGACGGATGCCGGCTTTGGCGGCGAGCCTGGCCTCGGTCAGGGGATCCGCATTGCCCGAGGTATTGCGGCCGTCCGTCACCAACAGCAGGGCGGTGGGGCGGGTGGGGTCGGCGTGCTGGCGTGCCAGCAGGATGGCTTCCCCCAGGGCCGTGGTGCGCCCCACCAGATCGAAATCGAGCTCCCTGGCCAGGGTGAGCAGGGCCCCGGTCTCCTGGGTGAGGGGGGAGAGCAGATAGGCGTGATCGGCAAAGACGACCAGGGCGATTCGATCCCCCGGGCGGGAGGCGACAAGGTTGCTTATCTGCTGGCGCACCGCGGCAAGCCTGTCCGTTTGCTCTCCGTCATCCAGCATGTCCTGGGTGCGCATGCTGTCGGAGAGATCCACCGCCAGGATGAGGTCTCGGCTGCTCTGGTAGTGAATGATCGGGGGCTCCTGCCACTGGGGGCGGCACAGGGCCAGTACCAGGGCGCACCAGCAGAGCATCATGCGCCACAAGGGCTGCCCCGCCTGGGGCCGGAGCAGGGGAAAACCTCCGTGAACGAGCTGGTTTCCTCCCTTGCGCCCCTTCATGGGAGGCAGGCCGAAGCGCACCAGCAGCGGCAGGGCGAGGGCGAGGGAAAACCAGGGCCAGGCGAGGATCATCGCGTACCCTCCGGGGAAGGGGCCCCTCGCTTGCTTGTCGGGAATCGCGGCGCGCTGACGCAGCGTCGCCCCCAGGCGAGATAGGCGAGGCGCAATCTTTTGCGCTGCGCCTCATCGGGCATTCTGCCCCCATAGAGCCAGAGCGGCCACTGGGCGGCAAACCGGGAAAAATCGCTCCCCCCCTTGCTGTCCAGCCAGGCGAGCCAAGCCTCCCCTTGCAGGGGGGCCGCCTCGGGCCAGCGGGCCATGGCCGCTTCTCGCAGGGCATCCTGCAGCCTGGGGACGAGATCGTCGGCCTGCCAGTCTATCCGATGCGCCCAGTGGCGCTGGCGCCACAGGGTGAGGGCCGTCATGGCGATCAGGCAAGCGGCGATCGCCGCGATCAGCAGCCCACCGAGGGCCATCAGGCGAGGATCCTGTGCAGGCTCGAGAGCGGGGCCTTGGTGGATGTCGCGCAGCTCGGCACGAATGGCTTGCAAGGCCTCGCTGGACGAGGGCTGGCGATATGCATCCGGTGCGGGCACGCCCTGCTCCCCCCTCAAAACAGACGGCATCCGCCCTCCTGCCACTGGCGTTGCAGGGTGGCGCCGTTGTCGAGGCGATAGAGGCGCGTCACCAGGGGCAGCAACTGCTGGCGACAGGCCTCGGCCTGTTCGTCGGCCGCCCTCTGGTAGCGGGCGCGAAAGCGGGGGTCTTCTCCCGCGAGCCAACCGCTGTGTCTGCCTGCCTGCACTGCCAGCTGCCCCTGCTCGGGCAGAGCGGCTTCCAGGGGATCGCGGATCTGCCAGTAGTGGATATCGTGGCGCAGGCGAAGGCGTTGCAACTGCTGGCAGAGTGCCTGGTCCGGTGCCTGGTGATGGCTTATCAGGGTCAATCTGGCCCCGTGGGGCAGGGTGAGTCGTGCCAGGGTCTGGGCCAGCGTCCAGGGTGGGGGGGCGCGATCCAGCCCTGCCTCGTAATGGCGGCAGAGCGCTTCCAGCAGAGGCATGAGAGAGCCGCGCTGGTGCTCTGTGTGGGGGGCTGCGCCCTGGCAGATCAAGGTATTGGCCTGTTTCTCCCCCTGCCAGAGCAGGGCGGCGGCCAGCTCGCAGCCAAGGCGGGCCTTGAGCTGGGCGCGGGAGCCAAAGTACATGGCGGGTGAGAGATCCAGCAGCAACCAGTGGGCCTGATCCTGCTCTTCCCCGTAGAGGCGGGTGTGGGGGCGGCCGAGGCGGGCGGTGACCCGCCAGTCGATGTGACGCACCTCGTCACCGGCCTGATAGAGGCGAAGCTCCCTGAAATGCAGCCCGGGCTGGCGTCCGATACGCCCCTGGGCCGCCTGATGAATGCGGGCACGTTCGCTCTGGCGCGTCCAGAGGCGCACCGCCAGCAGCCGCTCGAGGGTGAGGGCGATGTCGGGGTGATCCCGGGGCTCGGCGACGGGGGTCATGGCGACAGGGCTGCCTGTGGGGGTCGGTTCAGGGGCATGGAATGGCATCCAGCAGCAGGGTGATGAGCGCCTCGCTATCGAGGTTGTCCGCCAGCGCCTGATAACTCGGGATGAGGCGGTGGCGCAGCACGGCTGGCGCCAGTTGCTGGATGTCTTCGGGCAATACGAAGTCGCGCCCGGCGAGCCAGGCCCGGGCCCGTGCGGCTCTTGCGAGGCCGATGCTGGCCCTGGGGCTGGCACCCACCGCAATGAGGGGTTCCAACTCGGGGCACAGGCCGCTGCCGGGTCGGGTGGCGCACACCAGTTGCACCAGATAGTGCTCGAGGCGCCCCTGCATCTGTACCCCTTGAACGGCGGTGCGGGCTTCCAGCAAGTCGGACTGGCTCAGGGTGACCGGCGGCGTCGGCAGGGCGTCGCCACGGGCGTTGAGTTGAAGGATGGCCAGCTCCATGGCGGGGCTGGGGTAATCCACCAGCAGCTTGAGCAAGAAGCGATCGAGCTGGGCCTCCGGCAGGGGATAGGTCCCTTCCTGCTCGATGGGGTTCTGGGTGGCGGCGACCATGAAGAGGGAGGGCAGGCGCCAGCTCTTCTTGCCCACGGTGATCTGGTGCTCGGCCATGGCCTCCAGCAGGGCGGACTGCACCTTGGCCGGCGCCCGGTTGATCTCGTCCGCCAGCACCAGGTGGTTGAACAGGGGGCCGGGTTGAAACACGAAACTCGCATCCTGGGGATGGAAGACCTCGCTGCCGGTGAGATCGGCAGGGAGCAGATCCGGGGTGAACTGGATACGGGCAAAGCGCCCCTCCACCGCCCCGGCCAGCGCCTTGACCGCCCGGGTCTTGGCAAGACCGGGGGCCCCCTCGATCAGCACATGTCCTTCACATAACAGGGCGATCAGCAGCCCCTCGATGAGGGGGCCCTGTCCCAGGATCTGGCTGCCCAGATAGTCTCCAAGTGCTCTGAACTCGGCCGCTGCCATGCGATAAACCCGTTGTTTTTATGGAAGTTGATCTTTTTATACCCCAGTTGGCTCACAAGGGCGAGGGAGGGTGGCAAGATGGGGACAATTTAGTTTCAATCAGCTGTATGAAAGTTGTGAGTGGATTGTTAAGATGCGGCGCAATGAGGTCTGACCTCTGCCTTTTCAACCCAAGGAGCCAGGATGAAACAGCCATTGAAACTGACGACTCGCCAGGGCGAACGGATAGCCGTCGTGGCGGGTCTGCGCACCCCCTTTGCCAAGCAGGCCACCGCTTTTCACGGCGTGCCTGCGGTGGATCTCGGCAAACTGGTGGTGAGCGAGATGCTCGCTCGCACCGATCTCGATCCCATGCTCATCGACCAACTGGTGTTCGGCCAGGTGGTGCAGATGCCGGAAGCGCCGAACATCGCTCGCGAGATCGTGCTCGGCACCGGCATGAGCGTCAGCACCGATGCCTATAGCGTGTCGCGCGCCTGCGCCACCAGTTTCCAGGCGGTGGCCAACGTCACCGAGTCCATCATGGCCGGCACGGTGGACATCGCCATCGCCGGCGGTGCCGACTCCTCTTCCGTACTGCCCATCGGGGTCAGCAAGTCTCTGGCCCGCGCCCTGGTGGATCTCAACAAGGCGCGCAACCTTCAGCAGCGTTTCAACATCCTGCGTCGCCTGCGTCTGAAGGACCTGCTGCCGGTGCCCCCGGCCGTGGCCGAGTACTCCACCGGTCTCTCCATGGGGCAGACCGCCGAGCAGATGGCCAAGACCCACCAGATCAGCCGCGAGGCGCAAGATGCGCTGGCCCACCGCTCCCACACCCTGGCGGCCGAAGCCTGGGCGCAGGGTAAATTGAGTGGCGAGGTGTTCACCGCCCACGTGCCCCCCTACAAGTCGCCGCTGGAGCGGGACAACAACATCCGCGAAGGCTCGGATCTGGCGAGCTACGCCAAGCTCAAGCCGGTGTTTGACCGGGCTCACGGCTCGGTGACCGCCGCCAACGCCACTCCGCTCACCGACGGCGCCGCCGCCGTGCTGATGATGCGTGAAGGGCGTGCCCGCGAGCTCGGTCTGGAGCCGCTGGGCTACATTCGCAGCTTCGCGTTCTCCGCCATCGACGTGTGGCAGGACATGCTGATGGGCCCCTCCTACGCCACGCCGCTGGCGCTGGACCGCGCGGGCATCACCTTGGCTGATCTCACCCTCATCGACATGCACGAAGCCTTCGCTGCCCAGACCCTGGCGAACCTCAAGATGTTTGCCAGTGCCGAATTTGCCCGTGACAAGCTGGGCCGGGATCAGGCCATCGGCGAGGTGGACATGGACAAATTCAACGTGCTCGGCGGCTCTTTGGCCTACGGCCACCCCTTTGCCGCCACCGGGGCGCGCATGATCACCCAGACCCTGCACGAACTGCGGCGCCGGGGCGGGGGACTGGGGCTCAACACCGCCTGTGCGGCGGGTGGGCTGGGTGTGGCCATGGTGCTGGAGGTGGAATGATGAACGAGAAGACTTTTTCCCTGGAAATTCGCAAAGACGGCATCGGCATCCTCACCATGGATGTGCCCGGTGAGAGCATGAACACCCTGAAGGCCTCCTTTGCGGACGAGATCCGCCACCTGCTGGCCGAGGTGCGGGGGAACGGGGATCTGATCGGCCTGGTGATCGTCTCCGGCAAGAAGGACTCCTTCATCGCGGGGGCCGACATCGCCATGCTGGCAGCCTGCACCAGCGCCCAGGACGCCGAATCGCTCTCCCGGGCCGGGCAGGATGTGTTCGCCGAGATCGAATCCCTGGGCATACCGGTGATCGCCGCCATCCACGGCCCCTGCCTCGGCGGCGGGCTGGAGCTGGCGCTCGCCTGCCATGGCCGGGTGGTGACCGATCACGCTAAAACCGTGCTGGGGCTGCCGGAAGTGCAGCTCGGCTTGCTGCCGGGCTCCGGCGGCACCCAGCGTCTGCCGCGCCTCATCGGGGTGGCCAAGGCGCTGGATCTGATGCTGACCGGCAAGCAGGTGCGGGCCAAGCAGGCCAAGAAACTCGGGCTGGTGGATGACATGGTGCCCACCTCCATTTTGCTGGAAGCCGCCATCAAGCTCGCCAAGAAGGGCAAGCCGCGCCACCGCCTGAAGCGGGATCTGCAGGGCAAGGTGCTGGAGACCAACGCGCTCGGGCGCAAGGTGCTGTTCGATCAGGCCCGCAAGGGGGTGAAGGCGAAGACCCGGGGCAACTACCCGGCGCCGGAGCGCATCATCGAGGTGGTGCGCATCGGCGTGGAGGAGGGGATGCAGGCCGGCCTGCTGGCCGAGGCCCGCCACTTCGGCGAGCTGGTGATGACGCCGGAATCCGCCGCCCTGCGCTCTATTTTCTTCGCCACCACAGAGATGAAGAAAGAGGTGAGCTATCAGGGGGCCGAGCCCCGCAAGGTGGCCCATGCGGCCGTGCTGGGGGGCGGCCTGATGGGGGGCGGCATCGCCTTCGTCACCGCCACCAAGGCGAGGGTGCCGGTGCGGATCAAGGATGTGGCGAGCGCCGGCATCGGCAACGCCATGCGCTACAGCTACGACATCCTCGCGAGGAAGCTCAAGCGTCGCCAACTGCTGCGCAGCGAACTGGAGAAACAGATGAGCCTGCTCACCGGCACCCTGGACTACTCCGGCTTCCACCGGGTCGACATGGTGGTGGAGGCGGTGTTCGAGGATATCGATCTCAAGCACCGGATGGTGCAGGACGTGGAGCGCGAGTGCGCTGAGCACACGGTGTTTGCCTCCAACACCTCCTCCCTGCCCATCCACCAGATCGCCTCGGCGGCGACGCATCCGGAGCGGGTGGTGGGGCTGCACTACTTCAGCCCGGTGGACAAGATGCCGCTCGCCGAGATCATTCCCCACGCGGGTACCAGCGCCGAGACGGTGGCCACCACCCTGGCGTTCGCCCGGGCCCAGGGCAAGACCCCCATCGTCGTGAAGGACGAGGCGGGTTTCTACGTCAACCGCATCCTGGCCCCCTACATGAACGAGGCGGCCCGCCTGGTGCTGGAAGGGGAGCCGGTGGAGGTGCTGGACGGCGCCCTGCTCGACTTCGGCTTCCCGGTGGGCCCCATCACCCTGCTGGACGAGGTGGGGATCGACGTGGGGGCCAAGATCTCCCCCATCCTCGAAAAGGAGCTGGGTGGTGAGCAGTTCCAGGCCCCCAAGGCGTTTGACAAGCTGCTGGAAGACGATCGCAAGGGGCGCAAGAACGGCAAGGGCTTCTACCTCTATGGCAAGGCGGCGCCGCGCAACCGGCTCACCGGCAAGGAGGGCAAGAAGACGGTGGACGCGAGCGTCTACGACGTGCTCGGCGTCAAGCCCCAGGCCAGGCTGGCCAGGCAGGAGATCGCCGAGCGCTGCGTGCTGCTGATGCTCAACGAGGCGGCCATGGCGCTCGACAGCGGCGTGGTGGCCTCGGCCCGGGACGGCGACATCGGCGCCATCTTCGGCATCGGCTTCCCGCCGTTCCTGGGCGGCCCCTTCCGCTACATGGACAGCCTCGGCATCGACTATCTGGTGGGGCGCCTCGAGCACCATCAGAAGCGCTTTGGCGACCGCTTTGCCCCCTGTGCGCGGCTCAAGGCGATGGCGGCGGAGCAGCAGCGCTTCTATGGCTGAGGCGTCTGCGTGACAAACAGGCGGGGCGGCCCTGGGTCGCCCCGCCTTTTTTGTCCAAGCCAGGGGCCTCGGGGAGCGGAAAACGGGGTGACAAGGGGCTAAATTATTGATCTGGCGCAAACTGGTGCCCCATTTATTACTTTGGTGGCATAGGACTCAGGCGCGGGTTGAGGTCAAATAGCCTTATCAGGAGCGGGGACTACCCCGTCGCGAAAGGGACACCCATTTCACTGGATGAAGGACACACTATGAGTCTGCTCGAACAAACCATCTGGAACATATTGGGATACGGGGCCATGCCCTTTATCTTTCTGAGTGGCTTCGTGGCCGTGGCAGTCACCTGCTGCCTGCTGCTCAATGCCTTCGGGGTCAAGTCCGCCGAGAAGTGAGTCACTCTCGTTCATGCCGCCAAATGCCAGTCCTCGGACTGGCATTTGTTTTTTGTGTCTCCTGAAGCACTTATCCCGACCCTGATAGGGTAAAGGGAGCGCAAGACGGTCGAACCCGGCGGCCATTTTGATTACACTGACGCCCGGCATGTCCGCCCCTTTCTCTTTTATCAGGTGTTCACGACTTCTATGGCGCTCAAGGCAACCATCTTCAAGGCCCAGATCAGCTTGTCTGACATGGATCGCAATCTCTATCAGGACTTCTCCCTCACCCTGGCCCGTCACCCCTCCGAGACCGACGAGCGCATGATGATCCGCCTCGCGGCCTTCGCCTGGCATGCCGCCGAGCGGCTGGAGTTCACCAAGGGGCTCTCTGCCGACGACGAACCCGAGCTCTGGCGCAAGAACTACTCCGACGAGATTGAACTCTGGATTGAGCTGGGCCAGCCGGACGAGAAGCGCCTCAAGAAGGCGTGCAACCGTTCCCGCCAGGTAGTGCTCTACCTTTACGGCGGCCGTGGCACCAGCGTCTGGTGGAAGCAGAACCAGGGCAAGCTCGGTCTGCACGACAACCTGAGCGTCATCGAGCTCTCCGACAGCCAGACCCTGCCGCTGGCGGCCATGGTGGAGCGCACCATGCAGCTCACCTGCACCATCTCCGACGGCCAGCTCTGGGTCAGCAACGGCAGCCAGGAGGTCACCCTGGATCCCGTGGTGCTGATGGGACGTCCGGCCCGCGAACTCTGATCGGGAGCCCCCATGTTCAGCGCCCTGCTCAATATCGTCATCCCGGTGTTTGCGGTGGCGGGCCTCGGCGCCCTCTATGGGCGGCTGCGACCGGGTGGCGACCTGGGTTACATCAACCGGGCCAATATCGAGCTCTTTACCCCGGCGCTGGTCTTCTCGGCCCTGGTGAAATACCCGCTGGATCTGGCGGCGCACCTGCCGCTTGTCGCGGCTGGCGCCCTGGTGATTTTGCTCCCTGGCCTGCTGCTCGCCCTGCTCAGGCTCAAGGAGATAGCGCGGGCGGCCCTGATCCTGCCCGCCATGTTTCGCAACACGGGCAACCTCGGCATTCCGCTGATGGTGCTCGCCTTTGGCGAGCAGCAGCTCGGCGCCATCGTCATCCTGTTCGTGCTCTCCAACCTGCTCCACTTCACGGTGGGCATGTTTATCCTCTCGGCCAGTAGCTCCCGCTGGGGCTGGCTGAGAAGCCCCGTGCTCTGTGCCGCCTTCGCCGGCCTGCTGGTGGCCAACCTGCATATCCCGCTGCCGGAATACCTGGTGACCAGCGCCGCCCTGCTCGGTCAGATAGCGGTGCCCCTGATGCTGTTTGCCTTGGGGGTGAGGCTGATGGAGGGGGATCTGAGCCATCTGGGGCTGGCCCTCAAGTGCAACCTGCTCTATCTGCTGGCGGGGGGCCTCTCCCTTGGGCTCGCCGTCTGGCTGCTGCCCCTGGAGCCTGCCTGGATCCCGCTGCTGACACTCTCGGTGGCACTGCCCCCGGCGGTATTGAATTACATCCTGTGCGAGCAGTACCAGTGCCAGCCCGACAAGGTGGCCAGCATAGTGCTGGGCGGCAACGCGCTCTCGATAGTGGTGATCCCGCTGGCGGTCTGGTTGGCGCTGCATCTGGGGAGTTGACCCGGTCTTATTTTCACCTGCAAGGACGCCTGATGGCGTCCTTTTTATCGCCATCGTGCATGTCCGATGTTGCTTTGCTCATCGAGCACAGCCGAGCTTGCTCGCTTATCTGGCAAGGTCTTGAAACAGGTTCTGGTTAGCCGGATAAGGCAGAAAGTGGAAGGGGGAGGAAAGGGAATAAAACCGGGCGGCCAAGGCCGCCCTGTTTATTGATGGGTGGCCGGCTGAACCTGGCCATCCTTGCGCAGCTGGGTATAGAGGCCAACTCCAGCCAGCAGGCCGGCGAGGGCCAGCAGTGTCCAGATGGCGGTGGTGGGGCGGGTGCCCGCGTCCCCCAGCATAAAACCGATAAGCAGGTTGCCAAAGAGTGCCATGCAGCCGCCGGCGCTGGCATAGAAGCCGTAGTAGCTGGCGAGCTGGTCAGGGGGAGCGTAGCGGGGCAGCTGGGCGGCAAAGAGCGGGAAGCAGAGGATGGAGCCCAGGGAAAGCAGGGCCACCTGCGTCAACACGCCTGCCGTCGGCCAGGGGGAGAGCAGGGGCAGGGCGAGATAGCTCAGCCCCATCAGCCCTATGCCGAGCCCCATGGCGAGCGGCACCCCCAGACGGCGCTCCACCAGGCGCGATGCCGGCAGCTGGAGCAGGACGCCGATCACCGCCGAGAGGGTGAAGACGCCGCCGAGCAGCCGGGTGGCGTCCGGCAGGCTCTGGATATGGGCGGGCAGGGCCAGATAGAGCTGGTGGAACAGGATCTGGTAGCTGCCCGCGAGCAGGGTGAACCCCATGAAGGGGCGCTGGCGCAGGATGTCCCCCCACTGGCGCAAGATGGCGCCGCGCGGTCTCTGGTTGGCCACCGGGCGTTTGGGCAGCACCCGATACTGCAGCACCCCGAGCAGGGCGAAGAGGCTCGCCGCCAAGAGCCCTGTCAGGGCATAGCTCTGCTGGGTCAGGGTGAGGCCGACCAGGGGGCCGAGCAGCATGCCCGCCTGGCTGGCGAGATTGTGCAGGGCGAAGGCGCGCTGGCGCTGGCTCGGATTGTGGCATTCGCTCGCCAGATAGGCCTGGGCGCAGGGGGTGAACAGGGCCCCGGCAAAGCCAGTCAGGGTCGCCGCCAGCAGCAGTATGGGCAGGGACTCGGCCCAGCCCAGCAGCAGGAAGCCGACCGATCGCACCAGGCAACCCCAGACGATGGCGGGGTGATAGCCGATGCGATCCCCAAGCGTCCCCCCTAGCAGGAACAGCCCCTGCTGGCTGAAGACCCGCATCCCCATGACCAGGCCACAGGCCCAGCCGGCCAGGCCCAGGCCGCTGCCCATGTGCTGGGCGAGGAAGGGCATCATCATGTAGAAGCCGAGGTTGAAGGCGAGCCCATTGGTGATGAGCAGGCGGGCGGCCGGGCTCATACCCTGCCAGTCCCGCCAGTAGGAGGCGCCGTTCATGGTCGCCTCCCGCCACCGTGTCGGGAGGAGGTCGCCGGGGTGGCGCAGCACTGTGTCATGACGTCTTTCGCAGGGTTCTGAGGAAGGGGATGCCGCGCTGATCGTGGCTTATCTCCACCGGCACCTGGTAGAGGCGCTCGATGAGGGCCGCGTCGAGCACCCGGGCGGGGGGGCCGAAGGCTTGGAGCTCCCCCCCTGCCAGCACGATCAGCTGATCGGCAAACTGGGCGGCCAGGTTGAGATCGTGCAGCACCACCAGGGTGATCCACTGCTGATCCCGGGTCTGCTGGCACAGGTGCTCCATCAGCTGCATCTGGTGGTGCAGGTCCAGGGCGCTGACCGGCTCGTCCAGCATCATGATGCGGGGATCGCGCAGCAGCACCTGGGCGAAGAGCACCATCTGCCGCTGGCCGCCGCTCAGGGAGTAGAGGGGGCGATCCGCCAGATGGGCGATGCCGAGCGCCTGCAGGGCGCGGCCGGCCGCCAGTATGTCCTCGTCCGCGAGGCGCATGGAGAGGCTGTCGAGGCGCCCGAGCACCACCACCTCGATGACGCTGAGATCCAGCTCCAGCTGGATGTTCTGGGGCATGTAGCCAAACTGCTGGCGCCACCTGGCCTGCGTCATCTGGCGGGCACTCTGGTCCCCGAGGCGGATGTCGCCACTGTCCGGGGTCAGCTCGCCGAAGAGGGTGCGCATCAAGGAGGTCTTGCCGGTCCCGTTCGGGCCGATGATCACATGGACCTGACCCGGATGCAGAGTGAGGCTGAGATCCCGCAGCAGGGTCTGCTGGCCGAGGGAGAGGGAGAGTCGGGATATTTCAAGCACGTTTGCGCCCCCTGCCGAGGATCAACCAGATGAAGAAGGGCACGCCAATGAGCGCGGTGACGATGCCGATGGGGAAGAGGGCTCCCGGAATGATGGACTTGGAGAGCACCGAGGCCGCCGAGAGCATGCAGGCCCCGCACAGGGCGGAGAGGGGGATCAAAAAGCGCTGATCTTCCCCCACCAGCATGCGGGCGATATGGGGGGCCACCAGGCCGACGAAGCCGATCACGCCGACGAAGCTGGTGGCGGTGGCGGTGAGCAGGGCGACCAGCACCAGGGTCTTCATGCGCAGCCTGTCGACGTTGACTCCGAGGCTGCGGGCACGGGCTTCCCCGAGGCGCAGGCTGGTGAGGGCCCAGGCATCCCGGTAGATGAGCAGGGTGCAGATCAGGGTGACGACGGCGGTGATGATCAGGGAGTCCCAAGTGGTGCGCATCAGGCTGCCAAACAGCCAGAACAGGATCTGCTGGTTGAGCTCGGGGGAGGAGAGGAACTGCAGCAGGGAGAGCAGGGACTGGAACAGGAACAGCAGGGCGATGCCCGCCAGGATCAGGGTCTGGCTGCTGACATGGCGCATCATGGCCAGCCCAAACAGCAGGCAGGCGGCAAACATGCACACAATGAAGGCGCCGGCCGGGATGGCCACTAGGGGGGAGAGCCCGAGGCCGCCGGTGTAGAGGGCGAGCGCCGCGCCCAGGCCCGCCGCCGCCGCGAGCCCCAGGGTGTAGGGACTGGCGAGGGGGTTGTCCAGCAGGGTCTGCATCTGCACGCCGCCAAGGCCGAGGGAGGCGCCGACCACCAGGGCCATGAGGGCGATAGGCAAGCGCATGTCGTGGACGATGGTGCGGGTCATGGGATCGGCCTGGGCGGGGGAAACCAGGGCATCGATCACGTCGTGCAGGGCCAACAGGGAGGGGCCGGTGGCGATGTCGAGCACCAGGGTAATGCACAGGACCAGGGTGAGCAGCAGGAGCCAGTGCCAGCGACGGCGCTCCCGTTGCCGCTGCCGGGCGAGGGTCTGCTGCAGGGCAGCCAAATCATTCATGATGTCAATCCTGAAACGGGCGCCGCAAGAGGCGCCCACACAATCCAAGAGGGTTGCTGAAGAGGGCGTGGCCGAGGTGGGCCGCACCCGAATTGCCGGGGTTAGCTTGCGTCATCCTGCTTGATGCCCAGCATGAAGGTGCCCTGGGGACGGATGGGCAGGTAGTGCTGGTAGAACGCCTGATAGGTGGCCAGGGGAGCGAGATCCTGGAAAAGGTCCGGATAGAGGGCCTTAGCCATGAACTCGATGAGGGCGGCATCCATGATGCTGCGGGTGGCGCCGTGATAGACCGCGTAGAGGCGACCCTCCTTCACCGCAGGCAGCTCGCTCCAGCCCGGACGGGCAGCAAAGCCTTGCAGACGCTGGCGCACGGTCTCTGCCGACACATCCTGGCCCACCTGCATGGCGACGGCACTGCTCACGCTCTCGTAGCCCGCCATCAGGATCACCTCGGGCTTGCTCGCCAGCAGTTGTTCCGGGTGGATGGGGCCCCAGCGATCGACGAAGGGGGCGGCCACGTTGTCGCCACCGGCCAGCAGGGCCATGGCGCCCCACATGTCCTTGCCATAGGTGTAGCTGTACTCGGCCGGACCCTTGTCACCCAGCTCGATGTAGACCCGGGGCGGCGTGCGCTTCGCGGCGGCGATGCGGGAGGTGATGGTGTCAATCTTGGCCTTGTACTCGTCGGCCATCTTCCGGGCGCGGGCCTCCTGGCCGGTCAGCTTGCCAAGCAGCAGGGTGCTCGCCATGTGCTGTGTCAGGGTCTGGGCGTTGTAGTCGATGACCACCACCGGGATCCCCGCCTGCTCAAGGCGTGGCAGGTCGGCGGCCAGGGCCTCATATTGCCACTTCGCCAGGATCACCAGGTCGGGCTTGACCGCCAGGGTCTTCTCGATGGAGAAGCTCTGATCCTGTACGTTGCCAAGGTCGGGGACCTTGGCCAGTTGTGGCTGGCTGGCCACGTAGAGAGACCAGATGGCGGGACGGGACTTCATGAACCAGCCCAGGGACATGCCCACCAGGCGTTCGGCCCCGCCTTCACCGGCCACCGCCAGGTAATCTTCGGGATAGAAACCGAGCACGATGCGGCTTGCCGGAAGGCTGAGGGAGACCTTGCGGCCCATCACATCTTCCACTTCAACGGGGGGGGCGGCCTGCGCCATCCAGCTCACCAGGACGAGCTGGCCGAGCAGCAGCAACTTTGCCAGGGGGTGACGAAACATCTTGTAGCACCTCGAGAATAGAGACGGTCAAAAAAGAAAGTGAGAACTATTGCCATTCGCGAGCGCAAAAGCAACAAACGTTTGTGTCATCCCCTCTCTTGTTATTTCTGTCATTACTGAAACCGGTTCCACAAGAGCACCAGGAGAGAGTCTCATCCCGCGGTTTTCTGCCTTCTCGGGCCACGAAGGGGGTGGCGCCCGGTATGGCACCCATGGATTTGCCCATGATTCGGAGTCTGTGAGTGGCGCTGTTCACGAAATGGTACCGGGCAGAGGCCGCCGTAGTGTTCCCCCCGTCTGCCCCGGAGCCGATGTCGCTCCCTGACGGAGGCAGCCAGCAGGGGCTGGGGGGCGACAACTTCCTGCGCAGCGATGGCAGACACTGCCCATTCGGGTATTGCCCGTCACCTTGGCGCAACATTTTGTTGTCATTGTTAGCCAGCTCGCAGCAGCCCCGGCGTCGACGGGGCAGAGTGGGCGCGCAGTTTCGGCCGGGGGCTGACATGCCTCCCGCTGATGGCTGCATCCAAGGTGCTGCGGCCCGCCTTGTGCGGGGCGCCAATAACATGATCTGCAAATAAAAAAGGAAACTGACCATGTCAGGAAGACACTCTCTGGTGGCG
Source organism: Aeromonas sp. QDB63 (assembly GCF_027707425.1). Taxonomy (NCBI): domain Bacteria; kingdom Pseudomonadati; phylum Pseudomonadota; class Gammaproteobacteria; order Aeromonadales; family Aeromonadaceae; genus Aeromonas; species Aeromonas sp. QDB63. The sequence goes on from NZ_JAPCIS010000008.1 coordinate 145,508, forward strand.
CTGGCCGTCGGGCTGGCGCTCGCTGGACAGGCACAGGCACAACTGCTCATCACCGAATACCTGGAAGGGTCCGGCAACAACAAGGCGGTGGAGCTGAGCAACCTCGGCAGCGACGCCGTCGATCTCTCACAATACCGGCTGGCCCTCTACGCCAACGGCAAACCCATCAGCGAATCCCCCACCAACAGCCTGGCGCTGCAAGGCACCCTGGCCCCGGGCGCCAGTCTGGTGCTGGCCAACCCCTCCGCAAATGCCGAGATCCTGGCCAAGGCCAATCAGACCAGCGGCAACCTGGTGTTCAACGGCGACGATGCCCTGGTGCTCTATCGCGGCAGCGAGATAATCGACAGCTTCGGCCAGGTAGGGGTGGATCCGGGCACGTCCTGGGTCTCCGGCAACGTTTCGACCCTGGACATGACCCTGCGCCGCAAGGCCACCGTCACCATGGGCCGCACTGATGCGACGTCGCCTTTTGATCCGGCGCAGGAATACGTGGCCGCCCCGAAAGATGACGCCAGTGGCCTGGGTTGCAGTGGCGATGGTCCCTGCGATGGCACCCAGCCGCCCGCCTTCGTCTGCCCGGTGGATCAGTTGGTGCCGGTGCCCGCCATTCAGGGCCCCGGCACCAGCAGCCCCCTGGTGCCAGCCGGCAAGTTCGAATCGGAACAGGCTTACGCCACCCGCGGCGTGGTGACCCAGGTAGTGATCGGCCTCTACAAGGGCTTCTTCATTCAGGACGAGCAGGGGGACGGGAATGCGGCTACCTCCGACGGCCTCTTCGTCTACACCACCAAGGCCAACGCTGCCGTCGTGCCGGGGGCCGAGGTGTGTGTGTCTGGCAAGGTGAAGGAGTATTTCAACCAGACCCAGATCAACGCAGACGAGCTGGTGGTGACCCGGCCGCAAGGGGCCATCCCGGCTGCGGTGGATCTGCTGCCGGTGGCGGGCGAGAGCCTGAGCCAGCTGCTGGAGCGTCACGAGGGGATGCAGGTACGGCTGGTGCCCGGTTCCAGCCTGGTGGTGACCCGCAACTTCAGCTTCGATTACGACGGCAAGCGCAACAACCTGGTGCTCTCTTATGGCGCGCCGCTCATCAAGTCGACCCAGAAATTTGCCGCCATGAGCCAGGAGGCGAGCGACTGGGCCCTTCGCAACCAGCAGAACCAGCTGGTGGTGGAGACCGACGCCAAGGCGCCGGACGGTGTGCTGCCCTGGTTCCCCGGCTTCAACGCCGAGGACGGTTACCTGCGCATCGGCGACAAGCTCAACGGGCTGGAGGGGGCGCTTGGTTACTCCTACAACCTGTTCAGGCTGGTGGCCAGCAATCGCATCGACGCGAGCCAGATAGATCACAGTGGCTGGGATCGGGTGGAAACCCCCGAGCTCGCCGAGGCGGGGGATCTGCGGGTCGCGAGCTTCAACGTGCTCAACTTCTTCACCACGGTCGTGGGCGGGGATGCCAACCCCACCGGCAGCAACCGGGGCGCCCTGACGGTGGCGGAGTTCGAGTTGCAGCGCACCAAGATAGTCAGCGCCATCACCCGCCTCAATGCCGACGTGGTGGGGCTGATGGAGATCGAGAACAACGGCTATGGCGACAACTCCGCCATCGCCAATCTGGTTACGGCCCTCAACGCCGCCCAGCCGGACGAGGCGGATCACTACCGCTGGATTGCCTCGCCGGATGGCAAGCCCATTGGCACCGACGCCATCACGGTGGGGCTCATCTACCGACCCGCCAAAGTGACCCCGGAGGGGGCCGCCAGCCTTATCGCGCTGCCGGTGCAGCAGGCCGAGGCGGTGGACGCCAGCGGCAAACCGGTGACCATCAATCAGGGGATGCGCGAGTCGCTGGTGCAGCGTTTCAGCTCGCCCAAGGGGGATGCGCCCCTGACCCTGGTGGTCAACCACCTCAAGTCCAAGGGCTCCGCCTGCTTCGAGGATTACCCCGACTACGCCAGCGCCGATCCGCTGGATGGCCAGGGCCACTGCAACGCGCTGCGGGTCTCCGCCGCCAAGGTGCTGGGGGAGCACCTCAAGGATCTGGCCGGGGATCTGCTGCTTATCGGCGACATGAACGCCTATGGCATGGAGGATCCCATCCGGGTGCTGACCGACTATGATCCGGCCGCCCAGGCGCGCCAGATCATGAGCGCCTCCTTCACCACTCTGGCGGGTCAGCCCTTCGAGGAGAGCGGCAGCGCCCTTGGCAAGGGGTATGGTCTGGTGAACCTCAATACCCGCTTCCATGGCACCGACACCTACTCCTACAGCTACGAAGGGGAGCTCGGCAACCTGGATCACGCCCTGGCAAACCCGAGCCTCGCGGCCAAGGTGATCGGCATCGAGGATTGGCACATCAACTCCGCCGAGAGCAACTTCTTCGAGTACGGCACTAAGTACAGCGGTCAGCTGGCGAAATCCGAAGGGCCCTTCAGCGCCTCGGATCACGATCCGGTGCTGGTGGCCATCCAGTATCCGCAGCCACCCGCCGGGGTATTGAGTCTCGAGAGCGCCGCTGCGAACGTGGAGGAGGGGAATACCTTGTCCCTGAGTGTCAGTCGCAGCGATGGCAGCCACGGGGAGGCGAGCGTCAGCTATCGCATCGTCTACGGCAGCGGGGACACAAGCGACGTGGCGCCCCTCACCGGCACCCTGCACTGGGCCGCCGGGCAGAGCGAGCCCCAGACCATCAGCATTCCGGTGAAGAGCGACACCCTGCACGAGGGGGACGAGACCTTTACCCTGGAGCTGTTTGACCCGAGCGGCGCGGCCCTGGGGGATCAGCACCAGACCCTGGTGACCATCAAGGACAAGCTGGCGCCGTCCACCATCTCGCTGGCGCGCGCCAGCATGACGGTGAACGAGGGGCAGTGGTTTGCCGAGATCCCCCTGGTGCGCAGCGGCGATCTGAGCAAGCCGGCCCGGGCCCGGGTGGCCCTTGACGGAGTCACGGCGCGCTGGGGGCTGGATTTCCTGCCCTGGTTCAGCCAGACCGTGAGCTGGGCTGCGGGCGAGGGGGGCAGCAAGTCGGTCAAGGTGCTGATCATCGATGACTGGTTTGTGGAGCCCACCGAGCAGTTCAGGGTGAGCCTCGATCGGGTGGAAGGGGGCCAGCCCGGCGCCCTGCAGCAGACCCGGGTCGACATCCAGGACAACGACAAGTCCTGGTGGCCCTTCGGTCGCCACTGAGGATGACGTCTCAATATAAAAAGGGGCCTGCGGGCCCCTTTCTTAGTTGGGAAGACTTTTGTTGGGAAGACTTGTTGCAGACAGGTTGGGTTGCGAAGATGAAAAAGGCCCACCGTCATGGCGGGCCTTCCTCATGGCAGGGCGCTCCTAACGGAGTATCAACCCTGCGCGTTGCTCAGTACCAGCTTGCCATCCTTGACCGGAATGGTGGGGCCGGGTTGCTTCTCCATGCGTACCACCCCCTCCTGGCCGGCGAGGCGGTAGGTGACGTCATAGCCGATGGTGCGGGTGCTGCTCTCCTGCACCGTCTTGCAGCGCTGCTCCGTGGTGGTGTAGGTATCACCGGCCTGCATGTTGCCCTGCACCTGATTCCCGGCATAACCCCCTGCCACGGCACCGGCGGCGGTGGCCACCTTCTTGCCGCTGCCACCGCCAAACTGGTGGCCGACCACGCCGCCCAGGGCCGCGCCAACCACGGTACCCAGGATCTTGTGCTCGTCCTGCACCGGCTTGCGGTGGGTCAGGGTGACGTTGCGGCACTCCTGACGTGGCGTCTTGATGGTCTCGGTCACCGGCTTGCTGGCCAGCACCTCGGCAAACTGGGGCTCTGATGAAAACAGGGATCCGCTGGCGACCGCCGACAATGCCAGCGCAGAGGCAACACCGATCCCGACACCTGCCAACATGGATTTGTTCATCACTCTTCTCCTTGTACTCATACCCGTTGAGGGCTTGGGATCATTCTTGGCATTTTGCGCCGCAGGCTCAAGGCAAGGGCCACGGGATCGCGACAGGGGCTGACTGCGCAAAAAGTGACCGCACAAAAATAGCGTCGGCGATTGGCGACAGGGGGAGCAGGGCCGAGGGCCCCTAAGACGTTTCGCTAATACCTGGGATCTGGCCCCCTTGATACCCTTTCATCCGGTTCCAGCCGGCATCCTGGCCCCGCATCAGGGCACAATGCCGGTCGTGGTGAACCGCGAGTGCCACCCCGTTTTGTGTCCCTGTGAGGAAGGATCCGATGACAGAGCAGAACATGTACGACGCCGGCCTTGGCAAGACGCCCGCCAATTTCGAGGCGCTGACCCCCTTGAGCTTTCTGGGGCGGGCCGCCCGGGTCTATCCCGACTATCCGGCGCTGATCCACGGCCCCTTGCGCCAGAGCTGGGCCCAGACCGAACGCCGTTGCCGCCAGCTCACCTCGGCCCTGCGCCGTCGCGGCATTGGCGAGGGGGACACCGTCTCCATCGTCGCCCCCAATGTGCCGGCCATGTTCGAGGCGCACTTCGGGGTACCCATGAGCGGCGCTGTGCTCAACACCATCAACACCCGGCTCGATGCGGACGCAATGGCCTTCATCTTCCAGCACGCCCAGAGCAAGGTGGTGCTGGTGGACCGGGAGTTCGGCGCAGTGGTGCGAAAGGCGCTCTCTCTCATTGACAGCCAGTCCCTGGTGATCGCCATCGACGATCCCCTCTACCGGGAAGGGGAGCTGATCGGCGAGCTCGACTACGAGGGGTTCATCGCCCTGGGGGACGGGGACGAACCCGGCTGGCTGCCGGCGGACGAGTGGCAGGCCATCTTAAATGCGAAAGGGGACTCCCTCCGACGTAGGTGGGAGGGGAATTTCGCCGGGGCGTCAGCCCCGCTGGTTTTGAATGTATTGCTTGATCACCTCCAACGGTGCTCCGCCGCAAGAGCCCGCAAAGTAAGAGCGTGACCAGAGTACGGGTTTGCTGTAAGCACCTCTCAAGTCCAGAAATTCATTACGCAGTCGCCTTGATGTGACCGCCTTTAACGAGTTCACCAGTACCGATAGCTGTACCGTTGGCGCGTACTCTATCAGCATGTGAACATGATCAGCCTCTCCGTCACACTCTTTCAGTTCCGCACCAAAATCTCTGCAAACCTCTGCCGCACACTGACTGAAGGAAGCGTGATGCAGATCCCCCAATATCGGCTTTCGATACTTGGTGATAAACACCAAATGTACGTGTAAAGCGTAGGCCGCATGGCGTGATTTATTAATTTTAGTGAATTGCATTCTGTCACTCAATCGGGCATTAATAGATATGGCAATAATGCTACACACTGAGCGCTAAATGCAAATTCTGAAAGCCTACAAATTCCGACTCGAACCGACCGAACAACAAGCGCAACGCCTGCGCCAGTTGGG